>DCWG01000144.1:0-13991 GCA_002327525.1 Gammaproteobacteria bacterium UBA2168 | reverse complement strand
TTCAACAACACGATCATCACCATCAGCGATCGCCAGGGTAATGCGTTATGCTGGGCGACCGCCGGTGGATCCGGGTTCCGCGGTTCGCGTAAGAGCACACCGTTCGCGGCGCAGGTTGCGGCCGAGCGCGCATGCAACACCGCCCTCGAATTCGGCATGAAGAGCGTGGACGTGTTCGTCAAGGGCCCGGGCCCGGGTCGTGAATCTGCAGTTCGCGCACTAAACGCTGCGGGATTGCGCATCAACAGTATTTCTGACGTCACCCCGATTCCGCACAACGGGTGTCGCCCGCCGAAACGGCGTCGGGTCTGAGTGGGGGTGTAGGAGAACGATATGGCTCGATATCTGGGACCAAAACTGAAGCTGTCTCGCCGCGAGGGAACGGATCTGTTCCTCAAAAGCGGTGTTCGGCCCATCGATTCCAAGTGCAAGATCGACACCGCGCCGGGCCAGCACGGCGTTCGCCGTGGGCGTCTGAGCGACTATGCGATTCAGTTGCGCGAGAAGCAGAAGGTACGTCGCTTGTACGGTGTGCTGGAGAAGCAGTTTCGCAACTACTACAAGAACGCAGATCGGCTGAAGGGGGCGACGGGTGAAAACCTGCTGCGCCTGCTCGAATCGCGCCTTGACAATGTCGTGTACCGCATGGGCTACGGTTCCACGCGCGCGGAATCCCGTCAGCTCGTATCGCACAAGGCGATTACCGTGAACGGACAGTTGGTGAACATCCCGTCCTATCGGGTGAACCCGGAAGACGTGGTGGCAGTGGCGGGAAAAGCCCGTGGTCAGCTACGTATCCAGGCCGCGTTGCAGTTGTCTGTACAGCGCTCACCGATCGATTGGGTGGACGTCGACATCGACAAGAAAGAAGGCGTGTTTAAGCGCCATCCGGACCGCAGCGAACTACCGCAGGAAATCAACGAAAACCTCATCGTAGAGCTTTACTCTAAGTAAGCCTAAAGGAGACGCGATTTATGGCTCAGTCAGTCAACGAATTTCTGACACCCCGCCACATAGACATCCAGGAGATCAGCCCGACGCGTGCGCGTGTCACGCTCGAGCCGCTCGAGCGCGGTTTCGGTCATACGCTCGGCAACACGCTACGGCGCATCCTGCTGTCATCCATGCCTGGTTGTGCGATCACCGAGGTGCAGATTGATGGCGTGCTGCACGAGTACAGCACGCTGGAAGGCGTGCAGGAAGACGTGATCGACATAATGCTGAACCTGAAAGGCATTGCGGCCGTCGTTCACAATCAGAGTGAAGCCGTGATCACTCTGGCGAAGGAGGGTGCCGGTGAAGTCACCGCGGGCGATTTTCAGCTCACGGAAGACACCGAGATCGCCAATCCGGATCACGTGATCTGCTCGCTGAACGACAATGGCGCCATCCACATCGAAGCGCGCGTGACGCGCGGTCGAGGCTATGTGCCCGTCGATAGCCTGGAAGAAGAAGAGGAAACGCGCCCCATCGGCGTGTTGCGACTGGATGCTACCTACAGCCCGATGCGTCGCGTTGCCTACAGTGTGGAGAGTGCACGTGTGGAACAGCGCACCGACCTCGACAAACTGATTCTCGATCTCCAGACCAACGGTACCATCGACCCGGAAGAAGCCATCCGGCGCGCCGCCACCATACTGCAACAGCAGCTGGCGGTGTTCGTCGATCTGGAAAGTGAAGGTGAGCCGGTCTCGGAGGAGCGTGAGGACGAAGTTGATCCGATTCTGCTCCGACCGGTGGATGATCTGGAACTGACGGTGCGCTCGGCCAACTGCCTGAAAGCAGAGAACATCTACTACATCGGCGATCTGATCCAGCGTACCGAGGTGGAGCTGTTGAAGACACCGAATCTGGGTAAGAAATCACTCACCGAGATCAAGGACGTGCTTGCCTCGCGTGGACTGTCGCTGGGCATGCGCCTGGAAAACTGGCCACCGGCAAGCCTCCGGGGCGATGACAAAGTAGCCTGACAGCGGGCTGACGTACTGGAATAGGACAGGAAAATGAGACACCGCAAGAGCGGACGCCATCTCAACCGCACCAGCTCGCACCGGCAGGCGATGTTTCGCAACATGGCCGCCTCGCTGATCGAGCGCGAGGTGATCAAGACCACGGTGCCGAAGGCGAAAGAGCTGCGTCGCGTGGTGGAGCCGTTGATTACCCTGGCGAAGGAAGATTCCGTAGCCAACCGCAGACTCGCGTTCAGCCGTACGCGCAGCAAGGAGGCCGTTGGCAAGCTGTTCACGGAGGTCGGACCCCGCTATCAGGACCGTCCAGGCGGCTACACGCGTATTCTCAAGTGCGGTTACCGTACCGGGGATGCCGCTCCCATGGCATTCATAGAACTGGTCGATCGTCCGCGCGTGGATGAGTACGACGACGAGTACGATGAAGACTTCGAAGACGAGACCTCCGAAGAAGAGGAGTCAGTCGAGGAAGAAGAACAGTAAGAAGCGGAATGCAATCCGCCTTTCTTGAAACGCGCCTTAACGGCGCGTTTTTTTCTCGGCACCAGGCACGGCTCTAGCCGCGGCGGAACGGCCGTTCAGAATCTGCTTCAGGAATCTGCCAGTGTGCGATCCTCGCTTCTTGGCGAGCTGTTCCGGCGTGCCGACCGCGACGATCCGCCCCCCTCCCGAGCCGCCCTCGGGACCGAGATCCACGATCCAGTCCGCTGTCTTGATAACGTCGAGATTATGCTCGATCACCACCACCGTATTGCCCTGATCCCGCAGTCGGTGCAGCACTTCGAGCAGCTGTGCGATGTCGTGGAAGTGCAAGCCTGTGGTTGGCTCGTCGAGGATGTACAGTGTTTGCCCGGTGCCGCGTTTGGACAGTTCCCTGGACAGTTTCACACGCTGCGCTTCACCTCCGGACAGCGTTGTTGCGCTCTGGCCGAGGTGGATATAGGAGAGCCCCACGTCCGTCAGCGTTTGCAGCTTGCGTGACAACATCGGCACTGCGTCGAAGAACTCGCGCGCCTCCTCCACGGTCATCTCCAGCACCTGCGTGATGTTCTTGCCCTTATAGCGCACATCCAGCGTTTCGCGGTTGTAGCGTTTGCCCTTGCAAACATCGCAGGGTACGTAGATGTCCGGCAGAAAGTGCATCTCCACCTTGATCACGCCATCGCCCTGACATGCTTCGCAGCGCCCGCCCTTCACGTTGAAGCTGAACCGGCCCGGCTTGTACCCTCGCGTTCGCGCTTCCTGCGTTTGTGCGAACAACTCGCGGATTGGGGTGAACAGTCCGGTGTAAGTGGCCGGGTTCGAGCGAGGTGTGCGGCCGATGGGACTCTGATCGATATCCACTACTTTGTCGAAATGCTCGAGCCCCTCGATGGTGTCGTGATCCGCGGCAGTGAGCGTGGAGGCCTTGTTCAAAGCCGTGGCGGTGATCGGGTACAGGGTGTGGTTGATGAGCGTCGACTTCCCTGAACCGGACACGCCGGTAACGCAGGTGAGCAGGCCGCACGGGATGTCCACGGTCACGTCGCGCAGGTTGTTGCCGCGTGCGCCCGACAATCTCAGCACCTTTTGCTGGTCGAGCGCGATGCGCTTCTTCGGTATGGCAATGGCTTTCTTTCCGGACAGATACTGGCCGGTCACCGATTTCTTTGCCTTGAGGATGTTCTCAATCCCGCCGCTCGCCACGATCTTACCGCCGTGCACGCCGGCCCCGGGTCCGATGTCGACGATGTGATCCGCACTGCGGATGGCTTCCTCGTCGTGCTCCACGACGAGCACCGTGTTGCCGAGGTCGCGAAGGTGAGTAAGCGTGCGCAGCAGGCGCTCGTTGTCCCGTTGATGCAGACCGATGGACGGCTCGTCGAGGATGTACATCACACCCACGAGGCCTGCGCCTATCTGACTGGCCAGCCGAATGCGCTGGGCCTCACCACCGGACAGCGTCTCGGCGCTGCGATCGAGGGTCAGATAGTTGAGCCCGACATCCACCAGAAACTGCAGACGCGTGCGTATCTCCTTCAGAATCTTTTCTGCTATCGTGCGGCGCCGACCTGTGAGCTTGAGCTTCTCGAAGTAGGCGAGTGTGCCTTCCACCGATCCGTGCGTGATCTCGGGAAGGGCGGCTTTGTTGATGAAGACGTTGCGCGATTCCTCGCGTAAACGGGTGCCGTTGCACGCAGGGCACGCGCGGATGCGCAGATACTTCTGCAGGTTTTCCCGCACCATATTGGAATCCGTCTCGTGGTAGCGTCGCTCCATGTTGGGGATGATGCCCTCGAAACGGTGTCGGCGCCGGATGACGTCACCCCGGTCGTTTACGTAGCTGAAGTCGATGCGTTGCGAACCGCTGCCATAGAGTATTGCGTTGCGGTATTTCTTCTTGAGGGTGCGAAACGGCGCCTCGACGTCGAAACCGTAGTGATCGGCGAGCGAGGTGAGCATGTGGTAGTAGTAGACGTTGCGCCGGTCCCAGCCACGGATCGCACCCTCCGCGAGCGTGAGATCCACGTCCTGTACCACGAGATCCGGGTCGAAATATTGCTGCGTACCGAGGCCGTCGCAGACCGGACAGGCACCGGCCGGATTGTTGAAGGAAAACATGCGTGGCTCAAGTTCACTGATGGAATAGCCGCATACCGGACAAGCAAAACGTGCGGAGAAAACCAGAGCCTCATCGCCGTCGTCCTCGATTGAGCTGACAGTGGCGATGCCATCCGTCAGTTCGAGTGCCGTCTCGAACGACTCGGCCAGGCGCTGTTGCACGTCCTCACGAATGCGCAGCCGGTCCACTACCGCCTCGATGGTGTGCTTCTTGTTTTTGTCGAGTTCGGGGGCGTCGTCCAGATCCACCACCAGCCCGTCGATGCGAGCGCGAATGAAGCCGTTGGCAAGCAGTTCTTTGAATACATGCAGATGTTCGCCCTTGCGCTCGGTGACGACCGGTGCCAGCACCATGATACGACGACCCTCTGGGAGCGCGAGTACCTGGTCCACCATCTGACTCACGGTCTGCGCGTCCAGTGCTCTGCCGTGGTGCGGGCATCGGGGTTCACCGACCCTGGCAAACAACAGACGCAGATAATCGTATATCTCGGTAATGGTGCCGACGGTGGAGCGGGGATTATGTGACGTGGATTTCTGCTCTATGGAAATAGCCGGGGACAGACCCTCTATGTGATCGACGTCGGGCTTCTCCATCATCGACAGAAACTGCCTGGCGTAGGCCGAGAGCGATTCGACATAGCGGCGCTGGCCTTCGGCATAGAGCGTATCGAATGCGAGCGACGATTTGCCGGACCCGGACAATCCCGTGATGACGATGAGTTTGTCACGCGGTAGCTCAAGGTCGACGTTGTCGAGGTTGTGGGTGCGTGCGCCGCGAACGGAGATCGTATCCATTGCCGCCCTCCGGGGGCGAGCTGAAACGATCAAACATACCGCCTGGAAAAATGCGGCGCAATGGAATCTGTGTTTTTTACTAGAGGACACTGCTGATAACGGTTCGCAAGGAGCTTACGCGCCCCTGGGATGTGATCTGCTGTGCCCCGGCCCGGGGTTGGTTTACACTGCGCGCCTTACACTCGAAAGACGACAAAGAGATACGGATATGGCGCGGGGGATCAACAAGGTCATTCTGATAGGGAACCTGGGGCGTGACCCCGAGACCCGGTACACGCAGGCTGGCAGTCCGGTTTGCAATTTCAGCCTGGCGACGTCGGAAAGCTGGAAAGACCGGCAGACCGGCGAACAACGCGAGGCTACGGAGTGGCACAACATCGTGTGCTTCGGGCGGCTGGCCGAGATCGCGGCCCAATACCTGCACAAGGGCTCGAAGGTGTACATCGAGGGGCAGCTACGCACGTCGAGCTGGGAGCAGGACGGCATCAAACGCTACAAGACGGACATCAACGCGCGTGATATGCAGATGCTCGACTCTCGCGGGGGCGGTGGTGCCCCCACCGGTTTCGAGCAGGGAGCGCCGCAAACGGCACCCGCGGACAATGCGCCCACCGTCAGCGATGACGACGATTTCGACGACGATATTCCATTCTAGGAGTCTGCGCCGTACTTCAATACCGATCCCGCGGAACCGGGTCACATGGCCATCAAACCGAATAGCACGAGGCCGAGCACCAGGCGGTAGATCACGTACGGCATCATACCGGTGCGTTCCACCAGCTGGATGAACGCATGGATGCACGCATAGGCACTTACCGAAGCTAGTACGAATCCCACCATCAGATTCAGTGCCTTTTGGCCGCTGATTCCAGTCTCGATCAGATCCAGCGACAACAGCAGCGCCGCCCCGGCGATGGTGGGGATGGACAGTAAAAAGGAAACGCGTGCCGCCATCGTGCGAGACATGCCGAGCAGCAGTGCCGCGGTGATGGTGATGCCAGAGCGAGAAGTACCGGGAATGAGCGCCAGTGTCTGAGCGAACCCGATGTACATCGCGTATTTCCAGGAAAGGTCGTCGCTCGCCCCATGTCGGCGGTCGGCGTACCCGAGCAGGAGGCCGAATGCGATGGTGGTAACGGCGATCACGGCGATGCCCCGCAACTCGGCTGCGATGTAGTCTCTGAACAGGAAGCCGGCAACGACTACCGGAAGCGTGGCGAGACCGACCTTGAGCATCAGGTCTACATCAGGGCCGTATCCGCCTCCGGTGACAAAGCGTGCACTGCCTGAGATGAAGGTGGCTATTTCGCGCCGGAAGTAGGCCAGTACGGCAACGAGTGAGCCGAGGTGGACAGCGACGTCGAAGGCCAGTGCCTGATCAGGCCAGTCGGTGAGCGCGCTCGGCAGAATCAGGTGTGCGGAACTCGAGATGGGCAGGAATTCGGTGATGCCCTGAATGAGTGCCAGGATGACGGCCTGAGTGAGATCCACCTGTAATCCAGAAGTGCGCAGCAGGTAATATTAGCAATAAACCAGGGGGCATCGCTGTTCTGTGTCTGTCGTTTTGTGTCCATAATGGGAAAAGCAGGGCATGATTCATGACACAGACCACAGATCTACCACTTTTTCCGCTGGGAGCGGTTTTGTTCCGCGGTGGTCTGTTGCCGCTGAAGATTTTCGAGCCCCGCTATCTCGACATGATCGGCAGCTGCATGCGCAGTGACAGCGGCTTTGGGGTGGTGCTGATTCGTCGCGGCGCGGATGTGCGACTTACACCCGATGCCACGCAGCCGGAGATCTTCGGTGTGGGAACACAAGCGCGCATCGTTGACTTCAATCAGCTGGATCGGGGATTGCTCGGCATCGTCGCGTGTGGGGGGGCGAAATTTCGTGTACACAAGACCTGGGAGCAGGCTGATCACCTGCTAATGGGGCGTGTCGAGTATCTGCCGGAGGAACCGGCGGCGGGCCTCACCGACGACCACGAACCGCTCGTTGCCATACTGCGTGAACTGGTGAAACATCCCATGATCCAGAAACTGAATCTCGACATCGATTTCGACGACGCTCGCAGCGTGAGTTGGCGCCTGGCCGAGTTGCTGCCCATCGAGCCGGAAATCAAGCAATCGCTGTTGCAACTGCACCAGCCGCGCGAACGGCTGTCGGAATTGGCCCGCCTGGTGAGTAAGCTCAGGGGGTGAAGTTGATTTGCCTGTTCGGAGGCACGTTCGACCCGGTACACGAGGGGCACCTGGCCGCGGCTCGTACAGCTGGCAGGTGGCTCGGAGCGCGGGCGGTGCGCATGTTGTTGGCGGCCCGGCCCGGGCATCGTTCACAACCGGCGGTGAGCATCGAACACCGCTGGCAGATGCTGCGCATTGCCTGTGAGGACGATCCGGTGCTGGTGCCGGATGATTTCGAAGTACACGGCGTGCGTCCATCATACACCGTGGAGACGTTGGAGCGCCTGCGTCATGATCATCCAGGGGAGGCGTTCTTCTGGATCATGGGAGGGGATGCGTTCGCCGATCTCGGCAGCTGGCATCGCTGTGATGAGGTTCTGGATTTCTGCCATCTGGTGCTATTGCAGCGACCTGGTCGCCGCTCATCATCGGACGAAGCACTGCGCGCATTGCTCGCAGAACGGGCAACCGGGGAGGTGCCGGATTCGCCGGCGGGGAGGATTCTGACCATCGATGCGAGTATGCCGGACATTTCCGCGACGGCCGTGCGCCGAAAACTGGCGCATGGTGATGAGGTCGCTCATTTGCTCCCCGCTGGGGTTCTTACCTATATTAGGCAACATGGGCTCTATGCCTGATCGCACCGGGGTACAGACCACGGGGCACACATGGACACAACGGAGAATCGTTTGAAGGCAGAAGCTTTGCGGGATCACCTCATTGCAGTGATCGAAGACCGAAAGGGTCGTGATGTAACGACACTTGATGTTCGCAAACTCACCGATGTAACCGACTTCATGATCATTGTCAGTGGTACATCCGGGCGTCATGTCAAAGCACTGGTCGACTATGTTGTGGATGCCGCCAAACGCGCGGGACTGCGGCCGCTGGGTATCGAGGGGCGCGAAACCAACGAATGGGTACTGATCGACCTCGGCGATGTGCTGGTGCACGTCATGCAGGTGCAGGTGCGTGAATTCTACGACCTCGAACGTCTATGGGACCATCTGCCGGTGGACTCTGAAACCATCGTGTGAAGATTCGACTCGTCGCGGTCGGACAGCGCCTGGCGTCGTGGATCGGGGATGGATACGCTGATTTCGCAAAACGCCTACCGTCGCACCTGGATATGCGCCTGGTGGAGATTCCGTCGCAGCATCGCAAAGCGGGTAGCGTTCACAAGATACGCGCGCTCGAAGCAGATAAAATACTGAATGTTCTGCAGCCTCAGGAGTGGGTCGTGTTGCTGGATGAGCGCGGCAAGCTCCTGGATACCGCGCAGCTGTCGATGCGTTTTCATGCGTGGCAGGAGCTGGGCCGGGGGCTTGCCTTCGTCATCGGCGGCGCCGATGGCGTGGATGAGCGTGTACGCTCGCGTGCCGATGAAACCCTGGCGCTGGCGAGTGCGACCTATCCACATGGATTGGTGCGCGTGATGCTGGCGGAACAGCTGTATCGGGTGTGGTCGGTTACCACCGGCCACCCCTATCATAGGGCCTGAGCGCCAGTCCGCACGGCACGGCAGGAAACAGGTAAGACTATAGTGGCAAGAAGCCTGGCCATCAAAGACGAACACGCCGAGCAGCGCATCTTCCGGGCGCGTGCGTTGATCGTCAGCCTGGTTGCCATCGCGTTGATGGGCGTGCTGGTGTTGCGCATGGTACAGCTGCAGGTTTGGAAGCACGATTTCTATCAGACGCGATCCGACAACAACCGCATTCAGATTCAGCCGATGGCCCCACCCAGGGGTCTGATCTACGACCGCAACGGCGTGCTGCTTGCGGACAACCGCCCGGTGTTCAGTCTCGAAATAGTTCGCGAACGGGTGGGCGACAGCGCGGAAGATCTGGACCGCTTCATCGAGGAGATCCGTGCGGTCGTGCCGGTGTCGGACAATGAGGTGGCGGAGTTCGAAAAACGTCTCAAGCGCCGTCGGCGCCCGTTCGAGCCTGTCGCACTGAAGGGCTCGCTCACGGAAGAAGAGATCGCTGTGCTGGCGGTGGATCGTTATCGATTCCCTGGCATGGAGATCAATGCCCAGCTGGCACGACACTATCCCTTCGGAGAGTTGTTCGCGCATTCTGTGGGCTCGGTGCGCCGCATCAACGAAGAAGACCTGCGAAAGCTCGACCCGGTTGTCTACAGTGGTACTCGCTACATGGGTAAACGCGGTGTTGAGCAGTACTACGAGACTTCACTGCATGGTGAGGTCGGCTATCAGCACGTCGAGACCGATGCGCACGGGCGAATACGGCAGGTACTGGACATACTACCGCCCGTCAGCGGTCAGAACATAAGTCTGAGCCTCGACAGCCGCCTGCAGATAGCGGCGTCCGGTGCGCTAGGCGACCGTCGTGGCGCAATCGTTGCTCTGGATGTACGTTCCGGCGGAATTCTGGCAATGGTCAGCCACCCGGGTTATGACCCGAATCTGTTCGTCGGTGGCATCAGTCCCGCGGATTATCGTCATCTGATCACGTCGCGGGACACGCCGCTGTTCAATCGTGCCGTCAATGGGCAGTACGCCCCCGGATCCACGTTCAAACCCATCATGGGGCTCGCCGGCATCGTGCATGGGCAGACCAACTGGGAGCGTCAGGTGGAAGACCATGGTTGGTTCCGGCTCCCGGAGCAGGAGCGAATCTATCGTGACTGGAGCTGGAAGAAGGATAATTCCGGCGGCCAGGGTGTGGTCGATCTGCATCGGGCCATCTATCGGTCGTCGAACGTGTATTTCTACGACCTCGCATCAAAGCTGACCATCCAGCAGATAGATGATTTCGCCGCACAATTCGGCATCGGTCAGGTCACCTCCGTCGACGTTGCGAGTGCGAGTCCCGGGTTGTTGCCGGATCCGGTATGGAAGCGGCGCATGAAAGGCGAAGCCTGGTATCCGGGTGATAACGTCAATATGGGAATCGGCCAGGGTGATCTGCTGGTAACACCGCTGCAACTGGCTACCGCCGCAAACGTCATAGCAAACCGTGGTCGTTGGGTACGCCCGAGTTTGCTGCTTGCAAGCGACGGGCAACTGGTCGAGTTGGTGGAAAACGAACCATCGCCGCCGATACCCGATGTATCTGGACCGACGCCTGACGACTGGGAACGCATTGTGGATGCCATGGAAGCCGTTGTGCACCGTAACAAGGGATATCAGCAAGATGGCACGGCGTGGGCGTACATCGGGCGCGATATTGGCTATCGCATGGCGGGTAAGTCGGGTACCGCGCAGGTAGTGGAGATTCGTCAGGGTGAAGAGTATGGCGAGGAAGAGCTCGACGAATACAACCGCAACCACGCCTGGTTCATCGCCTTTGCGCCGGCGGACGATCCGTCCATAGCCGTTTGCGTACTGGTCGAAAACGGTGGCGGCGGCAGCTCGGTTGCCGGTCCGGTGGCGAGGGAAGTCATCGACGCCTACCTGCTGCCGCAACTGGCGGCGCGTTGAAGGAGTTCTCGTGAGTGATTTCATCCGTCACATGCCGCAGCGCGGGTCACTGCGGGCACGCGAACAGTTGGTGCGAATCCACCTCGATCCCTTTCTGCTGGCCATGCTGCTGGTGGTGATGGTTTACGGGCTGGTGGTGCTGTACAGCGCGCTGGATCGCAACGCGGGTGTGTTCAACGCGCAGGTTGTACGTCTGGCACTCGCGCTGGTCGTGCTGCTGATCGCAGCCCAGGTGCAGCCGCGCACCTACCTGCGATGGGCGCCGGTGGCCTATGTCGTGGGGCTCGGGTTGCTGGTCGCGGTGTTGATTTTCGGCGTAACGGTCAACGGCTCGAAGCGCTGGATTGACATTCCGGGACTGATGCGATTTCAGCCGTCGGAACTGATGAAGATCGCCGTACCCATGATGGTTGCGTGGTACCTGCACGAGCGTGTGTTGCCGCCGAGTTTCAGGGATCTGCTGGTCTCGCTCGCAATCATCGCGCTACCCGTCGCACTGATCGTGATACAGCCCGATCTCGGCACCGGCATCCTCATCCTGGCAGCGGGTTTAGCGGTGATCCTGCTGGGTGGCATACGCTGGCGGTTGATCGCCTACGCCGGTATCGCCATCGCGGTAGCCGCTCCCGGGCTCTGGTACACGCTGCAGGACTACCAGCGCCAACGCATTGTGACGTCGTTCGATCCTGAGAGCGACCCGCTGGGTGCGGGGTGGAACATCATCCAGTCCACCACGGCGATAGGCTCAGGCGGGCTATTCGGCAAGGGTCTGTTCCAGGGTACGCAGAGCCATCTCGACTTTCTGCCGGAGGCACAGACCGATTTCGTCTTTGCCGTTATCGGTGAGGAGCTGGGATTTGTGGGCGTGGTTGCCCTTTTGGTGCTGTATCTCGTCATCCTGATGCGGGGTCTGTGGGTGGCGTCTAAGGCGCCAAACACCTTTGGCCGTTTGCTGGCCGGGGCACTAACGCTGGTCTTTTTTGTCTACGTGTTCGTGAACATCGCAATGGTGGCGGGCCTGTTACCAGTGGTCGGCGTGCCCCTGCCGCTGGTGAGTTATGGTGGAACGTCTGCCATCACGCTGTTGGCGGGCTTCGGTATTATTATGTCCATCCGCACGCACAGGACCTGGTAGTTCATGACGGACGAGGGTTCGGGAGCGGATACGCACGGCTGGCCGGTAATGAGGAGTATTGTGCGCATAGTGGGTTTGCTGGGTGTAGTTGCAGTGCTATTGCACGGACCGGTAAGCGCGGATTACGCGAATCGGGAAGATGTCCAGCGATACATGGACGAACTACACACAGAGCACGGATTCTCGAAGGACGAATTGCAGATCATCTTCACGGAAGCGGAACGCCAGCAGAGTATCCTGGATGCCATCGCGCGCCCGGCGGAGCGCACGCTGAAATGGTTTGAATACCGCCGTCGCTTCATGGATGAGTCACGCATCGAGGGTGGAGTGCGCTTCTGGGATGACAACGAAGCGGCGCTGCGCCTGGCTGAGGACGAGTATGGGGTCGCGCCGGAGTATATCGTCGGCATCATAGGTGTGGAGACGCGATACGGTCGCATCGTCGGCAAACACCGCGTCATCGACGCGCTCAGCACTCTCGCCTTCGATTACCCCAGCCGCAGCGCTTTCTTCAGGAAAGAGCTGACCCAGTTCTTGCTGCTGGTGCGGGAGGAAGATCAGGCGTTCGATGCGCTGAAGGGATCGTACGCCGGTGCGATGGGATATGGACAGTTTATTCCATCGAGCTACCGCGCATATGCCGTAGACTTCGATGGCGACGGCGTGAGAGATATCTGGAACAACACGACGGATGCCATCGGCAGTGTGGCGAACTACTTCGGCGAACACGGCTGGCAGGGATCCGGCCCGGCGTTCGTGCAGGTATATCCGGGTGGAAGCAATGCCGATGAGGTGCTCGCCCCTGGCCTCGAACTCGACACCACGGTTGGCGCACTAAAAAAAGTGGGGATTGAAGTAAGGGATGTACCGGAAGGTACGGCAGCAGCACTCATGAGGATGGATCTGGCGGAAGGCGCCGAGTACTGGCTCGGGTTGCACGACTACTACGTCATTACGCGCTACAACCACAGCAAGATGTATGCGCTTGCTGTGCATCAACTGGCCCAGGCCATCAAGACGCGCCGTGCGGCGACGCTGGCATCGCGCTGATTGATGCGATCAGTTGCTACAGCGATAACCCTGGCCATGTCCCTGCTGCTTGTCGCATGTGGCGGTATGCGGCCACATAACGGTGACGGGGCACCGCATCGCCCGCCACCGGGTCTCGATTCTCTGCCCGATCCGGTTCCCCGGGAGGAGGCGCGTTCCCGGTATGGCAATCCACCGAGCTACACAGTAGATGGCCGAACGTACAGGGTGCTCGAGAGCAGTAAGGGGTATCGGGAGGATGGGCTGGCTTCCTGGTATGGCACCAAGTTCCATGGCCGGCGAACGTCCAGCGGCGAGCCCTATGACATGTACCAACTCACAGCGGCGCACCGCACCTTACCCATTCCGAGCTATGTCCGTGTCACACGCCTGGACACGGGTCAGTCCACTATCGTGCGGGTCAACGATCGCGGTCCGTTCCACGATTCACGTATCATTGACCTGTCTTATGCGGCGGCGGTGAAGCTCGGCTTTGTTCATGGTGGTACCGCCCGCGTGCGAGTAGAGTCGCTGGAACGGACCCGGGCCTACTACCTGCAGGCGGGCGCGTTCAGCGAGTTCGGTGTCGCCAATGATTTGCAGCGGCGACTGGAAGCGCGCACTGGGCTGGAGGCCTTCATCGTCAAAACGCCTGCCGACAGTCTTTACCGGGTTCGTGTCGGACCTGTGGAGGGCGAAGAAGAAGCGCGCCGGCTGCAGTCCATGATAAGCGGCGCGGAAATGGAAACGCCTGTCATACTCGCCGATTGAATCCAGAGGAACCTTTGTTGATGTATTCCCGAATTCCCATGTGTCGCGTACTACCACGC
>DCWG01000098.1 GCA_002327525.1 Gammaproteobacteria bacterium UBA2168 | reverse complement strand
GCGTGAAATTATTCGGCCCCCACAGGACGCCTGCCGATTTCAACGAGGTCCCGCCGAGGAAACTGGCCTTCTCGATCATCATGACGGCGTCACCATTGCCGTGCGCCGTCAGCGCCGCAGTCGCAGCACCGACGCCACTACCGACGACGAGAATGTCCGTTTCTTCGTGCCAGTCGAATGCCGCCTCCTTACTGCATGACGATAGCGTAACGACGCCGGCCGACGCAACGGCGGCTCCCGCGCCCGTCAGTACCCGTCTTCGTGTAAGTCCCCCGGACGCCTGTTCGCTCATGTGACTACCTCGCTAATTCAATACCTGCTGCCTCTCGATCCCAACAGTCAGCAGTGATGCCTTCATCCTTCAGCTTGAACTTCTCGACACGTTCACTCGGCGTCTTCGGCATGGAATCCCGAATCGCGATGTAGCGGGGAATGGCAAAGTACGCCATACGCGGCTCGCACCAGCGGATCAGTTCTTCCTCAGTCACGGACTGGCCTTCCTTGCACACCACGACCGCCTTGACCTCTTCCTCACCGACGTCGGACGGCACACCCACGACGGCGGACTCGAGTACCGCATCATGCGAGGAGATGACGGACTCGACCTCGAACGACGAAATATTCTCGCCGCGCCGCCGAATCGCCTGTTTCTTACGATCGACGAAGAAGAAGTAGCCGTCTTCGTCCATGCGTCCGAGGTCGCCCGTGTGGATCCAGCCGTTCTGGAACAGCTCGAGCGTGGCTTCCGGCTTGTTGTAATAGCCGGTGGTGCCGACAAACATCTTGTTCGAACGGGCGATGAATTCACCAAGCTTGCCGGGTTCGCACTCATTATCGTCATCGTCGACGATGCGCACATCCCAACCTGTGATGGTCTTGCCACAGGCGCCCGCGCGGGGCTCGTCATACAGGCTGACGAGAGAGCAATAACACTCGGTCATTCCGTAGACTTCGAGGATCTTCGTGTTGAAGCGCTCCTGGAACACGTGCCATTCGTCCTGCGGCGCGGCGGCACCGACCATGAGGCGTACCGGGTTGTCGCCATCGTTCTCGCGTTCCTCCTGCTTGAGCAGGATCGGAATGATGCCGCCGATGTAGTTCGCCTCGGTGCACTCCCACCGCCTGCAGTCGTCCCACAGCAGTGACGCAGAAAACCGGTCGACGATGACTGCTTTTGCGTCCGCGAGAATCGCGGGCCCGACGGTGATGCCCTGGGCATTGCCATGGAAGAACGGCAAGCCCGTATACAGGACATCGTCCTCGGTGTAACGCGAGTATTTGACCGATTCCGCCCAGATGTCATACCAGTAGTGGTGGCTGAACATCACGCCTTTGGAGACGCCGGTCGTGCCGGAGGTGTACAGGATCGACGCGAGATCGCTGTAGTGCACGGATATACCGGGCGATTCCTGTGAACGATCGGAGAACTCCGCATAGCCCAGGTGTTCGAACCCGGGCCAGGTCGGCAGTGCGGCACCCGTGTCAGCGCTGTCGGTGTAGACGATGTGCCGGATCTCGTCGAGGTCGCCGGCCACGCCTTCGAGACGGTCGAGGTACTGCAGATCGGCGACTAGCGCCACGCAGTCCGACTGCACCATCTGGTACGCCAGCCCCTGACCTTTCAGCGCGACGTTGACCGGTACTTCGCAGGCGCCGATCTTGTTCAGGCCGAACCAGACGTACAGGAACTCCGGGTTGTTGGGCAGCATGATCGCCACCTTGTCCCCGTGCTGCACGCCGAGTTCCAGGAAGCCATTCGCCGCCTGGTTGACGCGGGCATTGAATTCCTCGAGCGTTATCGGGTCGTCGCGGAATTGAAATGCGACATGATCAGGGAACTGCTTCGCCTTGTCTTCGATGATGCTGGAAAGCACACGATCGTGCTGGGAATACTCCTGCACATTCCAGGTTTCCCACTTCTTCGCGTGACGCTCAAACTTGTCATCCCACCTACCCATGGCTCAGCTCCGTGAAAGATCCAGGTGTTCCTTTGTCATGTGCTTGTTGATGAGCTTTTGCGATTCGCCGTACCAGACGCCGTCGTCGTGCGCCTCAAGCATCTTGCCGAGATCCCAGGTCATGATTTTTTCGGGGACCACCTCGATGATGCAACGCAGCGGCGTATGCACGGCCTCAAATGCCACCTGGCGCTCCTCATCCGTGGTCAACTCGAAGAAGTACTTGTCGATGATCTTCCAGTGAATCCGGCGCATCATCTCGTCGTCGTCGTGGATCTTGGCCTGGCCCATGACCAGAATGGCCTTCTGGTGGCGCACGTTGGTGCCGTCATTGTGAACGGCGACCGACATTTTCGGGTTTTCCATCAGGCAACCGACCTTGAGACGATAATTCTTGATCGTGCTCAACATCATGTTGTCGTCTTCGACAACGTAGAACATCGGCGTCACGACCGGGTAACCTCGCTTATTGACGTGCGCCATACTGCAATAGGCACTTTCGCGATACAGCAACTCAAATTCATCCTGCTCCATCGGGTAGTCAGTACTAACATTGAGCCGCTCGAGGCGCTCGGGATCGAATCTTACTTGCGGTTTCTCTTCGGACATTGTCTAACCCTTAATGCTTGGTAGGGAGGATTCGTGGTCGAGAAGTTATTTCTCTTCGTTACTTTCAATATTCTAGGTTTTTGTTCGCAATTCGGTTGCCGGTATCCCTGCCGTCGGCCCTGAAAAGAACCGACCCGTCAGTTCGACGGGTCGAATCGCTGTGTTTCCTTGATCGTATTCGGGCTTTGCCTGTCAGTATCCTTGTTATTCGAAGTTCATCCCTATTTCCACGCCCCAAGTGCGAGGTGCCCGAGGTGCTGCGTAAGACCACAACCCGGCAACATCAAAACCTATCTGATAACCATCTTCATCACCAATATTGCGACCGAACACACTCGCATACCAGAACTGATACTCATAGGTGAGAGAGATGTCGATCAGATTCTGAGAATCGTTCGTTAATTCGGGCTTGTTGGCAAAGTCAACCTCATGGTTATCGAGGTAACGCCATCCAATCCAGGCACGAGCAGAGCCCGGACCTATGTCCCACTGATAGTCTGCATTCACGCCCAAGGTCAAGTCCGGTGCTCGGCGGATGTCCAGGTTGGAGAAATCTTGTATGTTCGGACTAGCCGGAGTGCCGGTGTCCACGTCGAAGTCATCATATTCCGCATCCAGCAGACCCAGGTTTGCCCGCAACGTGAAACCATCAGTGACCAACCAGGCGAGTTCTAATTCCAACCCCTGAATGGTGGCGTTGGAGGCATTGACTACTCGTGTCACCTGCCCCGTACCACTGGTGGCCGAAGGCTGTTGAATTTCTTCCTGCTTGTCGTCGTACTCCATATAAAACGCGGTGGCATTGAAAGTCAGCGTGCGGTTAGCCCACTCGGAGCGGTAACCGATCTCGTAGTTGTCCACCGTCTCAGGATCGTACGGAGCGATGGCGGTTTCTACCGCGTCCACTCGGCCGTTAAAACCACCTGCTCGGAATCCACGCGAGTATGAGCCGTAAAACATATAGTCTTCAGCAGGACGATAGGTCAATGCGACTTTAGGCGTAAATTCGTTCCAGGTCTCTGAGTTAGAGATAGGCGTGAAGAAGTTACCCGCGCAGCCCGCCGGAATGTCTGCGTACGCCGCCGGGAAAGTCGCCGGGTCTTGTCCACATGGTACGATGCCGCGCTGGCTCGTGGTCTTGTCATCTTCGGTGTAACGCGCTCCTAAGGTCAGCATCAGCTGGTCGGTGAGATCGTAGTCGCCTTCGAAAAACACCGCCCATGATTCACTTTCTTGGTTGGTGAACTGCGGCAGTTCGAGTACCCCGGGAATGGCGAAACCGATCCAGCTCAGTAAGCGAATTTCATATTCCGAATCCCAGTAATAAGCACCCACGGTGCCCCGCAGCTTACCGCCGCCATCAAATGTGAAACGCAGTTCGTGTGTCGTTTGCTCATATTCCGCCGGGCGGTCGGTGTGGAACATCAAGGCCGCCACAGCATCCCAGTCTGAGATCACGTCTTCTTCCGTTTCCCAGGAAGCGCCGATGTAATCCATCCGCCAGCTGTCGTTGATGTCCCAACGGATTTCCAGCTGATGCGTATCGGCCTCAAAACTGGTGTCCGAAGGCGATAATCCATTGTGGTTGAAGCCCGGATCTGAACCGTCCGGCAATAGAGCGCCGTCAAACAATTGTGCATTTTTGTAGCGGTCACCGGTGACAGGATCGCTGACATTCGGTGAACAGAATCCAAATGCATCACAGAACAACTGTCCAGGCTGCCCTACGTTCAGCAAAACGTTGGTGTCTTCCTCGCTGTCTTCGATGACGCTGGTCCACTCTAATTCGAGTCCGTCTGCGGGTATCCACAGAAAATTGGCTCCGAGCGAGGTGTACTCGTTACGCCCTTCATCATCACCGGTGGCCACGTTGTCAAAGAACCCTTCATCCTGCTCGCGGAATGAACCTGTAAGTTTCAAACCATAGTTCTCACCGTTACCGAAATTCACGATGAAATCGATCATTGATGTATCGTAGTCGCCGTAGCCGACCCGTACCTTGCCTCCCGTTGTCATGGTGGGCTTGCTGCGTTCTAGCTTAATGACCCCGCCGATGGTATTACGGCCGAACAGCGTGCCCTGGGGGCCGCGAGCCACTTCTACACGCTCCAGGTCAATTGCACGGGTGATACTGCCGGACATGGAGCCGAGGAACACACCATCTACTACCACGCCGACAGCCGGATCAAAATTCTTCTCTACCTCAGATACGCCAATGCCCCGAATATACGCGGCAGCCACCCCACCGGGGCCCTGATTAGTATCGTCCAGTACCGTGTTGGGCGATATGTAGATCAGGTCGCGGATATCGGTAGCGAAATTCGCTTCAATCTCCATTGCACCCAGTGCGCTCACGGACATGGCTAAGTCCTGAAGGCTTTCTTCGCGTTTACGAGCGGTGACAATAATCTCTTCCAGTACCCCCTCATCAGCAGCAGCCAGCGCCGTAGGTACAGGCAGACCAACACATAGCACTAGAGTCGCCCCGAGCGCCGTTTTACCCAGTAAGTTAAGCATGTGCGTTTCCTCCGCATCCAATTTTTGAAGGGGGTCTAAGCGCGGCGGTATGCATCGCCCGTAACGGCGATAGTAGCGAGTGCCCCCTCCACTGCACTCGCAGACACTTCAGTATCTCCATACACACCATCTTTATCAAGACAGTAAATTAGCTGCTGCCACACTCTGACAACGTTGCCGCCAGCAAAGCACAGTGAAAACGGCTAACACGCAATTGTGCGTAGGGAGGGAAAATACGCCATTACTTGACGACAACCTGGCGAGATTGGCCTCGATTTCCTGCACGCCCATTGCGCTGACCGATAACGCAACTTCCTGCAGATTCTCGACCCGCTTGCGGGCCGTAACGGTGATTTTTTCCAGTTTAGTCCCGTCCTGCTGAGCGAGCGAAGCGGGCGGTAGCTGTAATGGTGAGACCGCCATAACCGCCAGCCAGAATGCCCTTCCACACCAGCCTTTCTTCAAGAAGCGTCACTGTTGTTCTCCCCTGCCGATGTTCAGATACAGACTTTGTTGATTAACGGCATAAAGAAACTTGAACTTTGTTCAAGGTTTTCACAGAATAACATTGACTGTCAAGCAATTGATCCGGCCAGAATCTCGTCCGGTGCAGCGCTATTTGACGCCCCGGCCGTTTTATTTAATTGCGCAAATTCAACGAGGTAGACATGTCGAGTATAGAAGTTGAACGCAAGGGCGAGGTGGAGTGGATCAGGCTCAACCGGCCCGATCGGATGAACGCCTACGACGCGGAGATGGCGCAGGAACTCATTGCTGCTATTGAGCAGGCATCCAACGCCGGGGTCATCGTCCTGACCGGCAACGGACGCGCGTTTTGTGCCGGCGGCTACCTGGCGAACCTGAGTGACCCGGATCCGAATGAGCTGCGCGGCATGTTCTATGGATCTCTCAAGTTGTGCGAAGCGATTCGCACCAGCCCGCGCCCGGTGATCGCGGCTGTCAACGGGGCGGCCGCCGGCGGCGGCAATGAACTGGTCGTTGCATGTGATCTCGCCATCGCGGCGGAGAAAGCCACCTTTGGCCAGACGGGCGTGCGTGTCGGCAGCGCACCGGTGCTGGGTGGCAGCAACTTCCTCACGATGGTGGTCGGGGAGAAGCGCTGCAAGGAAATCGCGTTCCTGTGCCGACGTTATTCGGCCGAGCAAGCGTTGTCCATGGGGCTTGTCAACGCCGTCGTTCCCGGGGACGAGCTGGAAGAAGAAGTCACCCGCTGGGCCGATGAGTTACTCTTCATGAGCCCACGCTATCTCGAGATAGCCAAGATCAACTCCAACGTTTGGTGGAACCAGTGTCGTGAGTCTCACCTCAATGGTCTGGGCATGCTGGTACAGGCCATCGGATCAAAAGACATGATCGAGGGTGCAAGCGCCTTCATGGAGAAGCGACGACCTCGATTCGAGGGTAGGACCGTACCGGAGGATCAGGAATAGCGTTCGCCGCGATCCTGCTGATATGAATTTCGAACTGGACGACAAATACCTCGCTATTCAGGGACGGGCCCGGGAGTTCGCGCGCTCGATCGCGCACCTTGCTCCCGAGGCCGACAGCATGAGCACGGTGCACACGGGCATTCTTGAGAACTTGCGCGAGAGCGGGCTCAGTCGACTGATGGTGCCCGCTGCTTACGGTGGCGAACATGAAAAACTCGATCCGCTGGCGATCTGTCTCGTCCGCGAAGCGCTGATGGCGCAATGCTGCCACGCTGATTCATTATTCGCCATGCAGGGTATCGGCAGCTACACGATCAACATCGCGGGTTCGGTCGAGCAACGTGAGCATTGGCTGCCGAAGATCGCCAGCGCGGAATGTCTGCCCGCTTTCGCGCTGACCGAACCGGATGCAGGGTCGGACCTCAAGCGGGTAACGACCGAAATCGCCACCGACGGCGACGGCTTTTGCCTGAACGGCGATAAATCGTTCATTTCCAACGCAGGCGCGGCGTCCTACTTTATCGTCTTTGCCCGCGACGGCAGCGACTATTCGATGGTTCTCGTGTCTGCGGACGCTGCCGGGATCCGCGTCGTTCCGACGCCGGAGATCATTGCCCCGCATGTCATGGGAGAGGTGCAGTTCGACAATGTGAGAATCCCGGCGACGGCCCGCCTGGGCAGCAAAGGTGACGGAATGCGGCTCGTGCTGGCCACACTGGGCGTGTTTCGGGTCTCGGTCGCGGGAGCGGCAGTCGGCCTGGCGCAGGCGGCATTGGAGGAAGCCGTGCGCCACACTCGCACACGGGAACAATTCGGTCGACCGATGATTCGCCTGGGACCGGTGGCGCAGATGCTGGCCGATTGCTGGACGGAAATCGAAATGGCGCGCCTGATCACTTATCGCGCGGCATGCATGGCCGGCGAGGATTCGGTGAAGAGCGTCAACTATTCATCGATGGCAAAACTCGGCGCCAGCGAAATGGCGTCACGTGTAGTCGATCGGTGCGTGCAGGTCATGGGCCGGTTTGGCCTGGTCGTCGGCACCAAGATGGAACGACTGTACCGGCAGGCGCGGCCGATGCGTATCTATGAAGGTGCCTCGGAAGTGTTGCGGCTGGGCATAGCCAAAGAACTTGCTGACAGGGTGCCATGATTGACATGCAACTCGAAGGCAAAGTAGCGATCGTAACCGGTGCGAGCCGTGGCCTCGGAATGGCTGCAGCCCAGGCGCTTGCGGCCGAGGGCTGCCGGCTCCTGGCGGCCGCCCGAACGGTTGAGAACCTGGAGAAGCTCGAGGCGGCAAACCCGGACGCGATACGCGCATGCCCGTGCGACATGAAGGACCTCGAAGCCGTCGCAGCCCTGCCTACGCAGGCGGTTCACGAATTCGGCCAGTTGGATATCGTCGTCAATAATGCCGGGATCGCGCCTGCCGGGTCGTTCCTGGATCAGGATGACGAGGTCTGGGACGATGTATTTACGGTGAACGTGACCGCGCCCGCCATGCTGGCAAAGGCAGCCGGCCGGATCATGGTCGAACAGGGTTCGGGCAAGATCATCAACGTTGCATCGACGTCCGGAATACTCGGCAAGCGCCTGCTCGTCGCCTACTCCTCCTCCAAAGGAGCCGTATTGCAGTTCACCAAGTCCCTGGCCGCCGAACTTGCTCGCAAAGGTGTACAGGTAAACGCAATTGCACCTGGCGCCTTCGTTACCGATGCACAACGGGCGGTACTAAACTCACCGGACATTCTCGCAAGTCGGATCGCCAAGATTCCGTCGAAGCGCATGGGCGAAAGTGACGAGATTGGCCCTCTTGTATGCTACCTGGCCTCTCCGCTGTCCGATTTCGTGACCGGGAGCGTTTTCGTTATCGACGGCGGCGAGTCGAGTCAAATGTAAACAGTGTATTCAGGCTACACGTCCATGGCATCGGTCAACGACAAAAAAGACAACAGAAAAGACGACAATGACACGCAGATGCCGGGCACACTGGGAGGCAGGCGACGGCGGCTGATCCTGGCTGCGTTCCATGAATGCATCATCGAGCAGGGCTATGCAAAGACGACGCTACGCGACGTCGCCAAGCGTGCCGGTATGACGGCCAGCCACTTGCTGTACTACTTCCCGGGGAAAGACGCGATCCTCGAACGCTTTTTCGAGAATGTCTCGCAGACGATAATCGAGCGGCTCGAGTCTTTCACGTCAAAGCCGCCGCATCGACAAATCGAATTGCTCGCGGAGTTGTTCTTCGCGGGTAAGGGAATCACGCGTTCCGAGATCGGCTTTATGCTGGAGTGCTTCGGAGTCGCCGTTCATGACAGAAAATTGCGCGATCACAAGAAGAGGCTCGACCACTACTGCAAGAACTACCTCGTCAATCTGTTCATGCAGGCACCGGGCGGGCACGGAACGCCGGAAGACGCTGCGGAGATCGGCTATTCGCTGTTGATCGGGCTGCGTACCGCGGCGTATTTCGACCGCCGGCTGAAACTAAAAAGGGCGCAGCGCCTTTTCTATGACGAACTGAGGAACCTCGCAGGGTTTTCCGCCTGACCAGGCAATGGCGAAAGGAACACAAGAGTGAAACCAAAGCACAAACTAGCTATCCATGAAATATGGTTAAGAAATCCTTCGCCTGGGTCGGCGTCTGTATCCACAGCGTACCTGTATTCCAGGCCGTCGAGCTGTTCTTTGATGAACTGCTGAGCGGCCTCTGCAAGCTGCTCCCGCTCCTCCATAGTAGGTTCGAGGTCAAAGCCCAGACCGTTACCCTTGATGGAGAGGGGGCTGCTATCGGTTAGGCGCATAACAAAGAAGCGTGTGCAACCGGGAAGCCCTGGTGGAGCCTGGGTTCCCGGTTGTTACTGGAGCTGATATCAGTACCAGTGACTCGCGTTCGTCAGAAGCTGAATTGCAGACTCGCTCCGATCACGCAAGGATGTGGTCTGAGCCGGATGCCGCTGGCGCCGGAGTTTTCCTGGGTGCCAGTGTAGTACTCTGCATCGGTTGCGTTCTCAGCGAAGGTGGTGACGGACCATTGGTCGAAGTTAACGCCGCCTCGAATGCCCAGTCGGGCAGCAGCCTCTCACGCCACTCCCGAACAGTCTGTTCTTGCACTGCTTCAGTCGCGGGACCCATGGTGACGTACTGAACGAATCGGTGAGATATGCGGGCTAGGTGTCCAGGGCGAACAGCACGTCCTCCGGTGTAATGGGCAATTTGTAGAACGGCTTACCCACGGCATCGCTCACCGCATTGGCGATCGCTGCGGGTGCGAAGACCAGTGGTGGCTCCGCCACACCCTTCGCGCCGAACGGTCCCTCGCTGTCGGGATGTTCCAGAAGCACTACCTCCACGCGGGGCAGATCCTGGGCCAGCGGCAGGCGATAGGCTTCAAGGGAACGTTCCAGATAGCGGCCGTCTACCAGGCGCAGATTCTCGGTCAGCGTGAAGCCGATACCCTGCGCGATTCCGCCCTGAATCTGACCCATGATCCCATCCGGATTGATAGCGCGGCCGACCTCCTGTGCCACAACGTAGCGCAGCAGCCGTACATTGCCTGTCACCGAATCCACTTCCACCTCGGCACGGTGAGCATGGTAGGTCGGCGTCAGCAGGGATGGCATCGTGAGCCCGACGGCACAACCGGGCGTGAATGCGGGCGGTGTCGTTGCATAGGTGCCCGAGCCGGACAGCGACACGTTGGAGAAATTCGCCATCTGGAACACTGCTGCAAGCGGAACTTGCGCGTCGCCGATACCTACCGCCCGCACCATACCGCCGACCAGCTCAAGCTCGTTCGCACCCGGCGGCAACATCTGTCGCGCGACATCGAAGATCCTGGTTTTCAAATCGTCGATCGCAATCAATGCTGCCTTGCCGACGATGTGGGTGGTGCGACTACCCTGCGATCCGCTGTCGTAACCGCTCAGATCCGTATCCGGCAGCCCGACGATTACTTCCCCCGTACTCACACCCATCGCCTCAGCGACAATCTGCGTCAATCCCATGGCAACCGCGCCGGATCCGTTGTCGTTTGCCCCTGTGAGCACGTGCAGGCGGCCATCCTCACCCACCGTGATGGTCACAGACCCCGGAAGCGGGTTCGTGACCCAGAACCCGGTGGCGCTCCCCACGCCGCGAAGCCTGTCGCCTGATTGGCGCGCCCCGACAGCGGGAAGGCTCTTCTGCACTGCCTCGCATGCCTCTCTCGCGATATGCGCGTCGGCCAAGGCCTGGCCGTTCAGCAATGTATCGCCGTCCCGCAGCATGTGGCGGGCGCGAAACGCCATCGGGTCTTCATTCAATCGCCTGGCGATGTTGTCCATGTGCCGCTCCACTGCGAAGTAAACGGCGGGTCCATTGACGCCACGGAAGGCGCCGGTTGGCGGCGTGTTCGTGTACACGGCTCTGGCATGGACGCGAACCGGTCCAATCCTGTAGATGCCAGCGGCGAAGTGAAACAGGATGCTTGGAAACGTAGGCGTTTCGAGACCATAGGCGCCGCAGTCCATGTCGCAAGAGAACTCACGAGCGGTCATGTTTCCTTCGGCGTCCAGCGCAGTGCGTATGCGCAGTTCGGCGTTCTCCCTAACCGGTGCTGTGACGATGTCCTCATCGCGTGTCTTGACCACCCGGACAGACCGGCCGCCCACGGCCCTGGACAACACGGCAGCGTACCCTTCCGTTCCGCAGCCGAGTTTGGCCCCGAATCCACCGCCGACGGTCTGTCCGATTACCCGGACATCGGACAGACGTACGTCCAGGTATGCGGCCAGCTCCTCCCGGATGTTGTAAGGGAACTGGCTGCCTGTGCGAACGATGCAGCGGCCGTCGGTGAAGCGGGCAACAGCGCTCATCGGTTCCAGATAGGCCTGGTACTGGCGATCGACGCAGAACTCGTCCTCGACCACCAAGTGGGCCCGCTCGAAAGCCTCATCCACCCCATCCGGGTCGGCGATGAGCTCTCCGGCCACATTGCCCTGGCGTCGCAGCTCGGCCGCCATCGGGTTCAGCGCGTAGGATTCCCAATCCGGGTGCACGAGCGGCGCATCGCTTGCCAACGCCTGCGCCATCGTGGTCAGCGCCGGCAACGACTCGGCTTCCAGTTCGATGGCGTCCCGCGCCGCCCGGGCCTGCGCCAGCGTATCGGCCGCCACCGCCGCGATCGCCTCGCCGTGGTGGCGAATCTCCCGATCAGCAAAGAGTGTCTGGTCGCGAACCAGCATGCCGGCGCGGCCATTACCGACGTTCGTCGCTGTGACCACGGCACGTACTCCAGGCATCGACCGGGCAGCCTCGACGTCCACGCGGACGATGCGCCCGCAAACCACAGGGGAGCGCAGCACACAGCCATGCAGCATGCCGCTCTCGGAATAGTCGACGGTGTACTGACTCTTGCCAGCGACCTTGTCCCACCCGTCTGCGCGGGGAAGGTCACTCCCGATGTTGGTCATAGTCCGTCCTTGGCCCCGGAAGCGAGCGAGAGGACAGCGTCCTCTATTTGCGCATACCCCGTGCACCGGCAGAGATTTCCCGCCAGTGCCGTCTGTATGTTGGCACGACCAGGATTCGGCACTGCCTCGAGCAGTGCTGTCAGCACCACGACGATGCCTGGCGTGCAGAAACCACATTGCAACCCGGCATGCTCGACGATCGCCTTCTGCAGATCGCTCGGCTCAGAGGGCGTGCCGATCCCTTCCACCGTGCGTACCGAGACACCCTCGCAGGCGAGCGCCGGGTAGAGGCAGGCATCCACGGGTTGGCCGTCGACGAGCACTGTGCACGCGCCGCACTCGCCCTCCCGGCACCCGTCCTTGGCGCCGGTGAGATGGAGCCGCTCACGCAGGCAATCGAGCAGTGTCTCACCCACATCGACGGCTACCACCTCCCGGCGGCCATTCACCTCGAACGTCAGTTGCTGCATACCAGTGCCCTCCTCATCCGCTGTTAGCCAGCATGATCTGCACCTTCGTCTGCTCGATCGCCCGCGCCAGCAGGCGTGGCGCGACTGCCAGCCGATAGGCGGCACTGCCACGCACGTCATCGATTGGGCTGAGAGACGAACGCAACGATTGCCCGGCCTCTGCGATGAGGTCCGCCGACAGCTCTTCTCCCTGCAGGATCTCCTCCACCGCGGTGATCCGCATCGGACAGGGAGAGGCCGCGCAGGTTGCCACCCGGGCCTGCGCCACGCGGCCACGGTCATCCAGGGTCAGGCGTAGCGCCAGGCCCAAAATCGCCACTTCCATGGCGCTGCGGCGCCCTACCTTGAGGTAGATGTCCGCCGTGTGCGTACCGGGCGGTTCCAGCAGGAACGATGTGACCAGTTCGTCTGCCTCGCGAGCCGTCGCGTGACGCCCCTTCACAAAATCACTCACCGGCAGCGACCGCTCACCCCGCGAAGCGCTGACCAGGGCCACTCGCGCGTCATGGATGAGCAGGGGCGGCAGTAAATCCGCGGCAGGGGATGCGTTGCACACATTGCCGCCAATGGTGCCGACCGCCTGAGTCTGCCAACCGCCTATCTGCGCCGCCGCCTGACGCAACGATCCGAAGCCGCCGAGCGCTCCATCTACTGCTATCCGCCGGTGCGAGGCCAGCGCACCTATGCTGATAGCGCCGCCCTCGAGAACGACTGACGACAGACCAGGCACCGGCATGATGTGCACCAGTACCCCGGGGGTCAGTTCGCCACGGGGGAGTTGTGCAAACACATCCGTTCCACCCGCGAGCAGGGTGGCCGCACTGCCGTATGCCTCGAGTACGCTGAGGGTGTGTTCCATACTTGTTGTACGAATGAAGTCCACTACAACTCCCGCACCGCTCAGCCTAACGCCGGTATGACGGCCTCGCCGACCAGTTCCACAAGTCCGTTGGTCACGCTTAGATCCATGCAGTTGAGAATAACGGATGTCGATCCGGCTTCGTGGAAGCCATCACGCGTGCCAAACAGTCTAGCGGGTCGCCTGCGATCATGAACCAATCGATCCCTTCCTCCGGCATCCGTGCCGTCACGACGATTTCCTCTATCGCGCCGACGTTTGCTTCCTCGGCGTGGCCACGCTCGGGATGGACGTTGCAGCGCCCGTGAATGCCGTCGCAGCAGCCACGAGCGCCATGCTGCGAGACAGTTCTTTGAGTAGCTCTAATTTCATCATGTTGTTTCTTCTTGTGATTTCATGGCCTGGCCCACTCCCGATGCCACCGCTACTGGTTCAGTTGTTCAATTTCCTGAAAATCGTGTTCGTACCCGAATGCCTGCGGGCCGAGCACCGCCAGCGAGCGTGTCTCGCGCAGGATTGGTGGTGCACCGATGGCCATCACGTGCACGCGCTGACCGTACTTGAGTGCTTCCGTGGTAATCGGTTCCGCGGTCTCCTGATCGAGCACGCAGATCAAATCGGGCACACTCGCGCGTAGCCTGCCATCCGTCCATGCCGCCAGGTGCTCGTTTTGAAACTCGATTTTCGTGGTCGACGAAGATCGGCCGTGTGTTTCGATGATGGCTCTGCCAACAGCAAAGCCCGCCCGGGTTTCACGCTGGAGATCGACGATCTTGCCGGTGCACAGCGCGTGGCAGTGCTGATAATACGGTGTCGAGCGCAGGTAATCGCTCAGCGCCTCGAATGGATCGAGGCCCGCCTCGCGCGCATTGCGCAGAGCGGCGCCGATCTCCATGGCCATGCTGATGGTGCCGCGAACGGTAGCCTGTCTGGCCTGAACTCCGTTCATGGGGTATAGCGCGATCATGCCCGAACCGCCCATACCCATGATCACGTGGCGAGCCAGACGCTCGACATGCTCACCACCCACGCCGTCGATGGAGACCACGTTACCGTGCTCATCCGTCATCGCCATCGGCGAGATGGACACGTCGAATATATTGAACGTCACCATGTGCAGTTCCGGAAACGCTCGGCCCATACCATCGCCGTCCACCACGGGGAGCCCGAGTTGTGCGCCGAGCATCAGCGGTATGAGGGCGTTACCGCCGCCAATCTCAGCCGCCATGATGGCAGTCGCCCGGCGTCCGATCCGGTCTTCGAGGCGGGCAAGCACTCGCTTGCCCTCACCACCATTGGGAAACTTCTCCAGCAGCACCGTAGGCGCACCCATCATCGCTACGGGTATCAACAGATCATCATCCGCCAGGCTCTCGACATTGATCAGCCGGGGCGCGCCATGTTCGGCAACCGCCGCTTCGAGCAGCAGGCTGCCGAGATAGGGATCTCCGCCGCCACCGGCGCCGAGCAGCGCGGCACCCCGCGCCAGGTCCTGGATGTCCGTTGGCTCGAAGCTCACGACGAAGTCCCCGAAAAACGATCGAGATCCAGATCACCGACCGCCTTGACGCGGACCCGCACCGAGCCGCCCGGCATGTATGCGAGTGGTACTTCCTCGACCGAGACGATATCGATGGCGTTTTGCCGGGCGCCGGCCTGTCGTGCCTGCTCGATCGCTTCTGTGCGCGCCATGTCGAGGGCGGCATCACGGCTGAGCTGGTCGAACGAGTAGACCCGGTCGACCTCTCCGCCGACCTGCGCGATGCCCGCACCGACCGCGTTGGCTACATTCGAGTGCGGTGGCAGAATCTGCTCACCAGCGCCTTCGAGATGTTGGGTCACGAGAATGCTGCCACCACCCACCAGGATTACGGGCTGGTTTTCCGCGCGTGTCTTCACCCGGTCGATGGTATCGACAATGATCTGTTGGATGCGGGTGCGACAGCACTCCAGGAATTCCTGCTCGAGGTGGGCGACCTTCGATCGCTCACCTACCTCCGCAGCGCCGAGTGCTACAACCACGTCCGTGGCCGTCAACGTGTGGCCACCGAACACGAGCGCCTCACGGACGATGTCGAGGCCGACGGATGCGGGTCCGACGCTGAGTTCCGGCTCTCTCCTGACCACGCTGCCGCCGCCCAGTCCCACCGACAGCAGATCCGGCATGCGGAAGTTGGTGTAGACGCCACCGACGCGAACCGGTTCCGAGGAGTGGCGCGGAAAACCATTCTGAAGCACGCCGACATCGGTGGTCGTTCCGCCGATGTCGATGACGATACCGTCGGTGCATCCTGACAAGAGCGCAGCGCCTCGCATGCTGTTGGTCGGTCCGGAGGCAAAGGTGAGTACCGGAAAACGCTTGGTGAATCCGGCGTTCATCAGCGTGCCGTCGTTCTGCGAAACGAACAGGGGAGCCTCGATGCCGAGGCTGTCCAACGCAGCCTGGAAAGAATCGACGATCTGCTCTGCTAGCCGGGCGAGGCTGGCGTTGATGATTGCCGCATTCTCGCGCGCCAGCAATCCCGTGCTGCCAATCTCCGACGACATAGTGATCGCCGCATCAGGCAATTCCTCGGCGACGATCTGGCGCGCCCGTACCTCCATGTCGTCGCGCACCGACGAAAAGGGGCAGGAGATCGCCACCGCCGTGAGTCCGGCATCCCGGAATTGTCTTGCCGCGTCACGCACCGCCCGCTCATCGAATGATGAGATCTCCCGGCCGTCGAATTCATAACCTCCGGGGACGAGCACGCTCACCCCGCGTACCGCGTCGGCCACGACGGGTGGCCAACCTGCGAGCGGTAGCAAGGATGCCGAAGCGGGCAACGACAGACGCAGAACACCGACCCGTGCCAGCCCCCGTGCCTGTACGAAGGTGTTCGTGAATTGTGTGGTGCCGATCATCACGGCTCGAACCTCGGCTGTGTGCGTGCCTTCGGGATGCAGCAACTCGCGGATGGCCGACACGATCCCGGAGCCGATGTCGTGCGTGGTAGGCGTCTTGCAGGTCTCGAGGATACTGTCGCCGTCCATGAGCACAGCGTCGGTATTGGTGCCGCCAACGTCCACGCCGATTCGCAGGTTCTGCGCCATGCGTTCAGTTCCCCAGTTCGAAGCCGGGCCGGTCTTTTTGTGGTGGCGTCTGGAAACCGTGTTTGCTATGGCAGATGCCTTGACGCAACAAGCCTGCCACCACCTCAACGCTGACCGGGATCGGATCGATGACCGGTACACCCGCCAGGCCCATGTCAGCCAGACCCTGCTCGATCTTCTCCGTCATTCCATAGAAACCCGTGCACCCGAACACGATGACGTCCACCTCGTCGTCCCGCACAGCGGCCGCCGCTTTCTGGATGAACGAACCAACCAGCTGGTCGGGATCGTTGTCGATCTCGAGCACCGGTATCTCCACGGAGCGCGGCCGCGCCATGATCGAGTCCACCCCGTAACGGCGAGCCAAATCCTCGATCAGTGGATGCAGGCGCTCGAGCACCGTGACGACGCAGAAACGATGCCCGAGCATACCGGCGATGTGCATGGCGACCTGCGCGGGACCGAACACCGGGATGTCCAGCAGCTCCCTCGCTGCCTCGACACCGGGATCACCCATGCAGTCGACAATCATTGCGTCCACACCCTGTGCCTGTGCCTCCATGCCGATGCGCAGGAGGTCCGGCACGGCAAGCACCTCGTCGACATGACTCTCGATGGAAGCCGGACCCCTCTCCAGCATTCGTACGGACACGTGGACATCGGCCCCACCCAGATCTTCGACATCTTCTTCCCTGCGCAGACCCACGGTCGTGAGCGGCACGCAGAGCCGGATCTCCGTCGTCATCATCCTGATCTCTCACCCAGATAAACACGAACGATGATTTCACCTGGACCCGGCGGCCACAATTACCCGTGATGGGGGGTGGTTAGCAGGAATGCCAAGGCTCATCACCCGTTTCGGGTGATAGGGCCGAAATCAGCTCACCATGCCCAGCGATCTGGTGGCCGCTACCGCGTTCGAACGGCTATGGACTCCGAGCTTCCGGTAGAGGTTCTTGCGGTGATGCCCAGCACGTGATTCGTCTGAAGCTCGACGATACGTTGGTGTACGACCCCGGTAATAATCGGTTCGCGTACGAGACCGGCTATTTTCGATGTCTCAAACAAAGACAGTCGAATGAGGAGACAGTGTGTGAGGACACGGCGGGGACGCGGGCAATGTCGATGACGGTTGAGCGCGCTCGAATCCGGCTGGCGAATTAGGCGGAATAAATCGAGTCCCGTCCGCTCTGCCATCTAGCCTTGATGGTGACTCCTTCCGGTTAGCCACCACCGTCTTCGAATGCTTTACACCAAATCGTTGTAGTCTTTGAGAGTGAGACTATTCTCTAGTGAGCATGGAGGAACGTGAGGTGAGCGATGAATTTACATTTTTCTACTGGCCTGGAATTCTCGGTCGTGGCGAATTCGTCCGCCTTGTGCTCGAAGGCGCAGGTGTGCAGTACCGTGATATTGGGAGAGAGGAAGGAATGGCCGCAGTGGTGGAGGGTGCTGGCATTGGCGGTACGCGCACAGCCAACGCGCCCTTCGCTCCGCCGTACCTGCGTCATGGTGACACTGTTGTTTTCCAGACAGCGAATATATGCGCGTATCTGGGGTTGAGGCTCGACCTTGCGCCTGAAACGGAGAAAGACAGGCATTTCGCCCTCGGCGTCGCGCTAACGGTTGAAGATTTCGTTCGTGAAATTCACGACACCCACCACCCCATCGCGGTCAGCAAGTACTACGAAGATCAGAAACCTGAAGCAATGCTACGCGCCGAAGACTTCCGCTCCAATCGAATGCCGACGTTCCTTCAGTACTTCGAAACCCTCATCGAAACCAACCCGAGCCAGAGCGAGTGGCTGGTGGGAGAGGAGCTGACCTACTGCGATTTATCCCTGTTTCAGGTTGTCGAGGGTTTGCGTTATGCATTCCCAAACGCACTGTTAGGCCTCGTGGGCGACATCGAGCGGACCACTGAGCTGGTGGAGCGCGTGCGCAATCACGAGCGCATCGCCGCCTACCTTGAGTCCGACCGTCGCCTCCCGTTCAACCAGGACGGTATTTTCCGTCATTATCCAGAACTGGACATCTGAGGGGACAACCGGCAACGGGGGATCGCCATCGCTCGAACTAGATAACTGGCAAGAAGGACTGAGGCCCGAGGCGGCGGCTTAAGATCGCATGATAAGGGAGTGGATTCGGAGCTGGTTCAGATGTAGGTGTGTGGTTCGGAGCATGTGAACCTCGCTCCAGACCAGGCTATGCGTTGTTTCCATGCACGACGAAGTACTCCAAAGGATCGATACCGACGATGTCGATCTCTGTACCTGCAACGGAGCGGTTGGTGGATTCCACGAAACCGCATTGATTCGGGCCATCATCGACTGGCCATACTTTCAGTCGCAGCGCGCCTGCGGACTTCTCCCTAACGAGATGATTTGGGCGTACGAAGGCAGTTTGTTGCTCAGATGACGACCCATGAGCCACCGGGTCGCACAGCTGTTGGCGATCGATACTCTCGAGAACCACTTTCGCCTGTGCTTGCATTCCAGAGCGCACCTTCCCGACAAAATATGCTGCCGGATACCGGTTGTTGCCCCGTTGCGTCGGGAACGCCCGGCGCTCCCATTCAGCCACACCACCATCGAGCAACGCCAGCAAGTCAACGCCAGACCATTTCAGCATCCACCATAGTCGCGCTGCCGTCGTCCCGCTGCCCTCATCGTTGGCAGCCAGTGGGTGCGGGCAATGGGTGACGGCCACTGGTAGTTGTAATTGGGCCAGCCAGGTCCCGCCCCAGGTCAACATAGGCCGTGTCTGGAATATGGTTGGCCTGGTAGGGCTCCCGTCCAGCATGCTCGTTCACCAGGGAGAATCGACAGTCACAGAGGCGCAGGGTGTTGTCGCTCAGCCTATCGACCAATTCATTAGCGTTCACTACGCCTGCTATCGGTTCAGGAGTTCGCATCACTGCAGGCTTACTCCAAAGGGTTGTTGATCAAGCTATCGCCGAGTTGGGTGATGTTGCCCAACTCCTCAAGGGTCTTTCGCATGTGGTCGGGTATAGGATACGACTTGAGGTTACCGTCCTCCTGGATTCGGGCGTAGATGCGAACAGCACGACCCTCACAGATGAGGTCACCCGAGTGGGCGTTGGTTGCGACACAGTTCCAGTGCAGTGTCCGCTCACCAAACTTTTCTAGACTCACTTTGGTCATCACCCGGTCACCGTACGCTGCCGGTCCGATGAACCGGAAGTGAATTTCACCCATCACGAACGTA
>DCWG01000060.1 GCA_002327525.1 Gammaproteobacteria bacterium UBA2168 | reverse complement strand
GGTGGTTCCGGCCAGCACCGGAGAGACCACCCAGCTGGCAGCGATGGATATCACCCCATCCCAATGCACGGCGTCGAACCCTATGGCAACCACCGCGAAGCCGACGATGGCGCCCACGATGGAGTGTGTGGTGGAAACCGGCCAGCCGAACCTCGACGCGATGGTCAACCACACAGCGGCTGCGAGCAGCGACCCGAGCATTCCGTAGACCAGCGTGTTGGGATCGTGGGCCAGCAGATCGGCGTCCACGATGCCCTTGCGAATGGTCGAAGTCACCTCACCGCCAGCCAGGAAAGCACCGAGAAACTCGAAAACACCCGCAATGCAGATGGCCCCGAATACGGTTACTGCCCTTGCCCCGACCGAAGTGGCCATGGCGTTCGCGACATCGTTGGCGCCGATTCCCCAAGCCATATAGATCCCAAACACCGCGGCAAGCGCCAGGATGATGAAGGTCGGATCCATTTCTTTTCCGCCTGTGTCTTTTGGTTTTTTTGGTTTTTTTCTAGTTGGCCAGCAGTTGATCCAGCCGGTGCCCTACCTGCTCCGCGTGGTTGGCGAGGTCACCGATCCACTCGATGACCCGATACATGAACATCACGTCTACAGGCGCAAGTTCTGCCTCCAGACGAAACAGCTTCCCCCTGAGCTTGGCCTCCATCTCGTCGCACTGTCGCTCCCTATCGTCGATGCCGCGAACCAGATTACGCACCTTATCGGTCTCGCGTCCGCTGAATCCCGCTTCGAGCAGTTCGTCCAGGCGATGCACGACATCGCGCGCCAGTCCGCAGGCACTGATACAGGCGTGTGCAAGTTCCGTCACACCGGGCGTAATCGACTCCGGAAAGGCCAAGCGCCGACCAACGATGAGCCCGACGATACCCTTAGCCCGATTAGCGATACGATCCTGACGCGTGAGCAGTTCCAGCAGATCCGGCCTCGAGACCGGCAGGAAGAAACCGAGCGGCAGGTTCTCCCGGATCCGCGTCTTCATCACGTCGGCCTCGTTTTCAAGTACCGTGATCTCTTCCTGCATTCTCGCGACCTCGTTCCAGTCGTTTTTTGCTACCGCTTCGAGCACCGGGATAGTGAGTGTGGCGCAGCGATAGCAGACGTCGATGTGGTCCTGTATGGGACCAAACGGCGAGCGCCCGAAAATGCGCGCTACATAGGTGGAAGTCATGATGATCCGTCTCGGCCTTGAAATGCGCGCATTGCACCACGAGCGAATCACTGTGTCGATGCCCTGGGCGCTGATTGTTTCGCCGGGAAGCTCGCTGTGCGAACCGCTTCTTCAGTTGCTCACCCGACAACCCCGTCGGGCAATGCCTCACCAGCGAAAAAGGCATCCAGATTGTGCAGCACTCGCATGCCCATGGCCGTGCGCGATTCAATCGTCGCACTGCCAAGATGCGGCAGCAGTACGACATTGTCGAGAGCGAGAAGACCCTCGTGCAGATACGGCTCCCGCTCGTATACATCGAGACCAGCACCTCGGATCGCGCCATCACGAAGCGCTTGGGAAAGTGCCGCTTCGTCCACCACGTTGCCGCGGGCGGTGTTGACCAGATGAGCATGGTCGGGCATCAGGGCGAGACCGCGCGCATCGATCAGGTGATGCGTATCCTCATTGGCCGGGCAATGCAGAGACACGAAATCGGCCGACGCCAGCACCTGGTCCACATCGCTCACCTGGCGCGCGTCGAAGGCCTCCAGTACCTCGGGTGCTACCGGTGAACGGTTGTAGCACAGAAGACGCATACCGAATCCGTGCACCGCGCGCCGGGCGACCGCCTGCCCGATGCGGCCCATGCCGATGATACCCAGGGTCTTGCCCGTCACGCGTGTACCCGTGAGGTGCGTCGGGCGCCAGCCCGCCCATCTCCCCGCACGCAGCTCACGCTCCCCCTCACCCGCGCGGCGCGCACACATGAGCATCAACGCGATGGTGAGATCCGCCGTACAATCGGTCAGCACGTCCGGGGTGTTGGTTACCGCAACCCCCTGTTCGACCGCGGCCTCGAGATCTATATGGTTGAATCCCACTCCGAAGCTGGCGATCAATCGGGCGCCCGGCTCGCCCACCCCGATGACGTCCGCATCGATGTTGTCGGTCACGGTTGGACACAACGCATCCGCCCGCTGCATGGCCGAACGCAGAGCAGGGGCGTCCATCGGTTGGTCGTCTTCGTTCAGCTCCACGTCGTAACGCAGCGCCAGCTCTGCTTCCACCGATGCCGGCCAGCGCCGGGTCAGGACGAGGTGTGGCCTGGTCACGCTGCGTCTCCGCGCAATACGCGCTCGCAGGCGAGCCGCAATCTTCGGGCGGCCTCATCGAACTGATCCATGGGCGTCCACGCGAAGGCTATACGAATACAATCCATATCCAGGTTACCGCCGGCCGCGAATCCGGAGCCGGGATTGACGGCGATACCCTCCTGCACGGCGCTTCGCCACAGCGGTTCTAACGCAATGCCCTCGCCAAGCCGCGCCCAGAGGTAGAAACCGCCTTCCGGAAGCCGCCATCGCATGTACGCGCCCACTTCACGTGTGAGTGCCGCATGCAAACGGTCGCGCTTGTCCCGGTAGAGTTCCCGCACGCGAGCCAGATGCGGTTCGAACTGTCCCCGGTCGAGAAACTCGCCGAATGTGCGCAGCCCGAACTGATTCTGCCCCATCGCGAAGCGCATGCGGCCGAACAAAGCCAGCAGTTCCGGCGGTGCGTGTATCCAGCCCACGCGTAACCCGGTGGCCACCGTCTTAGAAAAGGTGCCGGTCGCGATCACACCACATCCACCGGAAAGTGTAGACAGCGACGGCGGCGGCGGTGTGTTGAACCAGAGATCCCGGTACGCCTCATCATCCAGCACCATCACCTCGTGGCGCGCCGCCAGTTCAAGCACACGCAGGCGCCGTTCGATCGAGAGCGTGGCGCCCGTGGGGTTGTGATAGGCAGAGATAGTGTAGATCAACTTCACCACCTTGCCTTCATCGCGCAGCTCGACGAGTAAACGTTCCAGCGCTTGCGTATCGAGGCCTTCCTCATCCATGGGTACGTAACGAATGTCGGCGCCAACCCCCCGGAAGTTGTGCAGCGTACCCATGTAGGTGGGATTCTCCGCGATGATCACATCGCCCGGATCTATCATCGAGCGCACTACCAGATCGATGGCCCCGGATGAACCGTTGGTGAGCTGAAACCACTCCGCGTCCACACCGACACCCTCCTCCTGGCTGCGGCGCGCCGCCAGCCATTCTCGAAGCCCCGATGGTCCCTTGCCAAAGCCATAGCGCAACGCCAGATCCCCGCTCCGGGAGAGCGTCGCGACGGCCGCCTCCGCCAGCGCTTCCCGCGGCAGCGCATCCACGTCCGGAATACCGACAGCCAGGTAGAGAAGGTCGCGTTTCGGTTCCACACCCTCTGGCAGATCCCACTCACCCGCCGTTCCGAACAACAGTCGCGCATTGGCACTCGCCACCTCGGACGGAGAGCGCGAGAACCAGTTGGCTCTCTGGTGCTTCCTCAGAGCCTCCAAACGCTCACCGGGACTCGTCATGCGTCCGTCCCGGCATCCGAGCTACTAGTCCCGAATGCCGATCGAGCCCGCCAGAGCGCGACGGTCGGAATCATGAACACCGCCATCGCGACCAGACCGGCCATCCACCCACCACGCTCATCGAGCAGATTGAATACCAGCATCGCGATCGCCACCTGCAGACAATAGAGTGCCGCCCAGGGCCACATCCACGACCGCATATGCCAGAAACCCCACGCACCCGCACCATAGATCAGCCAATGCAGTGGTTCGGTGGCTTTCGCCGCCCAACCGTGCAGCACGAATCCGAACCAGACCTCCTCGTCCTCAGCCACAGGTTTGTAGAAAATATCGAACGGCATGTAGATGAATGCCATGTACAGGCAGAATCCGAGCATCAGATTCATCCACCAGGGCCTTTTTGCCCACTCAACCATTAAATCCATAGTCATCCAAGGCCTCACTTTGCGCGCGAGTCTACCATTCACGCGGGCGGCACATCGGCGAAACCCGCACAATGCTCCCATCGTCCCCAGGAGTGACCGATGATCCACAGCTTTCGCAAGATCCTGATGCCCGTCATGGGCGTGGCGATCGGCGCGCACGCCCTGGGGCAAACCAGCGAGCACACGCAACGTACCGTTGAAGTGGATGGCCGGACAGCAATCGACGTCACGCCCGACCTCGCCACTTCCCCCGAGGCAGCGGAGCCGCTGTTCACTGTGTTGAAGTCCGCGCCCTGATGGCCGCCGAAAACATGCTCACGAGCCGCCGATCGCGCTGCCACCGACTCAGATCGCCTCCAGTGAGCGCTTCATCCATCTGAGCAGCGAAAGCCGATAGCGCGTTATCCGCCGCGATCAGCGCGTGCAGCGCATCCGGCGCTGCCGGATCCGAGCAAGCCTCGAGCGCTGCCGCCTCGGAGCACTCGCTCCCGAGGCGCGCGCAGCAGAACCCGATACACGCGAGCGTGACATACAGTGCCTCGTAGGCACCGTAATCGCTGAGATCCGACACCACATCCGTCGAGTCGATACGCACCTTCGAGAAGCGCGCCACACCCTGGCTTAACTCAGGCAGAAAATGGGGCCTGTCGCCGGGTGCGATGCTCACACCCTCCCTTGTGGCATCGACAAGTAGGTAACACGCGCCTTCGCCCCGGCCCGCCTTCACGACGAGGTGCTCGACATGGCGTGCGGCGGCAACCCAGGTTTTGGTCCCGCTGAGACTCGTGCCGTTCTTCCTCAACGATACCGGGTCGTCCTTCTCCGTAACCAGGATACCTGCCCAGCCCGATGCCGGGAGTGCCGGCAGTGCTGCCCGGATTGCCGCCTGATATCCGGACAGGAACACCCAGGCGAGACGATCCGCGCGCCCTCCTCCGCGCCAGGCCATCTGGAATGGCGACAATGCAGACATCGAATCCCTCTGCCAGATCCCGAACCAGCGCTCTTCGTCCACATTACCTCCTCGGTGATGATTGCGTTCGCCATTCAGGAACGGGAGACTGACGCCTCAGGTTCGGAGCGGTCAATATGAATGACGTAGTAAATCTCGGCAGCCCACCCACGGGACCTCTGAGCGGTGTGCGGGTAGTGGATTTCACCACGGTGTATTCAGGTCCGATCACCACCCAGACGTTGGCCGATCAGGGTGCGGATGTCATCAAGGTGGAAGCTGTGGCTGGCGACCTCATCCGACGGGGGCGTCCCGCCCGCAACATGGTGGGTGCCGCATTCGCCGTGATCAACCGCAACAAGCGCGGCATCGTGGTGGACCCGCGCTCGGAAGCGGGACTGGAGGTGGTGACACGCCTGATTAAGAGCGGCGACGTACTCGTGGAGAACTTTCGCCCGGACGTAATGACGCGCCTGAAGCTCTCGTATGAGGACGTCAAGGCGCTCAATCCGCGCATCATCTATGCCTCCATCAACGGCGTCGGCGCCACCGGACCCTATGCCAATCGGCGCGTTTACGATGCAGTGATCCAGGCCATCTCCGGTATGGCATCGATTCAGGCCGACCCGTCCGAGGGCGCGCCGCGCATGCTCAATACGCTCGCGTGCGACAAGGTCACCTCCCTCACCGCCGCGCAGAGCATCGCAGCGGCCCTCTATGCGCGGGAGCAAACGGGGCAAGGGCAACGCATCGAGGTGAGCATGCTCGATGCGAGCATCTCTTTCCTGTGGCCTGACGCCATGGCCAGCTTCTCGTTCGTTGGCGAGGACGTGCAAGACGCCCCACCGCTGGACCACAGTATATTCGTGCGCCAGACCGCGGACGGCTACATCGCCACGATGCCAGTGAAGGCGGCGGAGTGGGAAGGCGCGTTTCGGGCACTCGACATGCCCAATCTGCTGGAAGACGAGCGCTTCGACAGCCTCACCAAGCGTTTCGAGAATCAGCCCGAGTGGCAACGCCTAGTCAATGAGGGCTATCGGCGCTTCAACACGGAGGAGCTGTGCGAACGCCTGGAGCGCGAGGACGTGCCCTATTCGAAGATCAATTCACGCGCACAGGTGATCGACGACCCCCAGATCGTGGCCATGCAGGCGCTGGTCGAGTACAACCACCCCGACGGCGGAACCCTGCGCCAGCCCCGCCCGGCGGCGCGCTTCCACGGCACGCCCTCGAACATCGTGCGGCCCTCCCCCGGTCTCGGCGAACACACGGCCGAGGTGATGAATGAACTCGGCTTCACGGCCCAGGAGGTGGAACGGCTGCGCGCCCGCGGCGTTATCGCCTGATATCTCCAGAGGTGGCCGCAGCCTACACGTAGGGCAGGATTTGCTCGCCCACCTGTTCCAGTACATCGAAGCGCGTGTCGAAATTGGGCAGGATCATCACCTGATCGAGCCCCTCTTCCGCGAACCCATGTAGCAATTCCACCAACTCGTCACGTGTGCCAATCATACTGGATGCTGACAACACTTCCGGAGTAAGGAAGCGCTCCTCCTCCGGCAGCACCCAGCAGTTGTGACCGGCATGAATACGCTGATGGCGCCGCTCCGCCGGAAATGCCTCCAACTGGGCGGTGTAGTCCTCCCAGATGCCGGACAGCACTCCCGGCGGCTGGTGCCCGAAATTGCGGTACTGATCGTAAGCGTAGTGCACGGTCGCCATGGCCATGGCCCCGCACTGGGCCTTCACCCGCTCCGAATCGGACGCTTCGCCGGGCGCCAGGACCACCATCGTGGTAAGCGCCGTGGTGTAGTAGGCATCCCGATCGAGCACCCGGCCCGCCTCACGCGCCCCGGACTCGATCATGTGCCAGATGTTGGACAGCACCGCCCCCATCGCAGGAGCCGCGATCACCGCGCCGTCACCATGCTTACCCGCCAGTGCCAACGATCTCGGACCGAAGCCCGAAACGTACATCGGAATCTCATCCTCGAAGTTGACGAAGCCCTTGTCCGGCATGATGTGTTTGATCGGGATGTCCCGGTGCAGGCTTTCCTCGCCCTTCAACAGCGGTTTCAGCTCGCCGAGGTAGGTGTCGTACTGGGCGATGCGGTCCGGCGGCAGCCCCATCACCCGCATGGCCGTATTGCCGGCGCCAACACCGAAGAAAGTGCGTCCGGGCGCCAGTGCGTTGATGGTGGCGATGCCAGCGGCGTTCACCGGCGCCGGTCGGGTGCCCGTGATCGCCACGCCCGTCCCGAGGTTGATGGTCGATGTCTGGCTAGCGGCCAGCGCCAGTGCCGCGTAGCAGTCGGACCACAGCATCTGACTGTCCGCGAGCCACGCGTGTGTGTAACCAAGTTCCTCGGCGCGCACAACGTAGCCGATGTCTCCCACGTGTGAGGCGACACATATCCCGAGCTCCATTGCTTCTCTCCCTGCGGCTTAGCGATCGGGCTAGGGTACAGGAGGCTCCCGGGTCCCGGCCATAACGTGCACCCAACAAACAGCGAATCAGACCGGCTATGATGGCGCCGCCTCATCCCACACCGATGATCAACGAGAAACGCCCATGAAAGCCAACGATGTTCACCCGGTACAGACCCCGGGTGTTCTTTCCATTGTTGGCCGAGACGATCGCCTCATTGCCCCGTTTTAGAATGGCCACAGGCGCAGGCGGTGGGCCAAGGCCCGCCAGGTGGCTGATGTCCACGTTGCGCAGCCTGCCGTCGTCAAACCTGAGCGCCACCGGCTGGAGTTGCTTGTAGCCGGTGGCCAAGCGCAGCTCGTCCTTGCCGTCGGCGTACCAGTTGAACACCGTTTCGCGATGGCGCCGCACCCGGCTCAGCCGATTGTTGTAGATGTTCAGCCGGTAGACCGTGGGATAGATCCGGTCTTCCCGAGCGATCTGCATCAGGATGTGGTTGGGGTCGTCCTCCATCCAACTCACAACACGACTTTGATTCGATGCATTCCACACCAGGTCCGGCGTGCTTCCGACACCGCCTTGGCTACCAGTTGCAGCACATCGCTGCCATCCGCATTGACCGCCATCAGACGCGAAAACACCGTGCGTCCGTTGCGATAGCGGCGCCACCCATACCGGCATTCCCAGCCCTGAGCGTGGCATAGGTCTAGATGACGCAGACGATGCGCTCGTCATTAGCGAAGCGACAGGAATCGAAGCGGAACTGGCTCGGATCGGACGCCATTACCACCTGAGTCTTGCGCGTCTGAAAACCCATTACAGTGGCGTGATAGGTGCCCTTGTAGTCGCACAGGCCACCGCCCTGGTGCCATCCGGAGACAGCGCGATCTGCCTGATCGGCGGTAGTTTACCGAACGCGGGCACTGGGGAACGTTCCGCCGCGATCGCCTCCAGCATACCCATGACCGCGAAGGTAAGAACCAGACTTTTCATTCGTCCTCCACACAGTCATCAGGCGACAGTCAATCACACTGCACCGAAATATCAACCAGATGCGGGTTCAGGCTAAAATGTCGGTTTGCCCAAAACAAACTGCGGGAAACCAACATGGCACTACTAGAAGACAAGGTCGCACTGGTAACCGGCGCAGGCGGCGGTTTGGGCCGCGCACACGCGCTGCTGCTGGCGCAGGAAGGCGCGGCGGTGGTAGTCAACGATCTCGGCGGCGCACGGGACGGTACCGGCGCAGGCTCCAGCATGGCCGACGGTGTGGTGGAGGAAATCAAGGCGGCCGGCGGCCGGGCCGTTGCCAACTACGGGTCGGTCACCGATCCGGAAGCCGCCCGCGCCATGATCACCGATGCGGTCTCCAATTTCGGCAAGCTCGATATCGCGATCAACAACGCCGGCATCCTGCGCGACAAATCGTTCAAGAACATGACCGATGAGATGTGGGACGTCGTGATCGACGTGCACCTGCGCGGCGCCTACCTCGTCTCCAAAGCTGCCTGGGATCAGTTCGTCGCCCAGGCTTCTGGCGGGCGCATCATCAACACTTCCTCCACCTCCGGGCTCATCGGCAACTTTGGTCAGGCCAATTACGGTGCCGCCAAGGCCGGTATCGCCGGACTGACGCGCGTTTTGGCGCTCGAGGGTGTGAAATACGGGATCACGGTCAACACACTCGCCCCGGCTGCGTATTCACGGATGACGCAAGACCTCATGCCGGCGGACCAGGAAGAACGCCTCGCGCCGGAGAAGGTCTCCCCGCCCGTCGTGTGGCTGTGCACCGACGACGCCAAGGACGTTACGGGCCGTCAGTTCACGGTGGGCGGCAACCGCGTCAATCTGCTGTCGTGGCAGACGACGGAGATTGCGCGCAAGGATCCTCTGGACGAACCGTTCACGGTGGAGGAAATCGGTGAGCACATGCGTGTTTCCATGGAAAACTGGCCGCGACTGTTGAAGCCGATGGAAGTCTGAGGGCCGGATCGATGAAAGGAACCGTACACTATTCGGTGGATGGCGATCTCGCCATCATGACCGTAGACAATCCACCCGTGAATCCACTTTCGGGCGGTGTGAGACAAGGTCTCGCCGACGGCGTCGGTGCCGCGCTTTCCGACAATGCAATCAAGGCGGTAATACTCACCGGCGCGGGACGTGCCTTCATCGCCGGTGCGGACATTTCAGAATTCGGCGCTAAGCCGGAGGGACCGAGTCTGCACGACTGCCTCGCCCGGATGGAGGCGAGCACCAAGCCTATCGTCGCGGCATTGAACGGCACCGCCTTCGGCGGCGGCCTGGAGGTGGCACTTTGCTGTGACTATCGAGTGGCCGCACCGTCCGCACCGGTGGGTCTGCCCGAGGTGAAACTCGGCCTGTTGCCGGGTGCCGGCGGCACGCAGCGTCTGCCGCGTCTCATCGGTGCCGAGAAAGCACTAGACTTCATCCTCTCAGGCGATCCGATTCCCGGCCCCATGGCCAAGGAGTTGGGTATCGTCGATGAGCTGATCGAAGGCGATCTGCTGGACGGTGCGAAGGCTTTCGCACGAGACCTGATCGCCACTGGCGGTCCGCTGCGCAAGATTCGCGATGAAGCCGACAAGGTAATGGCGGACCGCGCCGATCCGGAGATCTTTACTCGCGCCCGGCAAAAAGCCAGCCGTCGTTCACGCGGACATTTCGCACCGGAACAGATCATCCAGTGCGTGGAAGCCGCGGTGAACAGCGGCGATTTCACCGACGGCCTGGCCGTCGAGGCAGCGAGATTCGCGCAGTGCCTCAATCATCCGCAACGCGCGGCACTGATCCACGTGTTCTTCAGCGAACGCGAAGTAGCCAAGATTCCCGACGTACCGCGCGACACGGCGACAAGCAATATCGAGAGTGCCGCCGTCATCGGCTGCGGCACCATGGGTGGCGGCATTACCATGTGCTTTGCCAACGCCGGCATTGCCGTCACCGTCCTCGAGATGAATCAGGAAGCCCTCGATCGCGGACTCGGCGTCATCAAGCGCAACTACGACATCCAGGTCTCGCGTGGGCGCATGACCGATACCGATGTGGACGCGCGCATGAGCCTGATCACCGGTACGCTCCAATATGCAGACCTGGCCAGGGCCGATGTCATCGTCGAAGCCATCTACGAGAACATCGACGTGAAGGTCGAGACATTCAAGAAGATCGACGAGATCGCCAAACCCGGCGCGATTCTAGCGAGCAATACTTCAGGTCTCGATATCGACAGGATGGCTGAAGCCACCAGCCGACCGGGTGACGTGATTGGACTGCATTTCTTCAGTCCGGCCAACATCATGCGGCTGCTCGAAGTGGTGCGTGGCAAGGACACCGACAAGACCACCATCGCCACCTCCATGAAGCTTGCCAAGACGCTCGGCAAGATCGCCGTACTGTCCGGCAATGCCCCCGGTTTCATTGGTAACCGCATGCTGGCGGGTTACACGCGTCAGGCCGGTGAAATCATCCTCCAGGGGGCAACACCGTATCAGGTGGACAACGTGCTGCTCGGTTTCGGCATGCCGATGGGTCCTTTCCAGATGAACGACCTCGTAGGTCTAGACCTCGGCTGGCGCGCCCGCAAGCTGTCGGGTATGAGACCCGAGGACGTGCCCATCACTGCCCGGGTGGCGGACAAACTCTGCGAGTTGGAGCGCTTCGGCCAGAAGACCAATCGGGGCTATTACATCTACCCCGAGGGCAGCCGTGCAGGACAGCCGGACCCCGAGGTCGTCGAGATCGTCGAACAGACATCCGCCGAACTCGGCATCGAGCGTTCTGAGGTCGACGATGACGAGGTGCTCAAACGTTGCCTGTACCCGATGATCAACGAAGGAGCGCGAATTCTTGAGGCGGGAATCGCTATCCGTCCCTGCGATATCGACATCGTGTACATCAATGGCTACGGCTTCCCTGAGGTGACGGGCGGTCCCATGTTCTGGGCCGACCAGCAGGGCCTCGCCAACATCCTCGCCGACCTCGAACGGTTTGGCGAGTTGTACGGCGGCGATGCCTGGACGCCGGCGCCATTACTGACAAAGTTGGCGACGGAAGGAAGCAGCTTCGCGAGCTTGCAGGGTTAGCGGTACAAGCGGGCGCCGTCTGGACGGTTCCGCGGCAGGTTTAGGGCGGAGGCTCGAACCTCGCCCTAGCCGGTCTTCTGATCGGGTTGGTCGAACCCGTACTGCACATCGTCCGCGACTTCTGATAGTTCGTCGACGGCCTCATCAAGGGTTGGCACTTCCGTGCCGTCGTCCGCAGGACGCTCCGGCACGTCCTCGGCTTCCTGAATCACGATGTCGCCGAGCAGGGCGTCGTCATCCTCGTCGATGCGGTCCTCCACCTCCAACTCATCCCCGAGTGCTTCCAGCGACGGGACACCCGGTTCTTCCAGTAGCGCGTTGGCGGCGGGCTCACCGCACAGAACGCTGGCGCTCCTGGCCAGTTGCTGGTGCAGATCACTGTAAGAGTCGTTAAGTGCCTTGAACTTGACCGCCGTCTGAGCAAACTCCTCAAAGACTTCCGCGCGATAGGTATCGAGCGCCGTCTCGGCTTGCGCCAGTTCAGCAGTGAGGCGCTCGATTTCATGCCGCTCACTTCGGGATCGGGCGATAAACGACGCGGCCCGAGTGCCGAGCAGCAGCCCTCCCACGCCCGCACCGATGATCCAAAGCAGCGCAGATTCGATGATTGCTTCCATAGTTCGTCCTTTAACCGGCCTTTGCAGGCGCCATGAAATCGCTGCGCATGATACATTTTGCCGCTTGCCGTTAGAAGGAGCCGAGTGGTGACTGCACCCCTGAAAGACGTGACTGTCGTTGAACTCGACAGCTGGATGGCCGCGCCGAGTGCCGGTGCGATCCTCGCCGATCTCGGCGCCAACGTTATCAAGGTCGAACCGTTGTCTGGCGATCCTATGCGTAACATGGGGCGCTCTGCGAAGATCGACAATGCCTTCAAGGACTACGACCTGCAGTTCGACGTGGACAACCGCGGCAAACACTCCATTGCCGTGGCCCTCGACACCGAGGGTGGGCCCGCCCTGGTTCACCGCCTGGTCGCGGACGCGGACATCTTCATGTGCAACCTCCTGGTGCATCGTCAGGGAAAATTCGGCCTCGATCCGGAAACACTGATGGAGATCAATCCGCATCTCGTTCACGCGACGTTGACCGGCTACGGGACCACCGGCCCGGACGCCTGGCGGCCTGGTTACGATGTAACCGCGTTCTTCGGCCGCTCGGGGCTCTACGATTCCATGCGCGAGGGTGATGTAGGCCTGGTCCCCCAGGCCAGACCGGCCCAAGGCGATCACACTACCGGGCTCGCCATGGTAGCCGCCATTCTCGCTGCGCTACGCCTCGCGGAAAAAACCGGAGAGGGTCAGGTGGTGGAGACCTCGCTCTACGAGACCGCTGTATGGACGCAGGCGTCGGATTTCGGCATCACGGCCGTGGATCGCGCGCCCGTTCGACGGCGCGCCAGGGAAAACATGCTCACGCCCATGGCCAATCGCTACCCATGCGGAGACGGCTACTGGGTCGTATTCAATATGCTGGATGCGGGCGCGTGGCCGCGTCTTTGCAAAGCCATCGGGCACAAGGAATGGCTGGACGACGAACGATACAAGGACGGTAAATCCCGCTACCAATGCATGCCGGAACTGGTAGCGCTGATCGATGAGGCCCTATCCATACGCTCACGCGACGAGTGGGGCGAGATCTTCGACGATCAGGGTCTCATCTGGGGTCCCGTGCTGGGGCTCGATGAGGTCGCTCAGGACCCGCATGCCCTGGATATCGGTCTCTTTCCCGAAATACGGCACCCGGAGCACGGCGTGTACCGGACGGTGAACGCTCCCATGCGATTCAGTACGGCCGAGGTCGGACCGCGTGGGCCCGCACCGGAGATCGGCCAGCACACCCGTGACATTCTGGCGACATCGGGACTCACGCAAACAGAGATCGACGACCTGCTCGAACGCGGTGTGATCGGCGGCTAGCGTGCTGTCCCACACCAATTCGTTCCACCACCACCGGGCACCCGATTCGTCTCAAACATCATCCCGGCCGAGGCCCAGGTGTCGAAGCACCTCCCCGGGCGGCGGCCCCCAACTTGAGAGCGGCGTGTTTCCGATATAGCCGAGATCATCCATCCCCTCTTGTGTCGTCCACACCGCAGCACCGGTCAGTGCTCGTACCAGTGAGAACATGTCGGCGCCGGCGAGCGCCTCGGGTGCGGCGTGTCGCAGCGAGCAGATATCGTCGCAGATCGCCCTCTGCTGGGGCGAGCCCAGGTCTGCGAATGAACGTTCGTGCCGCCGTCTCGACTCTCCTTCCAGCCACGCGAGTCCGGCGTGCAACACGCCCGCATCGCCCTGCTGTTCGGGATACGGCGCGCTGACCCATTCATCGACGAATTCATGCGCCTTCAACGCAGTGGCCGCCGGAGAGCGCGCATCCGCAGGCATGATCAGATCGCACAACACAGCCACCGCTCGCCGGTCTGCCTCGCTCAGAGTCAGAGGCCACGGGCGAAGTGGGTCGATCAGTACCGGGTCGGTCGGCGTCCCCCTGGGCCTGGTGCCCTTCCGCATCTGCGGCGCTTCACCCTCCACCCGGGCTGCCGCCGCGGCACTGGCCACGACCAGCTGTACAAAGGCGCGGCGATTGATCCTGCTCATATCGCCCCCTGTCGAAGCTGCTCGACCAGGTGGTCGGTGGAGCGCCAAGCGAGCGCCAGAATGCTGAGTGTCGGATTCTTGTCCGCGTTCGAGACCAAGGGTGCGCCGTCGGTGAGAAACAGATTGCCGACTTCCCACGTCTGACCGAACTGATTCACTACCGAACGTGACGGATCGTCACCCATGATGGCTCCGCCCACTTCGTGAATGATCTCCCCGGGTTTCTTGATCGCATCGGCACCATTGTCGTGAAACGGCGTCACCATGCGTCCGCCCATACTCTCAATGATCTCCTTCAGCGTACGGTGCATGTGCGCCGCCTGGTTCAGTTCGTGATCGGACCAGCGCCACTGAAACCGCAGCGTCGGGATACCAAAGCGGTCCTTCTGTACGGGATCGATCTCACAGTAGCAATCGTCGTTGGGAATCATCTCGCCGCGGCCCGAAAAGCCAACCAACGATCCGTAGTAGCGCCGGCAGGCTTCCTTGTAGTCTGCGCCATAGATCCCGTCGAGCATGGGTTCGAGCCCGCGGAACCAGCCGGCCTGGGGCATGCGCCGTCCGCCGCCAAATTCGATGTGATAGCCGCGAGCAAAATCGAGCTTGCCGCTCGCTTGTTCGCCATACAGCCACCACGGCATGTACATGTGCATACCGGATGCGCCGTCCGCGTTGTGAGGCGGCATGTTTTCCATCAGCGGGACCTGCCCCGTGACGGATACGCCGACCGTATCCATCAGATAGCGGCCCACGAGACCCGAACCGTTGGCGAGTCCCTGGGGAAACAAGGCACTGGTCGAATTCAGCATGATGCGGGCCGTTTCACCCGAACTCGCCGCCAGCACTACCGCCCTCGCCGGCAGGAATTCATCGATGCCGCTGTCCCTATCGATGAAGCGCACGCCATTGGCACGGCCCTTTGCATCGATGCTGACCTCGCGCACCATGGCATCCGTGCGAATCGTCAGATTACCCGTCGCGAGTGCCGGTTTCAGCAGCACGGTGGGCGACTGGAAATTGGCCCCGATCGAACATCCGCGCCCGCAGGCCGTGGCGAACAAACAGGCCGATCGTGCCCGCATGCTATCCCGGGTCACGCGCTGCGCCAGCGCATTGTTCGGGTGCAGCCACTTCGGCAGGCGCTGGTGATCCTGGCGCTCGGATAGGATTGCCAGATGCGCGGGAATCACCGGGATATCGAGACCCTTACAGTACTTGCGCACCAGCAATTCGTCGGCACGGGGCGCGGGTGCGGGCAGAAGCACGCCCGGTGACGAGTTCGGCGTGTTCTCCAGGCCTTCGTTGGAGCCATAAACGCCAATCAAGGCCTCGGTCTTGTCATAGTAAGGGGCGAGATCGTCATAGCCGATGGGCCAGTCGAAGCCGAGCCCATCGCGGCTGCGGGGTTTGAAGTCGTACTCGCCCATCCTCAGGCTGATGCGGCCCCAGTGATTGGTACGCCCGCCAAGCATGCGCGCGCGCCACCACAGGAAGTCGACGCCCTTGCCGCTGGAATACGGTTCTCCCGGCACACTCCAGCCCCCGTCCACCGTCGCGTCATAGAAACCGAAAGGCTTGTCGGGCGTAGCAACACCGCGCAGCGGTGCTTCCGAGAAGAGATTGAACATGGGTGTTTCAGTAACCGGATCGTAGTCTCTGCCTGCTTCCAACATCAGCACCCTGACACCCGCACAGGCCAGTACGTAGGCCGCCATCCCGCCACCGGCGCCCGAACCCACCACGATCACGTCATAATCGGCGTCGCTGCGTTTCAATGCGTGTGCTCGCGTATCCTGATGTTCCGGTAGGCAACCCTGTCGCCGTGATCCTGCAATCCGATGTGACCGCTCGCCAGCGTCCCGTACTTCGGCCAGTCCGCAAATTTGCTCTCGGCCACGCGCGTGCTCCAGTCGCCGCTGCCGAGCACGTAGGCGACCACCGGCTTGCCGTTGAGCCAGTGCTCCACCGCCTCACCCCGCACCACGATGCGCCCGCTGTTCCAGTTACCGGCTGGCCGCACAATGCCGCGTTCGACCGCGTGCAGGGCATAGTTGGAGCCGGCCGAGGTCTCCGCTTTACTGCCGTCCCGGTGGCGTTCGTCGTCCAGTACCTGATATTCGGGAGCCGTCATGAATATGTAACGTTCGCTCTCACCGGCCCGGTAGAACACGCCGCTGTTGCCGCCGGATTCGACCCACCATTCGAACTCGAGTTCGAAGTCGGTCCAGGTACGCCGCGTGACGATGTCGCCCGCGCGCCCGGTCCGCGTAATGGCGCCGTCCACGACTTCCCAACCGCGCTCTATCTCGCCGCCCTGATACCTGCGCCACCCGTCCAGCGTGGAGCCATCGAAGAGCAGCTGCCAGCCCTGTTCCCGCTGTTCTTCGCTCAGCCGGTTGTGTGATTCTTCCGCCAACGCAACGGCTGAACAGCACAGCACGGTGATCGTGATGATGAAACGAATGGTGCGCCCCCCTCCCCCAGTGCGACTCCATTCAATGTCAGCAGCGACACCGAATCAAGGGGCTTATCGAAGCCCGGGACCGCATTGGTCGGTTCCATGAACTGGCCGGCCTAACGCGCCTGGTGTATGTTTCAACAGTTGATCAAACACAACCGGCCGGTAGGGGAGGTGTCATGTCGGAAGCGAAAAAGGATCTGGAGGGGCGGCCGCTCACGCGCGATGAGCTGTTCAAGACCTCCAACACAGAACTGCTGGCGCGCTGGCCTATCGATGTACACCAGAACGCCTGGAGTATCCCGCTCGCAGAGATGAATCCCGGCCATCCCGCCCTCTTCGAGGCCGGCGTCGAGCTGCCGTACTTCGAACGTCTGCGAGATGAGGATCCCGTGCACTACTGCGCCGAAAGCCAGTTCGGACCTTACTGGTCCGTGACTCGCTTCGATGACATGAAATGGGTGGATGCGCATCACGAGTTGTTCTCCTCGGACAGCCGGCTGGGCGGCATCAGCCTGGGAGGTGTCGCCGAACCCGAGCCCGATCCCAACTTCTCGTTGCCGATGTTCATCCAAGAAGACCCGCCGAAGCACGATCAGCAACGCAAAGTGGTCGCACCCATGTTCACCCCACGCGAACTGGCCAAACTGGCCGACCTGATTCGTCAGCGCGCGGGCACCATTCTCGACAACCTGCCGCGCAACGAGGAGTTCAACTGGGTACGTCACGTGTCGGTCGAGTTGACCGGCCAGATGTTAGCCACCCTGTTCGACATACCGCAAACCGATCGCGACAAACTCATCTACTGGTCCGATAGCGTGCAGAATCTCGGCAACCCGGAGTTCTTTGACACCATCGGAGAGGGTTTTCAGGAGCTGTGGAAGTGCTACGAGTACTTCGACGCCGTGTGGAAGGAACGCGCGGCGGCCACCGAACCCGGTCACGACCTCATCTCCATGCTCGCGCACGGCGAAGCAACGAAAAACATGCCGCCCAACGAGTATCTCGGCAACATTCTTCTGCTGATCGTCGGCGGTAACGACACCACGCGAAACTCCATTTCCGGCGGCGTACTGGCGCTGAACCAGTTTCCCGACCAGTATGACAAACTCATGGCCGATCACAGCCTCGCTGCTGGCATGGCCCAGGAAGCCATCCGTTTCCAGACTCCGGTGGCGCACATGGCACGCACGGCAACACAGGATGTGGAGCTGGGCGGTAAGCACATCAAAAAAGGCGATCGTGTGGCCATGTGGTATGTCTCCGGAAACCGGGACGAGAGCGCCATCACGAACGCCAATCAATTCGTCATCGATCGTGCTGAGGTGCGCAAGCATGTTTCTTTCGGCTTCGGCATCCATCGCTGCCTCGGCAACCGCCTCGGCGAGATGCAACTTAAGATCATCTGGGAGGAAATACTCAAACGTTTCCCCAAAATAGAGGTGGTGGGTGATCCGGTTCTGCTGAAGTCGAGCTTCATTCGAGGCATTCGCGAACTACCGGTACGCATCCCGGCATAGGCGCACCTGATTTCGAATACGGTGGGGCTGCCCACGACAGGGCGCCTGTCAAAGACAGGGCGCCTGTCAAAGGTAGGCGATGGAGTTGGGGTGTACTCCGCTGAGATCACCCGACGGACTCACCCACTTGTAATTTCTGTGCTGGCTCGTCGGTAGCGTGGACAGGTCGGGTTCCACAAGAACCTCGTACGCGATCACGACATAGTGAGTGGACACACCCTCCACGCCTGCAAAGTTGTTGTCGTAGAGATGCGTGAACACCCCTACCAGTCGGGTGGCTTCCAGCGTCATCGCGAACCCCAGCTCCTCAAGGCACAGACGCCCGAAGGCGTCCTCGACAGTCTCACCCTTGCAGATTCTCCCCCCCGGCACGAACCAGTGATCCCGGGCTGGTTCGTTTCGGCGCCAGCCCATCAGCACGTCCCCCTGCCGGGAACGTACGATGAGATCTATCGACACCAACGGCGCGTTGGCGATCACTTCCAGAAACCGCTCGCGCGGCAGCATGGTTTCATCCACCCAAACTTCTCCTCGACTCGCGGACACAGCTTCGGGCGACGGGGTATGACGAACGATTCTTCATCGCCCATACTCCGCACCAACCCAGCGAATGTACCCCTCATGATCAAACGCATCCGCCACGCCGCGCGGGCGATCATACTCACTCGGCAGGCCGAAATCCTGCTGATGCGTATGGCTTTTCCCTGGCGCGAGGACGAAGTATGGATTCTGCCGGGAGGTGGCATCGAAGCTGGAGAGACCGCCGAGCAGGCAGTACGGCGGGAAGTATTCGAGGAAACTGGCGCCACCGACATCCGCATAGTCGGTGAGGCCTGGCGGCGTGAGTTTCTGGTCGAAGCCACCGGCGTGTACATGAAACAGCGCTACTTCCTGGTGAACGCCGAACGCTTCGTCCCCGCTGCCGGCAGCCTCCTGGGTCCTGAAGGAGACTGGTTGAAAGAGTATCGCTGGTGGTCCTGTGAGACGCTCCTCAACCAGCCACTCAATGCGGAACCCCAGAACCTCGGCAAGGCAGTGAATGATCTCCGCCGTAACGGCTGCCCTAGCCGCTGGATCGATCTCGATGGGCTCTGATCGCCCGTTGCTCAACTGAGAGCCAGCACTCCCAAAACAAGCGACTGGCGTTGTACCGACCCGGACACAGAGGTAGGGTTCGTTTTTAGCTCACACCCGCGCATGAAAACGCACATCCTGTGGGATCACGACGGTGTCCTGGTCGATACCGAGCCATGGTATTTCGAGGCAACACGCACAACCATCGCAACGCTGGGCGTGACACTCGACCTCGACGATTATCTGCTCGACATGGCCCGTGGCCGCTCGGCCTGGAACCGCGCCGCTGCGCTGGGCGCCACGCAAGCCGACATCGAGTTTCACAAAGCACGCCGCAATCGTCTCTACCAGCAATACCTGCGCGAACGGGATATCGAGATTGCGGGTGTCGAACACATTCTGTCCGGGCTGGCCCGTCGATTCGAAATGGCCATCGTCACCACTGCCAAGCGCACCGACTTCGAACTCATTCACGCCCGGCGTAACATAGTGACACACATGCGTTTCGTGCTTGCGAGCGGCGACTACGCACGTTCCAAACCCGCTCCCGATCCATACCTCGCCGCGCTCGAACGCTTCGGTGTAGCCCCTGTGCATGCAATCGTCGTGGAAGATTCGGAGCGCGGACTGCGTTCCGCGGTGGCGGCCGGTATCGACTGCGTCATCGTCAGAAACGCGTTCGTGTCCACGCAGGATTTGTCTGCGGCCACGTTCCACATCGAGCACCTGGGAGAACTACCGGCGCTGCTCCTCTCCCTGTGACGGGTCCTATGAGCGTTGCGCAGGTGCCGCGTTCGTCATTCAGTCGCCGGATGAGGTGACTTCTATGTTGCGCTCCCGATCGGCGTCATCCACATAGCGCCAGCTGATCGCCCCGAACAACATCTCATCCCACGACTGCTGCCCCCAGGGAATATCACGTGTGGGATCGGGATTGGCCATATTCTGAGCGGAGTTATCCCATCGCGTAGCGTGCACGACTTTCGTCCCTTTCGACAACAGCTTGGGTTCCGACAGCACATAGGTCGTTTGCCAGTTGAAATCGTAGTTCGGTACGGACAGGAGGATCTCCTCGGTCCCATCCGGATAGATGGCACGAAATTCCGACGCCTTGCCACGGAAGTGCGCATGGGGCAACAGGCTGTACAGCAGCACGTCTGCGTCCAGCACGCGCGAGGCATATTCCTCGTGATCCTTGCTGTGCGCTGGGATGTTGATCTTCGTGTTCATCAGTACCGCTCCCCCGAGACGATGTTCCGGCTGTTCGTCGTGGAAGTAGATGCCGAGCCGTGAATGATCGGTGCTGGCGCGTCCCGATGTCGTGTAGTGCATCTGAAAGGTGAACACCGCGCCGGCCGGTAGCAATGTCCCGGTTCCTTCCGGAAACTCGTCCGCCTCTGCGCCCGGCACGTACCCGCCAAGGCTCTGCGAACGCCGGCGATCGAGCTTGCCGTCCGGTCCCGGTGTGGTGAACGTTGTGATCACGTGATGTAGCACCGCCCTATCCCCAGGCAGAATCTCTGCCGCCCTGACCCACACGTCACGGTCGTGTGGGTTTCGCACATGCTGGTACTGATAATCGACAACGCCCGTCGCAGGTACTTCGTAACCCGGAATGTCGAGCACCAGATCCGGCTCACCGAGCGCCCACTCCTGCCAGTCGTGTTCAAATTCGGCCAACGGATCCGGCCCATCGCCGCGGGGTGCGCCCGCCTCGATCCAGTGCACCAGCGTTTGAGTCTGTTCCTTGCTCAGAGACCGGTCGTTGGAGAAGGAACCATGGGCGGGATCCGCGTGCCAGGGCGGCATGCGGCCCGTGCGCACTACCTCCCGGATCATGGGTGCGAAGCCACGCACCATGTTGTAGTCGGTCATCGCCCATGGGCCGATACCACCCTCGCGATGGCAGGTGATGCAGCGCTCGATCAACAGGGGCGCGATGTCACGAGTGTATGAGATGGAAGCATGCTGCTCGCGCTTGCCTGCTTCCGGCAGATTGATGAGGCAACCCAGTGCATCCGTGCTCGCAACCACGATGGTTTCATCGTCGAGCATCGCATCGAGTGTGTCCGCCAGGAAATGATGGTTCGCTTCCACCTTCTGCGTCTCGTAGCCGAGTCGATCGTCCATGGCACCCCGGTACACCACCTTCCAGGTTTTCGGGTCGATGACGAATACCTCGGCGGTGCGCACCAGGCCAAGCGCTTCACCGATCAATTGCGTATCGTCCATGAGAATCGGTATGTCGATACCAAACTTGGCCGCCTCCGCGGCAATGCTGGTTCGGTTATCCTGAAGATTCGCATTCAGCAGGCGAAACACCACACCTTTGTTCGCATACGCATCGCGCAGCTCCCGATACCGCGGCAACGCGTTGCGAACTATCGGACAACCATTGCCGTGCACCATAAACACCACCGCACTCGCATCCGAGTGGTAGTAGAGTTCATGGGATTCACCCTCGTGATCGAGCAGTCGGAAGTTGTCCACCCGCTCTCCCGGTACGAGCGCCAACGCGCCAGACGAGACGAGCAGAGATGCCATGGAAAAACAGATCAAAGCGAAACACGATTGCAGAACTCGCATAGACAATCCCCTCCCCAAGAGATCGGTCCATTATACTGCGCCGCCGAACAGGATCTATCTTCTCTTAAAAACTAGATGTCTTTCGTATCTTATTGATATTTATCTATTTTTGTTAATCAATTGCCGCACACACTGTTCCGCCTGCAACTCGCCATCGAGACATGCTTTGAGTGTGGTGACAAATGGCGCTTCATCCGGTGTTTCCAGCCGCTCGGCGAACATGCGGGTAGCGCGCACGCCTTCAGACACCATCACCGTACTGCCCAGCGCTTCTTCGAGGTTCTGCCCGCTGCCCAGCAACTCGCCGGTACGGCGGTTGCGTCCGTGGGGCGATGTCGCCGTGACGAACAGATCTCCCACCCCCGCCGGACTAAGGGCCGTTTCACGACCCGCACCGAGGCGATCGAGCAGATTGCAGCCCTCCCGGAACCCTGCCGTGAATATCGCGGCTTTCAGATTGTCCCCGCCGAGACCGCCGACCAGCGACAGTCCGTCCGACATCCCGCAGGCAAGTGCGATCACGTTCTTGAAGGCACCCCAGAGTTCGATGCCCAGCGGGTCACCGGCGTGACTGATAGTGAACGTGGGCGTGGTGAGTTCCCCGGCCAGGCGGCTGGCGATAGCCTCGTCCTCACAGGCCACGAGCGCCGTGGTCAGAACACCGGCCGCGAGCTCTGGCGCGATGGTCGGACCGGTCATTACGGCCACCGCATTGGATTTACCGGCGGCATCCAGCTTCTCGTGAATGGCACGGGAGACCAATTGCCCACCCGGCGCGAGACCCTTGGCCAGATCCAGCAGTACCTGTCCTTCGCTCAGATGCACAATGACGTCGTCCACCACGCTCAGCACAACGTGGGACGGCAACGCGAGCGCGACCACACCCGCATCCCGAACGGACTCAGCCAGACCCATGGTGACCTTGAGGCCAGGCAGATCGAAGCCAGCGAAGTATTTGCTATTCACGCCGCTCTCAACGATGGTGTCATACACCTCCTGTTCCACCGTCCAGCCATGTACCGGCTTACCGTGTTGCGACCAGTTGCGGGCCAGCGCCGTGCCGAAATTACCAAGTCCCAGAACCGCGATCTTATTCATGTACTGTTCCTTCGCTGACGTGTCCCCCTGCCCCTGATCGGTATCCATCAAGACGCCGCGCCAGTCAAGCGGGAATTGGAAAACCAACGTCCAGTACGCGAGACTACATACCGTCATCGGGGAGAAAGACATGAAGCAGGCGGAACAGATCAGTACGATCGAGCAATTGCTCGCTCACCTCGACCACGGCACCAACGTGGATGCGGGCTGTCAGGTGCGCAACCCGATAAGCGCGTATACGTGTCCTGATCGTGCGACACTGGAGTGGGAGCGCTTTTTCTCCGACTATCCTCACGTGCTCGGAGTGCCCATGCGGTTTGGCATGGGCTACGGGCTGACCTCTGACGCTCTACCGATGGGGCCTAATCCGCATATTTGTTATTGGGGTGGCTACGGCGGTTCTACCATCGTCGTGGACCAGGATGCGCGCCTGTGCGTGTCATACGTCATGAACCACATGGAACCCGGCGCCCTCGGTGACCCGCAGGGATTCAGCCTGCTGCAGGCCGCCTACCAGTCCCTCGCCTAGTCCGCCGTGCACTACATCAGAGCACGACGTAGTACACCACGGCAAATGACAGGATGAGCTGCACAAAGAAAGTCAGAATGAGTAGGCTACGCGCAGCAACCGACGGCTGCAGTTCCTCCGGCAGATAACGCCGCTGCAGCCACAGCGTTGCACCACTCTGGATGGGCAGCATGATCGCGGCGAAGCATCCGGCCACGAGCACCATCAGCACGGGCCGCTGGAAAAACGCATACAGGGCGAAGGCGAGGAAGGGAATGACCGAGACGTAAACTTTGATGATGCTCCGGCGCAGATTCAGATCGTCGCGCCGGGTGAATCCCATCTCTATGAGATAGTCCGGTATGAACCGCCCGCCAGCCGCGATGCCCGCCAGCGTGGTGGAGAACAGGATGCAGAAAGCACCCGTCGCAAACAGCACCTTCGCCCAGGGTCCGAGCGTCTCGG
>DCWG01000099.1:15751-33170 GCA_002327525.1 Gammaproteobacteria bacterium UBA2168 | reverse complement strand
TAATATGTCCTTTAATATGTCCTTCAACAAGCATACGCACGGAGAATTGCCACCGCACCCGTTTACGCGCAGCGACTGCGTAAAAAGGCCCCCTGACCTGCCGCGCGATTATTCAAAACAGACGGAAACGAGTGCGCGTGCTTCCTGATGCGCCGCTGCGGGTGATTTTCCTGCGACGACGCATACGGCTGTGCAGCTCCCGCCGTTTCATTTCAAGGTACTCATCACGGGATAGATTCTCGTTGCGATGGCGTGCTTTTTCACCGCTTCGGTACTTTTCGAAATCAACGAAAGCCTCAATCTCGTGTTTCAACTCTCTCACTACCAGCTCGATCATGATGGCGTCATCGATGTATCCGATCACAGGTACTGCATCAGGAATGATGTCCTCGGGGTCGGCGAAGTAAGCGAGTGCCGCGAGCACGTTTCTGCGTTCCGGGCTGGCCAGCGCCCACTCCTCGTCCCGCACCATATCGATGAGATGATTGAGCTTCTCCACCCTCTCCAACACGAACGCGGGAACGTTGCTGTTCTTCACGTCGTCGACCATGGCTTCCGCGCGTGCGAGTATCTTCTGCGCATCGGCCGTATTCGCCACCGATCGTGCGCGCTTCATGTTGTCCTTGAAGTATCGCAGATCCCGTTCTTCCAAATCGAATGTCACTCTCAGCGCCATGGCCTGTTCTCCGTCCGTGTCGTTCAGTCTCGCCTCGCGCGCACTTCGTCCCAGTAATCACGGGTCAGCGATCGCACTTCTTTACGCATCAGCACGAGACCGATGAGGTTGGGCAGGGTCATCAACGCAAGCGTCACCGCCGAGATCAGCCAAATCAGCGACGTATCGATGATCGTGGCGCAGAAAAAACCCAGCACGTACACCATACGATAGGGCATCACGGTTTGAACGCCAAAGAGAAAAGTCATTGCCCGGTCGCCGTAGTACGACCAGGCGATGGCGGTGGAGAACGCAAACAATGCAAGCCCGACCGTCACCACATACTGACCCCAATCGCCCAGCAGCCCGCGTTTGAAGGCCTCTGCCGTCAGCGGCACGCTGTGCAGCAACGAGCGGCCGACGAGCTCTACCCCCGCCGTCGACAACTTGCCGCCGGCGACCTCCAGATCGCCACTGTACGCTTCGCTCCCCACTACGAAAGTGACGTCCTCGGCGATGGAGCGGTTGTGAATGACCGTTACACCTTCCAGCAGGGCGACCCCATTTCGTACTTGCAACGTGCCGGTCCAGGGCCTCACCGGATCGTCCTGTGGAGGCGAGAGATCGAGGTGCGCGAACAATGCCGCGACATCCCCCGGATTGCTTTCACTGTAAGAGCCGCTGACGAATTCCGTTTCGATGGGCGAAAACGTGTTTTCGAACTTCTCCGTCCACACGCCGGAGGAGAGGATCACCAGCCCCGTGAGCGTGCAGATGACCAGCGTGTCGATGAACGGCTCCAGTATCGACACCATTCCTTCGGAAACCGACTTCTCAGTACGGGCTGAGGCGTGCGCAATGGCAGCCGAACCCTGTCCCGCTTCGTTGGAGAACAGTCCCCGGTTGACACCCCGGTTGAAGGCGTAGGCAAAGCTCGCCCCGAGAAAGCCACCGGCCGCAGCCGAACCGTTGAAGGCATTTTCGAAGATGGCGGCGAACGAGGGCAGTAGCTGATCGTAATTGACCATCGCGACCGCCACCGCGCCAATGGCGTAGAGCACGCCCATCACCGGCACGATGCTTGCCGCCACCACCGCGATGCGCCGAATGCCGCCCACGATGACAGCACCAAGCAGAACCGAAAGGACGGCGCCCGTGATCCAGGGAGGTACGCCGAAGGAGGCTTCGATGCCGGCGGCGACATTGTTGCTCTGGGGCATGTTGCCCGACCCGAACGAGCTGACGACCGTGGCCAGCGCGAAGAACACCGCCAGCCACCGCATGTTGAGGCCTCGTTCCATGTAGTACATGGGTCCGCCGGCCATACGTCCCTGTTCGTCCCTGGTTCGGTATTGATGGGAGATGGTCACTTCCACGTATTTGGTGGTCATGCCGAGAAAGGCCGTCATCCACATCCAAAACAGTGCCGCCGGTCCTCCCAGGTAGATGGCGAACGCCACTCCGCCGATGTTTCCCGTGCCGACGGTTCCGGACAGGGCCGTGGAGAGTGCCTGGAAGTGGCTGGTGTCTCCGGGCGCGTCCCCGGGGGTTTCCTTTCCGCGCAGCACGTCCCATGCGTGGCGGAAGAAACGGATTTGCGGAAAACCGAGGTAGAGCGTGAAGAACAACCCCACCGCCAGTAGCAGAAAAGGAAAGTAGACCGCGCTGCCGAGAAGTTCGTCGAGAAACCCGAACAGCGTTTCGAGCCATTCCATCAGTCTTGCTTCCCCGGCTCTCGAGGCACCTGATCGCTGTGCTGCGACCGGCCGCCGAACAGCGCCCGGTAGAGCGCGGCGAAGAGTTCGTTCTGTTCCATCACACCACTCACCAGCTCACTCCCGGGGCCCTGCGCGTAGGCGGCCACGTCCTCACCGGCATGAGTTTCAAAAAGCGCGGGCATGGCCGCCAGTTGCCGGTAGGTAGAAGCCTCGGTATCCACTTCCGTGAGATCCTCGGCTTCAGCGCGATAGCCTGGCCCGTTGTGGTAACCGAGCGTGGTGTACGGCTTCCCTTCCCCGTTTGGCATGAGCTGTCCGGGCGTCATCTCCACCTTGCCCAATATCGGGTTCCCGCGGCGCGGATAGCCGCTGATCGTGAGTGTGTGCGAGTGGTCCGCCGTCACGAGAATGAGGGTGTCTTCGGCGCTGGTCATCGCTACCGCCTTTTGTACCGCCTCCTCGAACGCCAGCGCGTCGGTCAGCGCGCGGTACGCATTGCCAGCATGATGACCATGATCGATGCGCCCGCCCTCCACCATCAGGTAGTACGGCTTGCCCGAAGCCTGTAACCGTTCAATGGCAAACGCCGTCATCTCGCCGATCGAGGGCTCGCCGGCTGCATCTGCAGCACGATCCGCCTCGAATTGCATGTGCGATGGTTCGAACAGTCCCAGCACCTGACCGTGTCCGGATGGGTCGAGTGCGGCGAATTGTTCGGCATTCCAGACGTAGCTGCGCGCTTCGTCCTGCCCGAGCCATCTCTGGAGGTGCGTGGCACCGTCAGCGCGGGCACCGGTTTTGTTCGGGTATTCTGGATCTGGCTCGCTCGCGGCCAGGAAGTGGGCGCGCCCACCACCCAGCATGACCTCGATGCCGTCTCCGTGATCGAACTCAAGTAGCTGCCGCGCTATGTCACGGCAACCCTGCTGCCTGGCCTCCGGCGGCATCACCGCGTCGTTTTCCCAGTTTCTGTGCGGCGAGTGTGCGTAGTTGGCGGCGGGTGTCGCGTGAGTGATGCTGGTGGTGGTCACCACCGCCGTGGCGAGACCCGCATCCTCGGCCATTTCGAGAATGGATGCCATGGGTGCCTCAAGCGAGGCGGCGCAATCGCCCGTCTGCACTTCGGGGGCCACGGACAACATCATGAAGCGCGTCTTACGTCCGGTAACGATGGCCGTCATGGTGCCGGCGCTGTCAGGCACCTGACGGTCGACGTTGTAGGTTTTGACCAGTGCGACGTCATCGAATTTCTCGAAACTGAGCTGATGCTCCTCTCCGCGCTTGCCGAGTTGCTGACCGGCAAGGATGCGTGTAGCCGTCACCGTACTGATGCCCATGCCGTCTCCGAGGAACAGGATGACGTTCTGCCCGGTGTATTTCGGGGCACAGGCATTCATCGAGCAGAGCGCCAGCACTGCGATGGTTAAACTTCTAGTCATGTTCTCGCTTCTCTCATAGTGACGAATTCTTCGGCAGCCGTGGGGTGGATGCCGATGGTCTGGTCGAATTGGGCTTTGGTCGCCCCTGCCTGCATGGCGACGGCAATTCCCTGGATGATCTCTCCGGCCTCCGGCCCGACCATGTGCACGCCGATCACCTTGTCGTCCTGCGGATTGACGATGAGCTTCATCAGCGTGCGCTCCTCACGGCCGGTAAGCGCGTGTTTCATCGGACGAAAGCGCGATTCGAACACGCTGATCTCATCGAAACGTACCCTGGCTTCGACCTCGGTCAGACCCACGGTGCCGATGTTGGGCTGACAGAACACGGCGGTGGCGATGTTCTCATAGTCGAGCGAACGGGGTTTGGCATCGGTGAAGAGATTCGCCGACAGTACCATCCCTTCCGCGATGGCCACCGGTGTCAGTTGCACGCGGTCGATCACATCGCCAATGGCATAGATGTTGGGTACGTTCGTGCGAAAATGCTCGTCCACCAGCACCGCCCCCGTTTCCGACAATTCAACACCGACCTGCTCGAGCCCCAGGCCCACGCTGTTGGGGCGACGCCCGGTAGCGTAGAGCACGAGGTCTGCCCGGGTTGTGGAGGCATCGTCGAACTCGAGCACACGCTGGTCGCCTTCCAGGCTGATGCGCTCTACAGTGCGCTCGAAGCACAAGCTGATGCCCTTCTCACGCAATTCGTGCGCAACGAATTCGCGCACCGTATCGTCGAATCCGCGCAGGAACATGGGCCCGCGGTAAACCAGTTCCGTCTCCGCCCCGAGACCCGCGAAGATACCGGCGAATTCAACCGCGATGTACCCTCCTCCGACGACGACCGCGCGTTTCGGAAACTCGGGGAGGTAGAAGGCATCATTGGAGGTGATGACATGTTCACGCCCCGGAAACTCGGGCACGAACGGCCATGATCCGGTGGCGACGAGGATATTCTGTGCAGTGAAGGTCTGCCCATCCAGCGCTATCGTATGGGCATCCAGCAGTACCGCCCGCCCCTCGTGCAGAGTGATCCCGGCACCATCCAGCAGGCCGCGATAAACACCGTTCAGACGTTCGATTTCAGCACTTTTGTTGTCCCTGAGGGTGGGCCAGTGAAAACTGCCGGCGCTGGCTTCCCGCCAGCCGTAGGCATGCGCGTCCTCGATATCCTCCGCGTAGTGTGAGCCGTACACGAACAGCTTCTTCGGCACACACCCAACATTTACACAGGTACCGCCCAGGTACGTGGATTCTGCAACTGCCACGCGTGCGCCATGGCCGGCCGCCATGCGGCTGGCGCGCACGCCCCCCGAACCTGCACCGATGACGTATAGGTCGAAATCGTAAATCATGAAATCTACCCCCGCAGTGTTGGCGTCGAGCCTAATTGATCGCCTTCGAAATGCAATGCCGGTGCGCTATGTAAATGCTGTTAAACTCAGCCACCTGCGAGTCCTCGCCATCGATGAACCTCACCGCAATGTCGGAGTAGCTCCTTGAAGATCACCCTGTTCGGCACCGGATACGTAGGGCTTGTGACGGGAAGCTGTTTTGCGGAGATGGGTAACGAGGTTCTCTGCATCGACATCGACCGCGCCAGGATCGATGCACTCAATGAGGGCCGAGTACCCATCTATGAGCCAGGCCTCCAACAGATGGTTGCACGCAACATCGCGACCGGTCATTTGCGCTTCAGCGAGGATGCTCTTTCGGGTGTAGCCCACGGCAGGGTGTTGTTCATCGCGGTCGGAACTCCGGCCCATGAAGACGGCGGTGCCGATCTATCGCACATGCTCGATGTGGCTGCCACCATCGGCCGCAATATGGCCACGCCGAAAATCGTCGTCAATAAGTCGACGGTACCCGTCGGCACTGCCGACCAGGTACGCGCGGCCATCGAATGGGAACTGGCAGCACGTGATGCGGCCATCGACTTCGACGTGGTGTCTAATCCCGAGTTCCTGAAGGAAGGTGCCGCGGTCAACGACTTCATGAAGCCCGATCGCATCATCATCGGCTGTATGCACGAAGCATCGCGAGCCACGCTCGAGCGTCTCTACACGCCGTTCAACCGTAATCATGACAAGGTGGTACACATGGACGTGTGCTCGGCGGAGCTGACCAAGTATGCGGCCAACGTGATGCTGGCCACCCGTATCAGCCTCATGAACGAACTCGCCAATCTCGCCGAGTACCTGGGAGCGGACATCGAGGCCGTACGACGCGGCATCGGCACCGACCCACGCATCGGCTATCATTTCATCTATGCAGGAACCGGTTATGGTGGCTCCTGCTTTCCAAAAGACGTACGAGCACTCATACGCATCGGCTATCATTTCATCTATGCAGGAACCGGTTATGGTGGCTCCTGCTTTCCAAAAGACGTACGAGCACTCATTCACTCGGCCAATGACGTCGGTTTCGACGCTGCCGTAATGCGTGGCGTGCAAGCCGTCAACGAGCACCAGAAGAGCGTGCTGTACCGCAAAGCGCTCGGCCACTTTGGCACGCTGCGGGGCTTGACCTTCGCACTTTGGGGGCTTGCGTTCAAACCCAACACCGACGACATGCGCGAGGCTCCCAGCCGCACGGTGATCGATGCACTTCTGGCCGATGGCGCAACGGTGCGCGCCTATGACCCGGCCACGCGCGCCCAGGCCAGGCACCTCTATGGTGAACGTATCGTTGTGTGCGAGCAGCGCGATGAGACGCTCTCTGGCGCCGATGCGCTGATCGTTGCCACAGAGTGGAACGAGTTTCGTAGCCCCGACTTTGCCGCAGTGCGCGAGCAGCTGAAACACCCCATCGTATTCGACGGACGAAATCTGTACGACCCCTCCTACTTACGCAAAGCGGGTTTTACCTACTACGGCATCGGGCGCGGAAGTTGAAGCCCGAGGCGTTTTCCTGAAGATTGTCCTGCCTGTGGCCATACGGTCACCGGAGACTCTGTTCAGCGAGCAGAATGCGCAGAGGACCCGGTACATCCAGCTTGATTGTTGCCGAGTCATCCTTCCCCGATTCTGTCAACCGCACCTACCCTTGTGTGATAGGCACGATTCAGTCTTCGACAACGTACGAGGCAGATAGAGTAGGTTTTCGTCTTATCTACTCTGGCCGATTCCGCCCGTGGTTCTGGCTTGCTGTTCAACACTGATAGGGGCGGCGCGCGATGTGAGCCCCTTTTTCACCCCAGACACAAAATCCTTGATACTGGATAAATATCCAGATAATCTGATCGACCCCTGTATATAAATACAGTGTCATTCGGCCTCAGCCAACCTTCAAACAACCGGGAGCGATCGGATGTCCGTCTTCAATCAAGCTGTTCCGGATCAGCCTGCCCAGCGTTTTCAACAGGCTTCCCTGTTCGGCGATGCTGCACCGGAAACCCTCCGCCCAGATGTGCCAACGCCGACTGCCAGATCCGGCGTTGACGAACACTATCTGCCGGCTGTCGTCGTGACGAAAGAGAAACCGCCCGCACAAACAGAAAAGACAGGCTCGTGCGATAACATACACTCCGATACGCAGACAGAAACACAGACAGATGCAAGCGCTGATCCGCGCCGGCAATTGTTGCGCCATCCGGACCTGTGGCGCGCCGGACAACTGGTCAGGCAGAACGAGTCGGTCACGTCCACCGGCTTCGCCGAACTCGACGACCATCTCGCCGGCAACGGGTGGCCGCAGAGCGGCCTGTGCGAACTGCTGATCGCCACTGCCGGCATCGGCGAACTGAGCATTCTGGCACCCGCCATGCGCACGCTCAGCCGCGAGAACCGCTGGATCGCCTGGGTGAACCCGCCCTTCATTCCGTATGCGCCCGCATTGCGGGAACTCGGCATCGACATCGACAAGATCCTGCTCATCCATCCGCGCAGCCACGAGGACAATCTGTGGGCACTTGAACAGGCCAGCAAGTCGGGCACCTGCACCATGGTGCTGGCCTGGGTGGACGAGCAGCGCCTGCGAACGAAAGACACACGGCGTCTGCAACTCGCGGCCAGGCAGGGAAACACCCTGACCTGCCTGTTCCGGCCGGACGAAGCAGCACAGCAGTCCTCCATGGCCGAACTGCGTCTGCAACTCGGCGCAGATGCCGAGTCTGCGAACACCCTGTGCGTCTCCGTGCTCAAGAAACGGGGCGGCTGGCCGGTAAACGGCCTGCAGGTGCACACCACCCGGCAACGCACCGTCGAAGACGTTCAGCAGCAACTTGCCCTGTGGCGTTTTCACCGTCACACACACGCGCAGGATGCGCAAACCGGTGAAACCCCGACCAGCGATCGCAGCACTCCTCAAGCCTCCGTGCTGCAGCCGCACTGAAGCCATGTTGTGGCTGGGCGTACATGTGCCGGACCTGGGTCTCGAGATCTTCTCCGGCCCACCCGGCGCCGGGGACGCTCCCGAACGCCCATGCGTGCTGGTGTCGGAGAACCGGGTTTGGCTCTGCAACCGGTTGGCGACGGAGCGTGGCATCGTCGTCGGCAGCACGCTCGCCACGGCCTACAGCATCGCTGCTGACCTGCAGCACTTTCAACGCGACCAACGAGACGAGGCACGCCGCTTGTCTCTACTCGCGGAGATTCTCTACCAGTTCAGTTCCGAGGTGAGCCTGCAGCCACCCTGTGACCTGGTGCTGGAGGTCAGCGGCAGTCTGAATCTCTTCGGCCACCTCGATGCGCTCGAGAAACGCGTCGAGACGGCGCTGCGCGAGCTCGATCACCATGTGTTTCTACGCACGCAACGCACCCCGCTCGCGGCACTCGCGCTGGCGCGCGCCCTGCCTCTGGGGGCAAAAGCCCTGGCCGATGTGCCGCTGGTCTGCACCGGGCTCGATGACAAGCTCATCGAGCGTTTCTCGAACATCGGCGTGCGCTCTCTCGGCCCCCTGTTCAGACTGCCGGCGGACGAACTCGCGCAACGCTTCGGACCGGAACTCACTGATTACCTGCAACGTCTCGGCGGCGAGGTACCGGACCCGCGCGACTGCATCACCCCGTCACCGGTTTTCGACCACAGTTTGCATCTTCTGGAACCCCTGCCCGACAAGGATGCGCTACTTTCCCCCATGCAGCGCCTGCTCGGCGAGTTGCAGCAGTGGCTTATTTCGCGCCAACTCGGCGTCACCGGCATCACCTGGCATTTCTCCGCCCAGAGCCGGGAGCAGATTGCGTTGCCCGTGCGGTTCGCCACGCTCAAGCAGGACGCGGTAACGCTTGCGGAGATCAGCCGCATGCGCCTGGAGCGGGCCGAATTGCCGGAAGACGTACTCAGCATTCGCTTGCATGCCAATCGACTGGGAGCCTGGTGCGCCGACAGCCATGCGTTGTTCGAACCCACCTCCCGCCAGGCGGCCCGGGGCAGTGCCCAGGCTGCGGAGCTGATCGACCAGTTGAATGCCCGCCTCGGCGTCAATGCCTGCATCGGCGTGAGTGAGACCCACCACCACGACCCGGAACTCGCATGGCAGCCAGCACTGCCGGGATGCAGCGGCAAATCCGGTTTCGAGCCGCCACGGGATGAGGACCTGCTCGCGGAAACCCGACGACCGTTGTGGCTGTTCACCCAGCCGCACCGTACATCGCGTCAGGTCCTGACCGTGCTCAGGGGGCCAGAGCGTATCCAGACCGGCTGGTGGCGCCAGGATCGCGCAACCCTGTACCGTGACTACTACGTCGTTCGGCACAACAACGGTGCACGCTGTTGGGCCTTCGTCGACCTCGATCAACAGTGGTATCTGCATGGCTACTTCGGTTAATCAACACCCGCCGCCAGAAGATCCGGATCGCCGGAGAGTAAGCGCATTCGCAGAATTGCATGCGCTCAGCAACTTCAGTTTCCTTGAGGGTGCATCACACCCCGAAGAGCTGGTCGAGCAGGCGGCATCGCTCGGCTACAGCGCCATAGCGCTCACTGACATCTGTTCGTTCGCCGGCCTCGTCAAGGCGCACATGGCGGCGAAGGAACACGGCATTCATCTCATCATCGGCGCGCATTTCGATCTGGAAGAAGGCATACGCCTGATTTTGCTCGCCCCTACCCGCAGCGCCTACGGTCAGCTGGCCGGCCTGATCACGTGTTTGAAGCGGCGCTCTCCCAAGGGCGAGTACTACGCCACGCTCGACGACTTTCGATGGGGATGCGATGAATGCCTCGCACTCTGGGCGCCAAACAACGAAGACATACAGACGCTCATCGAAAAGGGCCGCAAGGTACAGAGTCGCTTCGAGCATCTGTGGATTGCGTTGGAGTTGCTGCGCGAACAAAGCGATCTTGACAAGACCGCCAATGCACTGACGCTATCTACCCACCTGGATCTGCCCATCGTCGCCAGCAACGACGTGCGCGCACACATTGCTGCCCGGCAGCCGCTGCAGGATGTGATGAGTGCGGTACGCTTGAAGACCACGGTTGCAGAACTGAAGGCGGACGGCTTCGGCAATGCCGAACGCCACCTGCGCAGCATCGGAGAACTCGAAACCCTGTATCCGCCCGAGATGCTCGTTGAGACGCTCGCCATCGCCAGACGCTGTACCTTTTCGATGGACGAGTTGCGCTACGAATACCCCGAGGAACTGGTTCCGCCGCACCTCACGCCGCACGAGTATCTACGCCAGCTCACGCTCTCCGGCGCGGCCGAACGCTGGCCCGACGGCATTCCGCACGAAACCCTGAACCTGCTCGAAAGCGAGCTCGAGCTGGTGCGCGAACTCGAGTACGAGTACTACTTCCTCACCGTGCAGGACATTGTCCAGTTCGCGCGCAGCCAGGGAATTCTCTGCCAGGGCCGCGGCTCTGCGGCGAATTCCGCGGTGTGCTACTGCCTGCACATCACTGAGGTCGACCCCTCCCGCATGCATCTGCTGTTCGAGCGTTTCGTCTCGAAAGAACGCGATGAGCCGCCCGACATCGATGTCGACTTCGAGCATGAGCGCCGCGAGGAAGTCATCCAGTACATCTACAAGCGCTACGGCCGTGACCGGGCCGCACTTGCAGCTACCGTGATCACCTACCGTCCCAAGAGTGCGATTCGCGACGTCGGCAAGGCACTCGGCATGGATCTGGATCTGGTCGACCTACTGGCCAAGTCCCTGGCCTGGTGGGACCGACGCGAAGAGCTCGGCAAACGTTTTCGAGCTGCCGGCCTCGACCCCGACCGTCAGCTGGCACGCCAGTTTCTGTACCTGGTAGAGGAGATCATGGGATTTCCGCGTCATTTGTCCCAGCACGTGGGGGGGTTTGTCATCTCACGCGGCCCACTCGCACAACTGGTGCCGGTGGAAAACGCTAGCATGGATGACCGCACCGTCATCCAGTGGGACAAAGACGATCTGGAGGCACTGGGCCTGTTGAAGGTGGACGTGCTTGGGCTCGGCATGCTCACCGCCATTCGCAAGACACTGGCCATGTTAAACGCCTACCGCGGCACCGACCTCGGCGTGAGCAGCATCCCGCCCGAAGACCCGGCCACCTATCGCATGCTGCAGAAAGGCGACAGCATTGGCGTATTTCAAGTGGAATCGCGCGCGCAGATGTCCATGCTGCCGAGGCTCAAGCCCCAGCACTTCTACGACCTGGTGATCGAGGTGGCCATTGTGCGGCCGGGACCTATCCAGGGCGACATGGTGCATCCGTATCTGCGCCGGCGTCAGGGGCTGGAAGAGGTCACCTACTCCGATGACGCGGTGCGACGGGTGCTAGAGCGCACTCTCGGCATCCCAATCTTTCAGGAGCAGGTCATTGAACTTGCTATGGTTGCGGCAGGCTTCAGTGGCGGCGAAGCAGATCAGCTACGGCGCGCCATGGCGGCCTGGAAACGGCGCGGCGGTCTCGAGAAATTCGAGCAGAAGCTCATCGACGGCATGCTCGAACGCGGCCACGACCAGGAATTTGCCGAACGCATTTTCAAGCAAATCCAGGGCTTCGGCGAATACGGTTTTCCTGAATCGCACGCGGCGAGTTTCGCGCTCATGGTGTACGTCTCCGCCTGGCTGAAGCGCCATGAGCCGGCCGCCTTCTACTGCGGGCTGCTGAACAGCCTGCCCATGGGATTCTATTCTCCGTCCCAGCTCATCCAGGATGCGAAGCGCCACGGCATCGAGATCCGGTCGGTGGACGTGCAGCGCAGCTGCTGGGACCATCACCTAGAGCCGCCCGCCTCCGACGGTCAGCCGGCCGTTCGCATGGGTTTGCGGCTGATAAAGGGGCTGGCGGAGGACGCTGGTCTCGCGATAGAAGCCTCGCGGCCTTTTACCGACACCGAAGACCTCGCCCAGTGCGCGGGGCTCAACCGTCAGACGCTCGAATTTCTAGCCCGCGCCGGCGCGCTCGAGAACCTCTCCGGCCACCGCTACCAGGCACACTGGGATGTTGCCGCCGCACACGCACCCACGGCGCTGCAGGTGGCGAGCGAACAACAGCCCGAATACGAAACCAGCGTTTCCCTGCCTGGTCCCGGAGATGCCGAGAATGTGCTGGACGATTACCGCTATCTGAGTCTGAGCCTGGGTCCTCACCCACTGGCACTGCTGCGCGAGCGACTGGGCGGTTTCAGCACCGCCGCCGATCTTGAGCGTTGCCGACACGGCCAGTTCGTTCAGGTAGCCGGCATCGTCACTGGACGCCAGCGACCGGGCACCGCTACCGGAGTACTGTTCGTGACGCTGGAGGACGAGTCTGGAAACCTGAACATCGTGGTGTGGTCGTCTGTATTCGATCGTTTTCGCGCAGCGCTATTGCAAGGACGCCTATTGAAGATCAAGGGTGTGATGGAGCGTGAAGCGGAAGTAATTCACGTGGTGGCCGGACAGGTGACCGATGCGACATGTCTGCTCGGTGAGCTGGCGAGCCGCAAAGATATTGGTGCGGCATTCAACTCGCGCGACTTTCACTAAGGTTCGGGAATCAGGCGCGCTTACGCTTCTTCGAGGGCCCAGGTTCACGCATCTGATGTAGTACATCTTCGAGGATGAGGCGGATAAAGGAGAGCTCCTCTTTCAATTCCGCGATTTCCGGCTTAAGCCCTGCACCGAGACCGTCCACGGCGCGTTCGAGCGCCGCCAGCCGTTGCTGCAGGTTGGCTTTGTCGAACATGTCCCGTGCCGCCTCCTCCAACGCGGCCCCGGCGGGAGGTATGCCCGGAGGTGAATCAACGGGTTGAGCGAGTGTATGGGTCGGTGCCTGTGCGGGCTTGCCCGCTTCGAACTCACCGCCGATCTCATCAGCGACGATATCTACCGCCTCGCCGGTGATCTCTTCGTTTTCTTCGAGAAAGGTGTACAGCAGCAATCTGTCACACAGATTGTTGATACGCCTGGGCACGCCTTCGGTAGCCCTGAAGATAGCACCGAAGGCATCGTCTGCGAATGACGGCCGATTTTTCCAGCCCGCATGCGTGAGCCGATGCTCTATATAGGTGCGTGTTTCTTCGTCGTTGAGCGGATTGAGGTGATAGGTAGCAATGACCCGTTGACGCAGCTGTTCGAAACCTTCCGATAACAGTGTTGCGCGAAACTCCTGCTGACCGAGCAGGAATATCTGAACCAGCGGTTTACCATCGAGTTGGAAATTGGACAGCATGCGCAACTCCTCAATGGAGCGCGCAGGCAGATTCTGTGCCTCGTCTACGACCAGTAGTACCCTGCGTCCCTCCTGTTCGTATTGCACGAACGCGTCCTGCAATCCCTGCAGGAGGGCTGCCTTGTTGGGGTTCTGGCGTACCCGAAAACCGAACTTGGTGGCCACCAGTTGCAGTAGCTCACCTTCTCCCAGCTGAGTGGTGACGATGGTACCAACCATCAGAGAGTCGTCTTTCAGTTCCTTCAGCAGTGCCTGGACAAGCGTGGTCTTGCCGGTTCCGACATCCCCGGTAATGACGATGAACCCATCGGCCTGATCGAGTCCGTACTGAAGAAACGACAGCGCCCGCTGATGCTCCTGACTGGGATAGTAGAAAGACGCGTCGGGCGAGAGCTGAAACGGCTTCGCATTAAGGCCAAAATATTCTTTATACATGGTCCAGCATTCTACCTATCGGTGTCGGAAAGCTATGTAAGTTCTTGTAAAATTTGAGACTTGAGCGGTATTCTGCGACCGTGCGAAACATTTATATCCTACATCAACTGGTCGATCAAACGACGATCGACCGCTGGCTTTGAAGCAAATCTCATGCATACTCTGACAACGGACTTGTCCGAAATACGAATCGCCGTCGTAGGTCTCGGCTATGTGGGCCTGCCGCTCGCGGTGGCATTTAGTCATCAGTATCCCACCGCAGGTTACGACATCGACGCTGGCCGGGTCGAAGCGCTCAGAAGCGGCGTGGACGACACACTCGAGGTCACAGGCGAAGAACTGGCCCAGGCGGACAGGCTCAACTTCACCTCGCAAGTGCACGACCTCACGAACTGCAACACCTTTCTGGTCACCGTACCCACGCCCATCGATGGCTTCAAGCGCCCGGACATGGGCGCGCTACGCTCGGCGAGTCACGCCGTGGGCGAGGTTCTGTCGCCCGGTGATGTCGTGGTGTTCGAGTCCACAGTCTATCCCGGAGCGACCGAAGAGGTATGCGTCCCCATTCTCGAGCGGGCATCCAGTATGACGCTGAATGACGATTTCTACGTCGGTTACAGCCCCGAGCGCATCAACCCCGGGGATAAGACCCACCGACTCGCCGACATCATCAAGGTCACGTCCGGATCTACGCCGGAGGCCGCCGAACATATCGACGCACTTTACGCCAGCGTGGTAACAGCCGGCACACACAGAGCGAGCAGCATCAAAGTCGCAGAAGCGGCCAAGGTCATCGAGAACACACAACGTGATCTCAATATCGCGCTGGTCAACGAACTTGCGCTGATTTTCGAGCGCCTGGACATCGACACGCACGAGGTGCTGGCCGCTTCCGGCACCAAGTGGAACTTCCTGCCCTTCACACCCGGACTCGTGGGCGGACACTGCATCGGTGTTGACCCCTACTACCTCACGCACAAGGCGCAGGAGATTGGCTACCACCCGGAGATCATCCTCGCCGGACGCCGCATCAACGACCGCATGGGAGAATTGGTGGCCGATCGCATCGTCAAGCTCATGACCAGACAGGGCATCAGCGTACTGGGCAGCCGCGCGCTCATCCTGGGACTTGCGTTCAAGCAAAACTGCCCAGACATTCGCAATACGCGTGTGGTTGACCTGGTGGCTGCCTTCGAGGCCTACCACATGAGTGTCGACGTCTACGATCCCTGGGTCGACCCGAGGGACGCCTGCGAGGAATACAGCATCAACATTGTGACGCAACCGGCCCAGCAGCGGTACGACACGATTGTGCTCGCTGTCGCACACGACGAATTCATCGAAATGGGCGCACAGGCCATCAACGCCTTTGGCAAGCCCAGCCACATCCTCTTCGACATCAAGAACTGTCTGCCGCGCGAAGCGGTAACGGCTCGTCTCTAACAGATGCGCATCGTCGTTACAGGCGCAGCTGGATTCATCGGTTCCTTCACCAGTCTCGCACTACTGGACCGCGGTGATGAAGTCATCGGTATCGATAACTTGAACGACTACTACGATGTCGCGCTCAAGGAAGCGCGCTTATCCCGACTGACCGCACACGACGGATTCAGCTTTCATCGTATCGATATCGCCGATGCGCAAGCGATGCACATGGTCTTTGAACGAGACAAACCCGACCGGATCATTCATCTGGCTGCTCAGGCCGGCGTGCGCTACTCCCTCGAAAACCCGCAAGCGTATATAGACGCCAACGTCACCGGGTTTGTCAACATACTCGAATGTGCCCGCCACACCGGGACTCAGCATCTGGTGTTCGCCTCGACGAGTTCAGTGTACGGTGCAAACACCAACATGCCATTCTCGGAACACCGCAGCGTCGATCACCCGCTGAGCCTCTATGCCGCCACCAAGAAATCGAACGAACTGATGGCGCACACCTACAGTCATCTGTTTGCTCTACCCTGCACGGGCCTGCGTTTTTTCACAGTGTACGGCCCCTGGGGACGCCCGGACATGGCCCTGTTTCTATTCACACGCAAGATGCTGGCCGGCGAACCCATCGACGTATTCAACTACGGCCATCACAAGCGCGATTTCACCTATGTCGACGATATCGTGGAGGGAGTGGTGCGTGTGCTCGACCAACCCGCCGTCGCTGACGACGCCTGGATGAGCGACGCTCCCGATCCCGCATCTTCGTCCGTACCCTATCGCCTCTACAACATCGGTAGCAACAACCCTGTGGACCTCACTCGTTACATCGACATACTGGAACAGGAACTCGGCGTGCGTGCCCAGCGTAATCTGCTCCCACTGCAACCGGGTGATGTACCAGATACTTACGCGGACGTTACAGACTTGGCCGAGAACCTCGGGTACAAACCTGCCACTACCGTAGAAACCGGTATTCATAACTTCGTCACCTGGTACCGCGAGTACTACCGAGTTTAGCGGCAGCTAGAGCAAGGGGACGTATATGCGCAAGCAGGGAACCAAGGTTCTGGTCACAGGCGGTGCCGGCTACATCGGAAGCCACATGTCGGTCGAGCTGCTGCAGGCAGGCTTTGACGTGGTCGTGCTCGACAATCTCTCCAACTCAAGTGTCTCCTCCGTCGAGGCCGTTCAGCGCATCACCCAGAAGAAGCTGGCATTCGCAAGAGGCGACATCCGCGACGAGGATTGTCTCTCGAGCCTGTTCGAAGAACACGATTTCGAGGCGGTCCTGCACTTCGCGGGGCTGAAAGCGGTGGGTGAGTCAGTTGCCTCGCCCATGAAGTACTACGACCACAACGTCAACGGCACGTTGCGGCTGCTGGAAGCCATGCGCTATGCAGACTGCAAGACGCTGGTCTTCAGCTCGTCTGCCACCGTCTACGGCGTGCCCGAAGAGATGCCCATCACCGAAGACTTTCCGACGGGTGCCATCAACCCGTACGGACAGACCAAGCTCATGATCGAGCACATGCTGCGCGACCTCTACGGCTCGGACGACAGCTGGCGCATCTCGATCCTTCGCTACTTCAACCCCGTGGGAGCCCACGCCTCGGGGGAAATCGGTGAAGATCCCAACGACATCCCCAACAATCTGATGCCCTACATCAGCCAGGTCGCAGTGGGCCGCTTGCCGCACCTGCGCGTGTGGGGTAACGACTATCCAACCCCGGATGGAACCGGGGTTCGCGACTACATTCACGTCGTAGACCTGGCACGCGGCCATCTTAAGGCTCTCGAGTACATCGAAGACAATCCGGGATTGTCCATCCACAATCTCGGTACGGGAAACGGTTACTCGGTGCTCCAGGCACTCTCTGCCTTCGAGAAAGCCTGCGGCAAGAACCTGCCCTTCGAGATTGCCGAACGCCGTACTGGCGATGCCGCGGTCTCTTACGCCGACCCGTCCAAAGCCGAGGCCGAACTCGGATGGAAAGCCGAATACGATCTCGAACGCATGTGCGAGGACATCTGGCGCTGGCAGAGCAAACACCCCGAGGGATTCAGCGACTAGTCCGGCCACACCCGGCGATGATAGAGTGCGCATCCTCCGGAGGGGTGGCTGAGCGGTCGAAAGCACTGGTCTTGAAAAC
>DCWG01000099.1:1018-15400 GCA_002327525.1 Gammaproteobacteria bacterium UBA2168 | reverse complement strand
GTTCGAATCCCTGCCCCTCCGCCACTCAAGGCCGGGTCCTTACCGGGGACATGGTTTAGAGAATATACCGCAGATGTGGTTTGCACATTTTCCGGTATGGCCATGAAGGGTTTGTGCTCGATTCCACGCATCCCTGGTGTAAACCGTAAGCTATGTGTCGGGAAGCTCGTGCGTATCTACTTAATTTGTAGGTCTTTTATGATGCCACTCATCCCATAACCTACAAATCCACCCACAACTGAAATCCGATGGGTAAAGCTCACAACCGTGTGCGTAACTTTGCCACCCTGGTGGTCTTGTCGCTGGCGGCGCGTTGACCACTCGCAGAATCGTCGCTCCAGGATTCCCTGGCACCTGCCGGAAAGCGAACACTTCTCGCTCATATCAAACATGCCTGTCGACTCGCAAGACACTCGCGCGATCGCATTTGCCAGGGCATCACAGTTCAAAAGGATAGCCTTCGACGACGATATCGCTGGCTATATGCGGCCATCTCTACGCGGCAATCGAGTGGTGTCCTCGGGCCAGGTGCAAGCAGGCGGCAGATGCACTGGAGCAACTCAAGCGCGGCGATGAGAACCACGACTGAGATAGTCTTGTAGCAGTCGCGGCGCTCTTAACGTCAGCAGCCAGACCATACTCGAACTACCGTCAATTCGCTCGACGGGACCGCCAAGTAAAATCCCAAATGCGCCTAGATTCAATCCGTGGAATTGCGGACACGTTCGGTGGCCACTCGCGCCTCAACTCGACTATGCTGAGCGTTTGACCATACATGAACACGGACACTCATGACGCAGCCCGAAACATACGAACAGTGGCAGCACAAAGCGCTGGTGGAAGACCTGAAATCGGGTGCCCAGCGTTGGAAAGAGCAGGAGAGCACCCCGCTGTACGACTACAAGCTCATCCGCTTCAGGCTGGATGAGTTGCGCAACATACGCGCGAGCGGCGGCGACCAAGCTCTGCTGTTCTACCTGGATGAGGGCCTGCACGCCAACATGGCCGGCATGGGTGCCCAGGCGCTCATTCGCGAAGGCGAACGCTCCACCTGGCGAAGCTCGAAATGATCCGTAATTGCACCAACATCAGCCGCTGCATCGAGACGGTACTGCAGGAGTTGGATCATCGGGCCGAGACCCAGGCTGCACCGCTGATTAGCGAAGCCGTTGCTTCCTGATTCGAAGCATGCCGGTCAACCAGCCTACCCTTCGGTCGCTGACCGCTCGATCTATCAAGGCGAACGTGATCCAGACCGATTTCCCAGCGCTCAGCGATCGCTATACTCCGGCTTTTCGATCAGAGCACCGTGATGGAGGCTGACAGGACAGATCCGATATTGTTCGTGGGCGCACCGCGCAGTGGTACCACCATCGTATTCGAACAGTTCGCCCTGCATCCCGACCTGGCCTGGGTGTTGAACTACGCTCGCAACGCGCCCCGGCTTCCTTCCATCAACCTGTTGCGCCGGCTGGTCGACAACCGGTGGATTAACCTGCGCGGTGCCAAAAACCAGTTTGGCGATCTCGGCCTATGGAATAAATATCTGCCGCGCCCCGATGAATCCTACGAACTCTGGACCGCGCACTCCAACGCGCAGTTCGCTCGCGGATATCTTCTCGGCCAACGGGCCACGGAAAGGGAACGTCGACAATTGCGCAAGGTCATTGAGGCAACGCGCAAGTACCAGGGACATCCACGAATCACCGCCAAGCTGACCGGACCGGGCCGTGTGCGCTATCTATCGAGTGTGTGGCCTGAAACCTACATCGTGAACATCATCCGTGATGGCCTGGACGTGGTGAAGTCACTGCTGAATGTCGCCTTCTGGAAGAGCCAGGGAGGTCTCGAGCAACCCTGGTGGTCCGGTGGTCTGACCGACAGCGACCTCGAGCGCTGGGAAACGTGGGGGCGCGATCCAGGTGTTCTGGCCGCCCTGCAGTGGCGCAAGATCGTCGAAACCACGCGCGAGGAGGCATCGGCACTCGCACCCGATCACTACATCGAGTTGCGTTACGAGACTTTTGCGGCGGATCCGGCTGAGACCATCTCCGAGGTGTACCGCAAGGTGGGGCTCGATCCCGCACGCGACCCCGACATCCATCTCGCACCCCGTAACCAAAGTTACGGCGACGACTGGGATGACGAATACCGGCAGAAACTGATCACCTGCATGCAGCCGACTTACACGGAACTGGGATACGACCAGCTTCGATCGACTCACGCGACTCACATCTGACATATCAGCAGAAATACCACCGGCTTGAGCGTGCCGGTGGTCGAGCAACCGCAACACGGCCACTGACACCTGTACACCGTATAATGCGCGCACCCCAATCTGGAACGGGCCTGTGAAATTCACCCTCGCCGTACACGGTGCGCCCCACAACTCCCAGGCGGCGCTCAGCGCATATCGCTTTGCGCGGGCGGTGCTCAGACGTGGCCACCAGCTGCAGCGAGTGTTCTTCTATCACGACGGAGTGCAGACCGCCTCCACGCTTGCCGTTCCACCCCAGGAGGAAACCGACGTCGGCGCGCTATGGGTCGGCTTACACGAGGAGACCGGCACAGAACTCGATATCTGCATCGCCGCTTCGCTGAAACGCGGTATGCTCGATGAAACCGAGCGCGACCGCTATGAGCGCAACGCCGCCAACGTGCATCCCGCATTTCAGATCGCCGGTCTGGGCGTGCTTATCGAGGCCGCAATCGAGTGCGACCGGCTGGTCACGTTCAGGGCCTGATGAACGTTCTCTTCCTCATCACCGATTCGCCCTACCGCACGCAGCGTGTGGTGGAGACTCTCGAAGCGGCTCTGGTCGCCGCTGTCTTCGACCAGCAGGTGTCAGTGCTGCTGAAAGGTGACGCCGTCTGGTCTGCGTTACCGGATCAGGACGTCAGCGAACTCGATCGGCGCAGTGTCCTGAAGATTCTCACCGCACTGCCTGAATACGATGTCGAACACCTCTATGTGTGCGCGGAGAGTCTCGCTGAGCGCGGTCTCGAAGCCGATACTCTCGGCACCCCTGTTGAAACGTTGACCGCCTCTGAGCAGCGCGCGCTTCTGGACCGAAGCGAGCGAGTAATCAGCTGATGGCATGCCTGCACATCGTCAATTGCGCCGAAGCCATGAAACGATGCGTTAGAATATGTGCAAGCGGCGACATCGTGGTGATGATCGAGGACGCAGCATACTGTACTGTCGGCGACGCCCTTCCCGACGGTGTCATGGCATACGTACTCGATGCGGATGCGCGGGCCAGGGGTGTGCAGCACTTGCTTCGCTCCAGCCTATTGACCCATGACGACTTCGTGGATCTCACTGTCGCCCACGAGACTATTGTCAGCTGGTAAGGCCAGGTCGATGAACCACTCCCTCCCAGCCACCGACAAGGAGGGCTACCTCGTCCACCTCGACGACTGGTCTCCTGACGTCGCCGCGCGCCTCGCGCACATGCACGGTGTGGAACTCACGCCCGCCCACTGGGAGATCATCCAGCTCATGCGCGACTTTCATGCCCACTTCGATCTCTCACCAGCGATGCGCCCAATGGTTAAGTGGGTGAAACAGCACCTGGGTGACCGCAAGGGCAACAGCATCTACCTGATGGGGCTGTTCCCGGGCAGCCCGGCGAAGCTGGCGGCACTGATTGCAGGTTTGCCCCGCCCCACCCACTGCCTCTGAGGGAAGCGAAGCGCTACTGCCCCACCGGGTTGGGTGAGGTCACCCGATAACGTACCACCTCGCCAATGATCACAATGGTCGGGCCCCGGATATCTTCCTCGGTTGCCCGCACCGCGAGCGTCGCCAGAGTCGCCTCGACCTCACGCTGATCGGAGAGTGTGGCACGCTCGATGAGCAACGCAGGGGTCTCTGTGGACATGCCCGCGCCAATCAGACGCTCGGTGATTTCAGTCAGCCCGAGCAATCCCATGTAGATCACCAGTGTCTGGGTCGGATCGTTGAACTGATCCCAGTTCACATTGACCTCGTCATTCGCGCGATGCCCGGTCACCAGCCGCACGGACTGCGCCACTCCCCGGTAGGTCAGCGGAACCCCGGCATAACTCGCCGACCCGAGCGCCGCTGTGATTCCGGGAATAACGGTGCAGCCGATACCCTGTTCGGCCAGCGTCTCGATTTCTTCTCCACCGCGCCCGAATATGAACGGATCTCCACCCTTCAGGCGCACCACGTCGCGCCCGGAGTTCGCGTGGGTGATCAGCGCCTCGTTGATGGCCTCCTGGCGGGTGCTCGTGAAGCGTCGTTTCTTCCCCACGTACACCAGTTCGGCATCGCGCCGCGCGTAGTCGAGAATCTCACGGCTCACCAGGTTGTCGTAGAGCACCACGTCCGCGCGTCGCAGCGCCCGCAGCCCCTTCAGTGTCAGCAGTTCCGGATCTCCGGGTCCGGCCCCTATCAGCGTGACGCTACCCCGGGGGATGTCTGCCTCCAGCAGTTCTCTGAACGCCGCATCCGCCTGCGCCGTCCTGCCCGCCATAGCAAGCTCACCGACGTCGCTCTCTATAGCCCGCTGCCAAAATTTCTGCCGCGCATCCGGCGAGTGCAACCGTTCCTGAACGCGGCGTCTGTGTGCGTGCAGAAACTCCGCCAGTACACCGAGCCTTGCCGGTAAGCGCTCCTCTATCCAACCTCGCACAAAACGCGCGAGCGTCGGCGAACGCCCGCCCGTGGAAACCGCCACCAGCACCGGATCGCGGTCGATTATCGAAGGGAAAATCGCGCTGCTGAGGCTCGGATCATCCACGCTGTTGATCAGCACGCCAGCCGCGCCTGCTGCTGCGTGGGCTTCCGCATTGACCCGCGCATCGTCGGTAGCTGCGACAACCAGTACCCGACCCGACACATCCGCCGGCTCGAAGCTGCGCCGGAGATGGTGCAGCGATCCCGCTTGCGCCAGTGCGCCGATTGCATCGCATATCTCGGGAGCGATCACCTCCACCGCCGCACCCGCGCGCAGCAGCAAACGAATTTTGCGCAACGCCACCTCACCGCCCCCGACGACGAGACAGGATCCGCCCCGCAGGTCGATAAACAGTGGCAGATATTCCACGTCAACCGCTCGCGGCTGGTTCCAGTTCAACGACGGTGTCCCCACCCATGTAGGATGTCAGTGCATCCGGAATGTGCACCCGGTATTCACCGTCCTGATAATTCTCAAGCAGCGCCACGAGCGTGCGCCCCACCGCCAATCCCGATCCATTTAGTGTATGCACGAACTCCGGCTTTCCCGTTTCGGAATCGCGATAGCGCGCTTGCATTCGCCGCGCCTGAAAGTCCAGGAAATTGCTGCACGAGGAGATCTCACGGTAGGCGTTCTGACCAGGCAGCCACACTTCTAAATCAATGCTCTTCGCGGCTGAGAAGCCGAGATCCCCTCCACATAGTGTGACCGCCCGGTAGGGCAACTCGAGACGCTTCAGAATATTCTCCGCTGCCCCCGTCAGTTCCGTCAACGCATCCCACGACGTATCGGGATGTACCAGTTGCACCAATTCGACCTTGTCGAACTGGTGTTGTCGAATCATGCCGCGCGTATCGCGCCCGTAGCTGCCCGCCTCGCTGCGGAAGCAGGGCGTGTGCGCGACATGTCGGATGGGGAGTTCGGCTGCGTCGATGATCCGCTCCCGGTAGAGATTGGTCACCGGAACTTCCGCCGTGGGGATCAGGTAGCTCTCGGTCTCCCCTTCTACACGAAACTGATCTTCGGCAAACTTCGGCAGCTGGCCGGTCCCGTACAATGCGTCTGCGTTTACGATGTAGGGTACATACACCTCCGCGTAGCCGTGTTCGCGTGTGTGTATATCGAGCATGAACTGCGTGAGGCTGCGGTGCAGGCGCGCCACCTGACCGTGCATGACCACGTAACGCGAACCCGACAATCTGCTGGCGGTCTCGAAATCGAGCGCTCCCGATGCCGTGAGGTCGACATGATCCAGCGGCTCGAAGTTGAATTCCGGCAGATTGCCCCAGCGATGCATCTCCACGTTGTCCTCCTCATCCGTGCCCGCTGGAACACTGGCATCCGGGAGGTTCGGAATCGCCCAGGTGAAGGCGCTGAGCTCTTCGTGCAACGCATCGAGGCGTGCCTTGGCCTGCTCCAGACGCTCGCCAAGATCTCCCATCTCGGCGATCAGGAGTTTTATGTCCTCGCCTCTGGCCTTGGCCTGGCCGATTGATTTGGACTTGGTGTTGCGCTCGTTCTGCAGCGCTTCCGTGTCGCCTTGTAATACACGGCGATCCACCTCGAGTTTTCTGAAGCGCGCCACATCGAGCTCGAAGCCTTTCACTTTGAGCCTCTGCGCAATCGCGTCCGGATCCTGCCTCAGGATCTTCGCATCAAGCACTGTATCGTTCCTGTTTGTCTGTAAATCGGATCATCCGAACGTCTTCTGGCCGAGCCACGCTGCGATCACGCACAACACCACGCTGGCAAGCACATAGACGGCGGCCGTTATCGGGCGTCCGCCCTCGACGAGAGCCACCGTTTCCAGTGAGAACGCCGAGAATGTGGTGAAGCCACCGAGCACGCCCACAACAAGGAACAGCCTGCCCCAGGCCTGAAACCAGCTCTCATTGAACCACGCACCCCAACAAACCCCGATCAGAAAAGAGCCGGCGATGTTAATGCCTAAGGTGGCCCAGGGAAACCGTCCAGCGGACACGAGCAGCACAGACAACGCGTAGCGACAAATCGCACCAATCGCTCCACCGAACGCCACCCACATGAAAGCCGGTATGGTCACTTACCGCGCACCCTGCCTGCATCGGCCACTCGCAGCCGTGCGAGCCGGGCCTTGATCTTCGCTTCGAGCCCCCGCTGCGCAGGACGGTAGTATTCGGGCTCATCACCGCCCATGCCTAATGGAAAGTAGTTCTCCCCCGCGGCGTATGCATCCGCCTCGTCGTGCGCGTAGCGGTAGTCCTCGCCGTATCCCATCTCTTTCATCAACCGGGTCGGGGCGTTGCGCAGATGCATGGGCACCTCATACGACGGTGTCGATCGCACATGTTCCATGGCGGCTCCGTACGCCACGTAGACGGCGTTGCTCTTGGGTACGCTTGCCAGATAGAGCACGGCCTGCGCGAGCGCCAGCTCGCCCTCCGGACTGCCCAGGCGGTCGAAGGCGTCCCAGGCCGCTAGGGTCATCTGCAGAGCGCGCGGGTCCGCGTTACCAACGTCTTCGCTAGCCATCCGAACCAGGCGCCGCGCGATGTATCGCGGGTCGCATCCGCCGTCCAACATCCGGCAAAACCAGTAGAGGGCTGCATCCGTGGAACTTCCCCGTACCGCTTTGTGCAGCGCCGAAATCTGCTCGTAGAAGACATCGCCCTCCTTGTCGAAGCGGCGCCAGCGGGTACCAGCCGCCTCTACTACCTGTTGCTGGGTGATAGTTCCGTCTGTGAGTTGCACAACCACATCAAGCAAATTGAGCAACCGACGTGCGTCACCGTCGGCAAGCCCGATGAGCGCGGCACGCGCCTCGTCATCGATGCTCAACCCCAGCACTCGCGCACCTCGCTCCACCACTTTTGAAAGCGCTTCCTCATCCAGGGCGCGCAAAACATAGACACGCGCCCGGGACAGCAGTGCGGCATTCACCTCGAAGGACGGGTTCTCGGTGGTCGCACCTATGAATGTGACGGTTCCCTTCTCCACATGGGGCAGAAACGCATCCTGCTGGACCTTGTTGAAGCGGTGTACCTCATCGACGAAAAGTACCGTCCCTTCGCCGAGATTACGGTTGGCCCTGGCTACCTCTACGGCCTCGCGGACATCCTTCACTCCGGCGAGCACCGCGCTCAGGCTCAGCAGCCGCATACCACTGTGATTCGCAAGCAGGCGAGCCAGTGTGGTCTTACCCGAACCAGGCGGTCCCCAGAGAATCATCGAGTGGATGCGTCCCTTGTCCACGAGGCTCGCGAGTGGTTTACCCTCGTCCAGAAGATGCCGCTGGCCTACGAAGTCATCGATACGCTCCGGTCTCAGGCGGTCGGCCAGCGGGCGGTCGGCATCAGGCGAATCATCCTTCGATAACATCGGTCCCGGGCGGCACATCAAGCACAAAATCGGTGGATTGTAGCACCGCGCCGGTCTGTACCCGGTTAAAGCGTATGAAAGTCACCTGGCCGAGGTGATCACGTATTGTCAGCGCCGAGAGTATTCCGTCCTCGAAGCCCAGCGTTACCTCGGCAAACAACGCATCCGTCGCTTTCGGGCGCAGTATGTAGCTTCCGTCCTCTTCGGCGATGTCGTAGTTCTCGGCAAGCACCACGTCGTGTCTCGTCAGCACAGCCAGCGGCGTGTGGTCAAGTGCCGCGTCCAAGGTACGCACCATCAGCTGCTCAAGGTCGGGGTCGTAGATCTTCAACGTCTCACCGTCCGCGACCAGCATCTGCGGATAGGGCGTATCAATCTCCCAGCGAAACAGGGGTCGCTTCAGCAACATGCGCCCGGTGGAACGCTCAAGCACTTCATTGCGCCCACCGCGAATCTCCTGTTCGAAACCTGCGACCAGATTGTCGTGGTTTGCCAGTAGATCCGACAGCGCTGCGCGTGAATCTCCCCACGCTGTCGTCCAGCACAGGCTAATCGCGATGAGGAACCAGTACTTCACGGCTGCCGTTGGTGTTCATGGCACTGACAACACCCGCTGCCTCCATCGCCTCGATGAGACGAGCGGCACGGTTGTAGCCGATGCGCAGTTTACGCTGCACAGACGAGATGGAGGCGCGACCCGACTCGATAACGAACTGCACGGCCTCGTCATACACGGGGTCATCCTGCTCGGAGGAGGCACCGTCCTCAATCGTGACGAATGGCGCCGCATCACCGCCCGTGAGGACATCTTCCTGGTAACGCGGCTCACCGCGTTGCTTCCAGTCATGCACGACCCGCATGACCTCTTCGTCGGAGACAAAGGCACCATGCACCCGGGTAGGCGTGCCCGCGCCCGGGGGCAGATACAGCATGTCACCGTGCCCCAGAAGCTGTTCAGCCCCGCCCTGGTCGAGAATAGTGCGCGAGTCCACCTTGGATGACACCTGAAAGCTGATACGCGAAGGAATGTTCGCCTTGATGAGTCCGGTGATGACATCGACCGAGGGGCGCTGAGTGGCCAGCACGAGGTGGATACCCGCCGCCCGGGCCTTCTGCGCAATACGGGCGATCAGTTGTTCCACTTTCTTGCCGACGATCATCATCATGTCGGCGAATTCGTCGATCACCACCACGATGGTCGGTAGCGGCTCGAGTTCTGAGGGCGTGTCCTCGTCGTCGGCATCCCAGAGCGGGTCCATGATCGGAGCCCCGCGTTTGGCCGCGTCGCGTATCTGGCGGTTGTATCCGGCCAGGTTACGCACCTTGAGCGCCGCCATGAGCTTGTAACGCCGCTCCATTTCCGCCACACACCAATTCAAAGCGTGTGCAGCCTCTTTCATGTCGGTGACGACCGGGGTCAGAAGATGGGGAATGCCCTCATAAACCGACAACTCCAGCATCTTGGGATCTACCAGAATCAGGCGCACCTCGTCCGGTGTCGCCTTGCACAGGATGCTCAACAGCATGGCGTTCACGCCAACCGATTTTCCCGATCCGGTGGTACCGGCCACCAACAGGTGTGGCATCTTGCTGATGTCCGTCACCATCGGTGCACCCGCAATGTCCTTACCCAGTACCAGCGACAGCGGCGACTTGGAATCCTGAAAGGTCGGCGTGGCCACCAGTTCCTTCAGCCTTACTGTTTCACGGTTCTCATTGGGAATCTCTATTCCCACCACCGACTTGCCAGGAATCACCTCGACGATGCGCACGCTGATCACCGCCAGGGAGCGAGCCAAGTCTTTTGCAAGTGATGAGATCTTCTGCACTTTTACACCGGGCGCCGGTTGCAGTTCGAAACGCGTCACCACGGGACCTGGCAAGACGGAGACCACTTCGGCGGTGACACCGAAGTCCTGAAGCTTCAGTTCGAGCAACCGTGACATCGTCTCCAATGATTCTGAAGAGAAGCCATGCGTCTCGTCACCCTTCTCATCCAGCAGATCGAGATCCGGTAACTCGTTGGTAGATTTGAAATCGAGAGTTTTCTGCTGTCGGGCCGGCTTGACCAGCGGCTTCTCGGTTGACTTGATTTTCGGCGGCTGACGTTTCGCTTCACGGCGCCTGGATTTGGCCAGCGATTCTCGCCGTTGCGCAACGCGCTCGGTGACCGCATCGCGATCGGTTTTTCGCTTGTGCCAGCTGTCGAGCGTGCGATCCATCAGGCTGATCACACCGGCGGACAACGCATACAAATGCCGCCCCGTGGCCTCAGCCACGTCTATCCAGGAAAAGCCGAGAGCTGCCTGTACACCGATCAAAACGCCCGCTGTAGCCAGCAACGTGACGCCAACCATACCGAAAACCGGCACCCCGGTACCCGACAGCCACTGTCCCAGTATGCCGCCGGTGCCGGCCGGCAGGTCCGAGTCGGAGAAGAAGTGAAGCTGTATCAGCAAACAGGCGCACAGCGTCATGCCGAGCCATCCCACCAGACGCACGACCAGCAGCGGCCATGACAGGGTATCGAGATGCGCACGTGCAAACCGCACGCCGATAATGACCAGCGCCGCCGGTAGCAGGTAGGCCACCAGCCCGAAGAGATAGAGCACCAGGTCCGCGAACAGCGCGCCACTGGAACCCACCCAGTTTCGAACGTCACTGCCATCACCACTGAAGCTGAATGACGGATCCAGTGGCGAGTAAGAGGCTATGGCGAGCATGGCATACAGCGCGCACACGCCCAACGTTATAAGTCCGATTTCCTTGATCGGGATGGAATACGTGTTCACGGTGTCTCCTTGTTCAGTTAAGCCCGCTCCGCTGGATCTCCGTGGATGAGGCTTCGTGTCTGTATTCCGACGTGATTTCCATACGCACCATGGTTGCCGGTTCTCGCATACCTGTCAGGGCAGCCCCACATCCACGGCGTACAGACGTCCTGTTTTCGGAGTCTAGCCCATTCATTTCATAATAGAAAAGCCTTTTATTTCAGCTCGTTATCAGCTTTAGCTCGAAAGCGAAACCTGTCGAGCCCGGAACGAATGTTATTATCGCCCACTGAAACTGAACGATTGCCACACTGGACGTTCGATGCGGCCCGACAAAAAAATAGTAATCGACGAGGAGTGGGGTGAAAACTGCATCCTCCGCTTTCTCGACAAACAACCCATGGGAGACGATGTAAACGTGGATTTCAGCGCCCTGCTGCACGCCTATCGAAGCATGCGGGAAGCGGACTTTGCCCGTTTCATAGAGGCATTCACTACCGCCGGGCGTGATCTGAGCGCACCGGGGCCCGAAGGCGTGAGCCTGCTGCAATTTATTGCAGAACATGAGCGTTCCGCACAATTCCGGAAAATTCTCCGTGACGCGGGCGCCAGCTAAACACCATGCAGAATGGGTGCAGCCGGTCTCTGGCCGACAGCCCGCCCCTCTCTCCAGCATGTCACGCACCCTGATTTGATGGCGAGCACGGCGCTTTACGGCTCAACGCCATTTCCGGACCCGTCACGGGCCGATGATGACGGACTACTGGCCGTAGGGGGAGATCTGTCTTATGAGCGGCTACTCGATGCATACGCGCACGGCATATTCCCGTGGTACTCAAGTCCACCCATTCTGTGGTGGAGTCCCAATCCTCGTGCGGTTCTGCGGCCGGGTGACGTGAGAATTCCGCGCTCTCTGGCCAAACGCCTACGTAACGGCGGCTTCATGGTCACCTTCGACCGGGCATTTGCTGAGGTGATCCGCCAATGCGCCGCACCGCGCAACGATGACAGCGGCACCTGGATCACGACAGGAATGCAGCGGGCATACATGGAACTGCACCACCAGGGATTCGCTCACTGCGTGGAAGTATGGCGTGAGGGCGAACTTGTTGGAGGGCTATATGGAGTCTCGCTCGGGCGCATGTTCTTCGGCGAGTCCATGTTCTCCCGCGAGCGCGATGCCTCGAAAATCGCCTTTGTCCAACTGTGTCGGCAACTTGAAGCCTGGGAATTCAACCTGATAGATTGTCAATTAACCAACGATCATCTGGTACGCCTCGGCGCCTGGGAGATGCCGCGGAACCGCTTCCTGGAGGAACTAGCCGCCAATCGCCGGCTTCCCTCCCGGGTGGGATCGTGGGATAGCCATGAAGGCACCTGTGACGACCAAGGGACAACGTGCGGGAGAGTAGTCGATGCACAACGAGATTGGGGATAAGCAGTTATTCATAACGCCCGGGCACCCGTGCAGCTACATCCCTGCACGTGAGGCGCAGACACTGTTCTTCGATCCCCGCGAGACCATCACCACTACCACGTATCAGCGACTGACCGAGCTTGGCTTCCGCCGCAGTGGCTCGCATCTGTACCGGCCGCACTGTGGGACATGTGAGGCCTGCATCCCATGCCGGCTGCCCGTGGCCAATTTCAAGCCCAACAGGCGCCAGCGCAGAGTCGAGCGGCGCAATCGCGATGTCACGGTACGCATGGCGGATGCAACATTCAGCTCCGAATTCTACGAACTGTACGCAAGGTACATCGTCGCACGCCACGCCGATGGAGACATGTTTCCACCCTCCCGGGACCAGTTTCGCTCCTTCCTCTTGAGTCAGTGGTCCAATACGGTGTTCGTGTGCAGCTATCTGGGCGACAAGCTAGCGGCCATCGCTGTAACTGACTTTCACCCAGGCGGACTGTCCGCGATCTACACGGTCTTCGACCCGCAACTGGAACGGCGCAGCCTTGGCGTTTTCAGCATTCTGCAGCAGATACGCGTGTGCCGTGAGCTGGAACTCGACCATCTGTACCTCGGCTACTGGATCCGTGACTACGGCAAGATGCGTTATAAGACAGAATACCGACCAGTGGAACTTCTAGTGAAGGAACGCTGGAGCGCGCTCTCCTGAGAACCCGATCGGAGCACCAATGAACCGCCGGTTGGCAGGCACGCTTTGTATTTCGCGCCCCTCTCATGCAGAATCCCGCCCCTCCCGACGTACAGGATTAACCGGTTAAGCCTATTCATGGCGAAAGAAGAACAAATTGAGATGGAAGGGACGGTGGTCGACACCCTCCCGAACACGATGTTTCGTGTCGAACTGGAGAACGGCCACGTGGTGACGGCACACATCTCCGGGAAGATGCGCAAGAACTACATCCGCATTCTCACTGGTGACCAGGTGAAGGTGGAACTCACTCCCTACGACCTCACCAAGGGCCGGATCACCTTCCGAAAATAGCCACCCCACCCTACACCGGCCTGTCGCTAAACGTGTGCAGCCGTATCCAGGGACAGCTCACCCTCCTCGACAGTGATCCTCACGGTGCCCCCGCCACGCGAAAGATCGCCGAACAGAACATCCTCAGCGAGTCGGCGCTTGATCTTGTCCTGGATCAGGCGCTGCATCGGCCGGGCTCCCATCTTGTCGTCGTAGCCTTCGCGCGCCAGCCAGTCGCGGGCGGCGTCATCAACCTCGAGCGTGACGCCCTTGTCGTCCAGTTGCGCCTGCAGCTCCGTGAGGAACTTGTCCACCACCGTCTTGATCACCTCCATGCTGAGGCTCGAGAACTGCACGATGCCATCCAGACGGTTACGGAATTCAGGTACAAACATCTTTTTGACGGCTTCCATGCCGTCTGAAGAGTTGTCCTGTTCGGTGAAGCCAATGGACGCCCGGCTGATGTCCTGCGCTCCGGCGTTGGTGGTCATGATCAGTACCACGTTACGAAAGTCTGCTTTGCGGCCGTTGTTGTCCGTCAGCGTGCCGTGATCCATCACCTGCAACAACAGGTTGAACACCTCAGGGTGTGCTTTTTCCACTTCGTCGAGCAGTACGACACTGTGAGGGTGTTTGGTCACCGCCTCGGTGAGCAACCCACCCTGATCGAATCCAACATAACCGGGGGGTGCCCCGATCAGACGCGAGACCGTGTGGCGCTCCATGTATTCGGACATGTCGTAGCGCAACAGCTCGACGCCCATGATGTTTGCAAGCTGCTTGCACACCTCCGTTTTCCCAACTCCGGTCGGGCCCGCGAACAGAAACGAGCCGATTGGTTTCTCGCCGCTCTTCAGGCCCGCGCGTGACAGCTTGATGGCGGACGATAGCTGGTCGATAGCCTCATCCTGGCCAAACACCACCATCTTGAGTTTGCTGTCGAGATCTTTGAGCGCGGCCTTATCCGAGGTTGTCACCTGACTTGAGGGAATGCGTGCGATGCGCGCGACAACCTGCTCCACGTCGTGTGCCCCGATGCTCTTCTTGCGCCGGCTCGGGGGCAGTAATTGTTGGGCAGCACCCGCCTCGTCCACCACGTCGATGGCCTTG
>DCWG01000099.1:0-718 GCA_002327525.1 Gammaproteobacteria bacterium UBA2168 | reverse complement strand
GTCCACCACGTCGATGGCCTTGTCAGGCATGAAGCGATCGGTGATGTACTTCGCGGCGAGTTCGGCCGCCGCCCGCAGCGCCTTGTCGGTGTAGCGAATGTCGTAATGGTCTTCGTATCTCGACTTCAGGCCCTTTAGGATTCTGTAGGTATCCTGGACGTCCGGTTCGGTGATATCGATCTTTTGAAAGCGGCGCGAGAGCGCACGATCCTTGTCGAAAATACCGCGGTACTCCGAATAGGTGGTGGAGCCCATGCAGCGAATCTCGCCGGAGGCAAGCAACGGCTTCAGCAGGTTCGAGGCATCCATTACGCCACCGGATGCCGCTCCCGCGCCGATGATGGTGTGAACCTCGTCGATGAATAGAATCGCGCCCTCATCTTTGTTGAGTTCCGCCAATACCTTCTTGAAGCGTTTTTCGAAGTCACCCCGATATTTGGTGCCCGCCAGCAGCGCCCCGAGGTCGAGCGCGTAGATGGTGCTTTCGGCCACCACTTTCGGCACCTGTGCGTCAACGATACGTTTCGCCAGACCCTCGGCTATCGCCGTCTTACCGACCCCGGATTCTCCCACCAGCAGCGGGTTGTTCTTGCGCCGGCGGCACAGCACCTGAATGACACGCTCCAGTTCATCAGCACGCCCGACCAGCGGGTCGATACGGCCGCTTCTGGCCTGTTCGTTCAGATTGGTCGCAAAGGACGCCAGTGCACTCGCCTGC
>DCWG01000048.1:473-27636 GCA_002327525.1 Gammaproteobacteria bacterium UBA2168 | reverse complement strand
AGCTTGCCGTTCTCGGTGCCTGTCTTCCGGCGATGCGGGAAATGCTTGGCAGTGGATGGTGCCTGGTGGAGTACGGCGCTGGTACCGCGCGGAAGGTGCGAAAGTTGCTCGAAGTGCTGCAACCGGCCGTGTACCTGCCGGTGGACATATCCGCCGAGCACCTGCGTGATCAGTCGCGCGAACTGCACGCGGACTTCCCCTGGCTCGAGGTCTATCCGACGGGTGCGGACTTCACATCGGCTTTCGAGTTGCCCGCGGTGGTTGCCGAACTCACCAAGGTCGGCTTCTTCCCGGGATCGAGCATAGGTAATTTCGAACCCGCGGGAGCAAAGGCCTTCCTGGAAAATGTGGCGCGTACGCTCGGGCCGGGTGGATACTTGATCATCGGCATCGACCGAAAGAAAGACGTTCGGGTGCTGGAGGCGGCTTACAACGATGCGCAGGGGGTAACCGCCCAATTCAACCTCAACGTACTGAATCACCTGAACGAATTGGTGGGCAGCGACTTCGATACGGTTCGCTTCACACATCGGGCACACTACGATGAGCGTATGGGATGCATTCAGATGTTTGTCAAAAGCAAGACAACACAGCGGGTGCGGATTGGCTCCACCGTGATCGGGCTCGAGGCGGGCGAGTTGATCCATACGGAAAATAGCTACAAATACCACGTCGATGACTTCATTGAACTCGCTTCGACGGCCGGGTTCCGCGGTGTGGATGCGTGGAGCGATACGCGCGACTACTTTTCCGTTCTGCTGCTGCGCGTGGCGAGCGCATAGAGAGCGCTTTCGCTGTTCAGAACTCGGCGATCTTCCAGCTCGGCAGCAACATATCGGCGCGGGTGAGATCCGTCTCTCCGGTGGTCGTATCACGTGGCACCAGGAAGTAGGGTTTGCCGCGTTTCGGTACGATCTTGATCATGCGGATGTGGCCGTTTTGCCGGTACTCGAGCACGGTGCGCTCTTCCGTGACGATGATGGTCACGTCCGGACCCTTGATGCTCTCCTCGGCAAGCGCCAGTTGCACACAGAACGCGGCCCACAACAGCAGGGCGGATGCGATTTTCTGGCGTGCTGTTAAGGTGTGGAAGCCGGGTCTGGGGGTCGGCTCGAGGGCGTTCATGGCCGTTTCAGGTCTCAGTGGTGGGTGGAATTATTGATGAGTTCGGTGGATCAGAGCAAACCCGTGGTGCTGGTGGATGGGTCATCCTATTTGTTTCGCGCCTATTACGCGCTGCCGGAGCTCTCGACATCTGACGGTCATCCCACCGGTGCGGTGCGTGGCGTGATCGCCATGATCAGGAAGCTGGCGAAAGATTATGCCGGCAGCCCCATCGCGGTCGTGTTCGACGCCAGCGGTAAGACCTTTCGCGACCAGCTCTACTCCGAGTACAAGGCCAATCGCCCGCCGATGCCGGATGACCTGCGTCAGCAGATTCAGCCGATACACGACATCATTCGTGCCATGGGGCTGCCGCTACTCGTCGTGCCCGGCGTGGAGGCCGATGACGTGATCGGTACGCTCGCGCACGAGGCCACGCGGCTTGCCCGCGATACGGTAGTGTCGACCGGCGACAAGGATATGGCGCAGCTCGTGAGCGATCACGTAACGCTGGTCAACACGATGACCGACGTGGTGACCGACCGCGCCGGAGTGCACGAGAAATACGGCGTCGCACCAGAGCAGATCATCGACTATCTGGCGTTGATGGGGGATGCGGTGGACAACATTCCCGGTGTGCCAAAAGTGGGTCCGAAGACAGCGGCCAAGTGGCTCGGCCAGTACGGCAGCCTGGACGAGGTCATCGCCCACGCGGATGAAATCAAAGGCAAAGTCGGGGAAAGCCTGCGAGACGCTCTGGAACAGCTACCGCTCTCCAGAGAACTGACCACGATCAAGAGCGACGTGCAGCTCGAGACCGGTATCGAGGCCCTCCTTCCCACCGAACCGCTGCTGGACGACCTTCGCGAACTCTTCGAGCGCTTCGAGTTCAGGCGATGGTCGGAAGAGCTCGGTGGCAGCGTTGCCGCAACCATGCCCGATGTGGTGAGCGCGCGTGATTATGAGTGCGTGCTGGACGAAGCCAGGCTCGATGCGTGGATCGAGAAGCTAGCGAGCGCAGATCTGTTCGCTTTCGATACGGAAACGACCAGTCTCGACTACATGCAGGCAGAATTGGTGGGTGTTTCTTTCTCGGTCGCCACCGGTAGCGGTGCGTATGTACCTTGCGGGCACTTCTATGCCGGGGCGCCGGCGCAGCTATCGCGGGAGACGGTGCTCGAGCGGCTGCGACCACTGCTAGAGAGCCCGCAGATCGCGAAGGTGGGACAGAACCTGAAGTACGACACGAGCGTGCTCGCCCGCCATGGTGTCACCCTCAGAGGCATCGCTTTTGACACGATGCTCGAATCCTATGTACTCGATAGTGTCGGCGTGCGGCACAACATGGACGCCATGGCGGAGAAGTTCCTCGGACGGGCGACGTTGCATTTCGAGGACATCGCGGGCAAGGGCGTGAAACAGCTCACATTCGATCAGATCGGGCTGGATATTGCGGCAGACTATGCGGCGGAGGATGCCGACGTGACGCTTCAGTTACACGAGTGCCTATGGCCGCGACTGCAGGCGGAAAGCCGATTGCGTTCGGTGTTCGAGGACATCGAGATGCCGCTGCTCGACATCCTTTCGCGTGTGGAGAGGCATGGCACGCTTGTGGACGGCGGTGCGCTGGAGGAGCAGGGCCGAGAACTCGAGACACGCATGGTTCAACTCACGCACAGTGCCCATGCACTCGCCGGAGAATCATTCAACCTGGACAGCCCAAAGCAGCTCCGGCGGATCTTCTTCGAGGTGCTCGACCTGCCGGTGTTGAAGAAGACGCCCAAGGGACAGCCCTCGACGGCAGAGCGGGTGTTGGTCGATCTCGCCCGCGATTACGAACTGCCCGAGGTCATTCTCGAATACAGGGGCCTGGCTAAACTAAAGTCGACTTACACCGACAAACTACCGCTTCAGATCAATCAGGCGTCCGGTCGCATCCACACTTCCTATCACCAGGCGGTCGCGGCCACCGGGAGGCTGTCCAGTTCGGATCCAAATCTACAGAACATCCCCATTCGAACGGCGGAAGGACGCCGCATACGACAGGCATTTGTCGCTCCACAGGGGATGAGGCTGGTGGCTGCGGACTACAGCCAGATCGAACTCAGAATCATGGCACATCTGTCAGGGGATGTGGGGTTGAACGCGGCGTTTGCCGACAATCAGGATATCCATCGCGCGACTGCCAGCGAGGTTTTCGGCGTGGACCTCGACGCGGTGAGTGACGATCAGCGACGGAGCGCCAAAGCAATCAATTTCGGCCTCATCTATGGCATGTCGGCCTTCGGGCTTGGCCGCCAGCTGGGCATTTCGCGCACCCTGGCGCAGGACTACATCGACCGCTACTTCAACCGTTATCCGGGTGTTCAGGCATACATGGAGGCGACCCGGGCGCTGGCACGTGAACAGGGCTACGTGGAAACCGTGTTCGGCCGGCGACTGTATGTCCCGGAGATCAATGCCCGCCACATGCAGCGCCGTCAGGCGGCTGAGCGCACAGCCATCAACGCGCCGATGCAGGGTACGGCGGCTGATATTATCAAGCGCGCCATGATCGCCGTGGAGGGCTGGCTCGAAGCCGGTTCACTAGACGCGGCGATGATCATGCAGGTGCACGACGAGCTGGTGTTCGAGGTGGCGGAAGCTGATGTGGCAGTGCTCGTGGAGGGAGTGAAGCGGCTCATGGTGGACGCAGCGGCGCTGGAAGTTGCGCTGGTTGTGGATGCTGGGATCGGGGCCAATTGGGATGAGGCCCACTGAGGCCATACTGATTAACCGGCCTGTTCCGGTGGTGAGCGCTCACTATCGAACCAGGTGCGAAGGACTTCGAGCAGCGTGTCCACCCCCTCTCCCGAGGTCGCGGAAAATAGTTGTACCGTCACGCCCTGCCGACCCTGTAACGCCTTACGGGCTTTGGCCAGCGCCTGTTGGCGTTGACCGTATTTCAGTTTATCGGCCTTGTTGAGCAACACGTGCAAGGGGATGCCGGAGGCGTGCGCCCACGCAATCAGTTCGCCGTCCAGACGTTGCCCCGGGTGTCGGATGTCGGTGACCAGTACCACACCTGCCAGGCAATCGCGATAAGAAAGGTATTCGTTCACAGCCCGCTGCCAGGCATTTTGGGCCTTGCGCTTGGCTCTTGCGTAGCCATAACCGGGTAGATCGACGATGCGGCCGTGTGGATGCACTTCGAAGAAATTGAGTAGCTGGGTGCGCCCGGGCGTCTTACTTACCTTGGCCGTGTTGCGATTGCCCGTCAGCCGGTTGAGCGTGCTGGATTTGCCGGCGTTGGAGCGCCCCGCGAAGGCAATTTCAGGACCAGCCGCCGCCGGGGCCTCGTTGAGCGACGGTGCACTGACAAGAAAACTCGCGACCAGTCTGTCGGGGCTTTTTTCCTCCATGCTGGTATATAATCCGCGCCCTCACCACGAGGCCGCTAGTGTAGAGACTGCAAAGCGCGAGTGCATGGAAGATTTTCGTGCTGCGCAAATACGGGGATGTGCCGCGTAGGTGTGCTCAAAACGTAGTCCGAGAATCGGAGCTGCCCGCCGCCACGGCTGGCCGCTCGGAATAGGTGCGGCCCCGGGTTTGTTGGAAGTGTGGAAACGGGGGTGACCGACGCTGTGATTGAGTTTCGGCGCTGCATGAGTTACTGACGAGATAACTGCGAGAGTCGAGAATGAAAACCATGAATCACGTGAGGTTTTTGGTTGCGAGCATTCTGGTCGCCCTGTCCTCGCTGGCGCATGCCGGCGGTAACGCGGAGGCCGGCAAGGCCGCTTCCCTGGTATGCGCAACCTGCCATGGGCAGGATGGCGCCACTGGGATCGATCCCAGCTATCCAAATCTGGCCGGACAGGGTGAACTGTACCTGTCCCGTCAGCTGGAGATGATTCTGTCGGGTGAGCGGCCTGTCGCTTTGATGGCCGGTCAGCTCAACGGCAAGTCGCCGCAGGATCTCGCCGACCTGGCGGCCTATTACGCGTCCCTTCCAGGCAAGCCGGGTCAGGCTGCTGGCGATGACGATAGTATCGAACTTGCCGAGAAGATCTTTCGCGGCGGTATCGGCGGCAAGCGTGTCGCGGCATGTGGAGCATGCCACGGCCCGACCGGTATGGGCAATGCGCTTGCCGGGTTCCCGGGCATCGCCGGCCAGTCCGATGCGTATACGATTGCCCAATTGGTCGCCTACCGTGAGGGCGAGCGCACCACGGACGAGAGTTTCGGCGGTATGATGCGTGATGTCGCGCATGGACTCACAGATGGTGAGATAAAGGCGCTGGCGGATTACCTGAAGCGAATGCACTAAGCGGCGAAGCTGCGGTCTCACTTGAGGAACCCCTGAGCCGCTATCGCCAAAGCCAGATGAGGAAGAGCAGCATCATGTTCAAAGCATTAGCAAAGTGGGTTGTCGTTCTGTCAGTGGCCGTTCCGCTGTTTGTGACGGCGGAAACGTACGTTGCCGGAGAACACTACGAAGTGCTGCCGCTGGCGGTGGATACCGGGGTGGAAGACGGCGTGGAAGTGGTCGAGATCTTTTCATACGCGTGCATCCACTGTTTCAATTTCGACCCGATGCTGGAAGGCTGGCGCGCAGGAATTGACGATGATGTGACCTTTCGCCGCATTCCGGCCATTTTCAATTCGGTGTGGCAGATCCTGGCACAGGCGTACTACACCGCCGAGGTGCTGGACGTGAGTGACGCGATGCACATGCCACTGTTCGAGGCGATTCACAAAAAAGGTGTCGATATACGTGATCCGGTGCTGCTCGCCGGACTGTTCGAGACCTACGCCAGAGTCGGTCGAGAAGATTTCGACCAGGTGTTCAACTCGTTCAGCGTACGCAGCAGAGTGCAGCAGGCTGACGCCCGGGGGCGCGCATACCGCGTCACAGGCGTGCCGACGCTGATTGTGAACGGCAAGTATCGTGTCGATGGGCGCATGGCGGGCGGTAACCAGGCGATGCTGGATGTCGTCGATCACCTGGTGGCGCTCGAACAGGGTGCGGCCGCGGCCGAATAGCCCCGCATCCCTGCGCACGAGCTGAATCGTAAAATGCCGGTCAGGACACAGTTCCGCGCCCATGGTGCGGCTAAACTCTCTGAAACGAGAGACAGGATTTACTCGTCCTGGGAGCAAGGCACGATGCTGGCGCGAGGTTGGCGCATCGCTCAGATGGAATCCAAGGTTCCTACCCCCCCACGCTGTGCATCGGTCGCACCCGTTGTGAATATCCACTCCGTCCTGCGTTCGCGCGAACAGGAATCGAGACCGCTGCGTTTTCTCACCTTCAATATTCAGGTGGGCATCAAGACCAGCAGATACCGGCAATACGTCACCAAAGGTTGGAAGCACGTACTCCCCAACGGCAGCCGTAGCAACAACCTGAAACGCATCGCTGATCTCGTTGCCGGCTACGATGTGGTGGCACTGCAGGAAGTGGACGGCGGCAGCCTGCGCAGCGGCTTCATGAACCAGGTGGAATATCTCGCTGATCGTGCGCAATTCCCCTATTGGTATGTGCAACTCAATCGCGATCTCGGGCCCATCGCACAGCAGGGCAACGGATTGCTCACGCGGGTCGAGCCGAAATCACTGGAAGACCACAAGCTGCCGGGTACCATTCCGGGACGGGGTGCGATAATCATGCGTCTCCCGTACGCGGGTTTCGAGGTGCTGGTGGTGCTGTTGCATCTGTCTCTCGGCGAACGCTCTCGCCATCGGCAGCTCGAGTACGTGCGTCAGATAATCGAAGGCGAGGAGCGCGTAGTGGTGATGGGTGATATGAACAGCCACCTGGAAAGAGTGCTGTTCGACTCTCCCCTGGAAGACAGTGCGTTGCGCCCGGCCATTGCCGAGCAGCCCACATGGCCCGCGTGGCGCCCTCAGCTGGCGCTGGATCACGTGCTGATCTCGCCGGGGCTGCGTATACGCAGCTCCTCGGTGGTGGACTGCCAGCTGTCCGACCACCGGCCGATTGCAGTGACCCTGGGACTCGCGAGCTAGCCCCCGGGCTGCACCCTCGACAGACGGGGCGCGCTACCTGCCGCCACCGGATGCTGCCCCCGGGGCAGCTCTGGTACAGGCGGTATCCAGCAGCTCGGGATAGTTCGTGCGGTACTCACCCTCACACAAACCGATGGTCGCCTTCACGGTTTCCACCACGTAAGCCTGGATTGCCGTAGTGTCTTCCTCGCTCAACACGTGCGAAAAACCCGCCATGCCGCGTTGCGAATAGGCACCGTCATGTACGATGGCTTTCCAGGAGGCGTGTGTATCAGCCGATGCGTAACGCAGATCCGGAATGCCGCCGGTGGATGCCGTCACACCGGGCCCGTGGCAGACACTACAGTACAGATGGTATAGCTCAAGTCCCCGGTCTACCTGTTCGGGCGTGGTGTCAATGTCGGGTGGTTGTGGCAAATCGATGAACACGACTTCCGGATCTGGCAACTGAGCCTTGCCGCCCAGCTTGAAGGCCAGGATGCGGCCCTGGTCGAGTACGTTGTTACGGTGACGCGGTACCCCCGACGTTAGTCCGAAACCGCCTCCCCATCCGGCCACGACAGCGACGTACTGCTCACCATCGATGGTATAGGTCACTGGTGCGGCCATGATGCCCACATCTACCGGGTACTCCCAGGCGAGACTACCGGTGTCGGCTTTATATGCCGCGAAGTGCCCATCGGCACGGCCTTGGAAAACCAGGTTGCCGGATGTCGACAACAGCCCACCGTTCCACGTCAACGGATGTTGCACGCGCCAGACCTCTTTCTGCGCCACCGGATCCCAGGCGGTGAGGAAGCCTTTGACATCCTGCAAGTCGGCGATGAGCTGATCGGGATCCGAGGCGGGGGCCATGGTGGTCATGTCGACGCCGAGATTCCAGTTTTCCGGCTGATATCGGAAGGCGTTGTCCTGACCGTACTTGAAAGACAGATTCAGCGCCGGGATGTAGACGTAGCCGGTTTCCGGACTGTAGGCCATTGGGTGCCAGTTGTGCCCTCCGAGAGGACCGGGACGTATCTTCTTGACGTCATTGGCGTAGTGGGCGTCTGGATTCTCGACCGGCCGGCCGGTTTCGGGATCGATGCGCGTAGCCCAGGTGACGGGCACGTAGGCCTCGGCGGAGATGAACTCGCCATTGGTGCGGTCGATCACATAGAAAAAGCCGTTCTTCGGTGCCTGCATGATCACCTTGCGCATCTCATCGCCGATCTCGATATCGGCGAGGATCATGTGCTGTACGGCGGTGTAGTCCCAGGTATCCCCAGGTGTCGTCTGGTAGTACCAGAGCATGGATCCGTCATCGGGATTGATCGCCACCATGGACGACAGATACAGGTTGTCGCCACCGCCTGGGCTGCGCAGGTAACGATTCCAGGGTGAGCCATTGCCTACTCCGATGTAGAGCAGGTTCAGCTCGGGATCGTAGGCCATGGAATCCCACACCGTACCGCCGCCGCCGATCTCCCACCACTTGCCGCCACGCCAGGTGGTCGCGGCGTGTTCCATGGCTGGTGACTCGAACGGCTGGCTCGGATCACCAGGCACGGTGTAGAAGCGCCAGAGCTGATCGCCGGTTGCAGCATCGTAGGCGGTGATGTAGCCGCGCACGCCGTACTCGGCGCCGCCGTTGCCGATGATGACTTTGCCCTTCACGATGCGCGGTGCGCCGGTGATGGTGTAGGGTCGCTCGGGATCTGTGGTCTGAACTTTCCACTCGAGCTCACCGGTGGTGGCATTTATGGCGATGAGCCGGCCATCGATCGTCCCGGAATAGACGCTGCCCTTCCAGACCGCGGCACCGCGGTTGACGACATCACAGCAGGCGTACTTGCCGTAGTCGCGGGGCACTTCGGGGTCGTAAGACCAGAGCAGTTCTCCGTTTCGCGCATCGTGTGCCCATACCACCGACCAGGACCCCGTGGTGTACATGACGCCATCGACCACGATGGGAGTGGCTTCGAGGCCGCGTGTCGTGTTCGTATCCCAGTACCAGGCGAGTCCGAGGTCGCCGATACTCTGATCGTTGATCTGATCCAAAGGGCTGTGTCGTTGCTCGTCGTAGGTGCGTCCGTGAGCCAGCCAGTTGCCTGGTTCGGAAGCAGCGGCCGCAATGCGGGCGCCGTCTACGTCACCGGCGCTGGGTTCGGCCGGCGGCGGTGATTCTTCGTTGGAGCACCCGGTCGCCAGCAAAAAGGTGGCAGTGCACGCCGCATAGAAAAGCGCGTTGTGGAATTTCATTCTCTCTCCCCCTGTTTTGGATACACCCGTGTGAGGTGGCCATCGCCAGATGCGCGAGCAGTGTACCATTTCATTTGCTGATGAAATCTACGATCAGGCGACTCACCCAATTGGGGTCTTCGCGGTGCAAAAAGTGGCCCAGGTTGGGCAGCACCTTGAGTTCGAGCCCCGCGGGGTAGTGATCGGACATCCCGGCGAGTAGCTCGTGGCCGATACAACCATCCATGTCCCCGTGAAGGTGCAGGGATGGCACGACGATGGGGCGCGCCTCCCCGCCGCGTGCCTGATCCACGGCATAGCGGTCCTGGGAGAAGTCGGGGTTGAACAGCGCTCGGTAGTAACCGAGTGTACTGGCCAGCACACCGTCTGCGGTGAGCGTTTCGATGACCGGCGCGATGTCGTCCGCGGCAAATTCCCAGGTGGGTGACCATTCTTCCCACAGGCGATGGATGAAGGCGAAGTCGTCGAGCGAGACCGCAACTTCCGCGAAGGCGAGCTGGAAGAAAAACACATACTAACTGCGGCGCTGTTGATCGCCGTTGGCGACGAAGGCACCGGTCATGGCGTTGCCGTAGGGAACGGCCGAGGTAATCAGCTTATTCACTCGTGGCGCATTCAACACGGTTGCCATGTTCGCGGCGGTTGTACCCCAGTCGTGGGCATAGAGAATGGCATTGTCGTATTCCAGCGCGTCGATCAGCGACAGCGTATCGCGTGCGAGCGCGGCGGATTGATAACAGGCGTCTGCCGGTATCGTGTCCGGATGATATTCGCGCATCCAGGGTGCTACTGCGCGAAAACCGGCATTCGCGATGGCCGTCATCTGGTGGGTGAATGTGCCGGGGTAGTCAGGAAAGCCGTGCAAGCACAACACCAGCGGTTCGTCTGCCTCGCTCAAGGCGTGAAATGACAGACCATCGTTGCCCTGCAGGGTGATCCGTTCAACCATCTATCCTCCCGGTTCATTCTTCTCCTTCGCAGGTTCACGGGCATATCAAGTTCCGGTTTAAACTGGGCGGAGATAGATTGTGAGACAGCTTGGGAAGGACGCATGCAAGAAGCGAGGCAAAGCGTGGCAACCGGTGATGAAACCGAGTGGCGCCACGAACAACAGGAGTGGCTGGAAGCTCTGGACGACGTGCTATCCGCACGGGGAGAGGAGCCGACGCGGGAGTTGCTGGCCAAACTGCACCAGCATCTTTCACGGCGCGGCCTGGTGCTGACGGAAGCCGCGCTCAACACACCCTATAAGAACACCATTGATCTGAAAGACCAGCCACCCTATCCCGGGGACATCGATCTGGAGACACAGCTCGCCAACATCATTCGCTGGAATGCCGTGGCCATGGTGTTGCAGGGCTCGGACAGCGGCACCGGCGTCGGCGGCCACATTGCCACGTATCTGTCCGCATCGACCATGATGGAAGTGGGTTTCAACCACGTGTTCCGGGCCCGCTCAACGGAATACGGCGGCGACCAGGTGCACTTTCAGGCACATACGGCCCCCGGCGTCTATGCTCGCGCCTATCTCGAAGGGCGTATCAGTGAGGCGCAGTTGCACAACTTTCGCCGCGAACTGGGCGAGGGCGGCGGTCTGCCTTCCTACCCCCACCCACGTGGACTGCCGTGGTTCTGGCAGATGTCGACCGCGAGTATGGGGTTGTCTACGCCGTGTGCAATCTATCAGGCGCGTTTCGCGAAATATCTGGAAAGCCGGGGGCTGAAGGCCGACAACGGCGGCAAGACCTGGACTTTTATCGGCGATGGCGAATCCGACGAACCCGAGGTGCTCGGCACCATCAACATCGCCAGCCGTGAGGGGCTCGACAACCTGGTGCTGGTGGTCAACTGCAATCTGCAGCGCCTCGACGGGCCAGTGCGCGGCAATGGCAAGATCATCCAGGAACTCGAGCGCTCGTTCAGAGGTGCGGATTGGCACGTGATCAAGGTGATCTGGGGCGGTGGCTGGGATCCGATTCTCGCCCGGGATGAACACGGTGTACTACAGGCGCGCATGGAACAGGCGGTGGACGGCGATTATCAGATGTACACCGTCTCTCCGGGCGACGTCGTGCGGGAGCATTGGGTCGAGCACACACCTGAACTGAGCGATCTGATGAAAACGCTCACCGACGAGGAAGTACGCTCCATCAAGCGCGGTGGCCAGGATCATCAGAAAATCTACGCTGCGTTCGAACAGGCCGCCCGGGTGGAGGGTAAACCTTGCGTGGTGTTGCTCAAGACCGTGAAGGGCGACGGCCTGGGGCCCGGTACGGAAGGCGCGAACACAGTGCATCAGAAGAAGACGCTTAGTGCGGAGGAGCGCCTTGATCTCGCTGATCGGTTCGACATTCCACTTTCCGAGGAGGATGTGAAGGCCGCGCAATACTACCTGCCGGAAGTGGGCGCACCGGAAATGCAATATCTGCGCGAGCGCCGTGAAGCGCTTGGTGGATATTTGCCGGAGCGGCAGGTGCGTTGCGCACAATTGGTCGCACCCGACCTGAGCCTGTTCGACGACATGCTCCGAGGGTCGGAGCGGGAAGTGTCCACGACCATGACGGTGGTACGGATGCTCTCGAAGTTGCTGAGAGACGACGACCTCGGTCGCTACATCGTGCCCATTGTGCCTGATGAAGCACGCACTTTCGGTATGGACGGACTGTTCCCGCAGGCGGGCATCTATTCTCCAGCCGGGCAGCTGTACCGTCCGGTCGATGCCGGTACGATCGCGCCTTACAGGGAGTCTGAGGACGGTCAGATCCTGCAAGAAGGTATCTGTGAAACGGGTGCGATGGCGTCGTTTCTCGCTGCAGGTACAGCGTATGCCAACTACGGTTTGCCGATGATCCCGTTCTACATCTTCTACTCGATGTTCGGATTTCAGCGTGTCGGCGATATGGTATGGGCGTGTGGTGACATGATGTGCAAGGGGTTCCTGCTCGGTGGCACGTCCGGACGCACCACGCTGAACGGCGAAGGAGTTCAGCACCAGGACGGCCACTCACACCTCATTGCGAGCACGATTCCCAACATGCGGAGCTACGATCCGGCATTTGCCTACGAGATCGCGCTGATCGTGCGCGATGGGATTCGGGAAATGTACGAAGAGCAGCAGGACGTCTTCTACTATCTCACCGTAGTCAATCAGAACCAGCCCATGCCCGCTTTGCCGGAGCAGGAAGTGTCGAGGGCCGAGGTTGTCACTGGCGTACTACGCGGCATGTATTGCTATCAACGGGTGGAGGGCGCGACCGCCAATCTGTTCGGTAGTGGTGCGGTCATGGCGGAGGTGCTCGAAGCGCGCGATCTACTTGCTGAAGAAGGGGTGGCCGCTAACGTGTGGAGTATCACCAGCTACAATGAGCTGGTGCGCGATGCGCTACGTGCAGAGCGCGAACAGCTACTCGGTGTTGGAGACAGTGCCGAGGCGGGCTGGGTGGAACAGGCCCTGGCCAATGAGGAGGGCGTGTTTGTGGCGGCGAGCGACTACATGAAGGCGCTACCGCTCGGCATCGCACCCTGGGTGCCGGGTCCGTACAGTGTGCTCGGCACGGACGGTTTCGGCCTGTCCGAGGCGCGCGATGAACTCCGCGATTATTTCGAGGTGTCGGCAGCGTGGATTGCGTTCACCGCGCTGTCCACGATGGCGCGCCACAACCGGGCACCACGCGAACGCGCGCTGCGCTTTGCCGAGGTGCATCAGCTCGACCTCGCCAAGACCAACCCGGCCCTGGGCTGAACCTTTGGTAGCACGATGACCGATGTGCTAAGAAAATAGCATTTCGGGCTAAATATGGGGCTGGTCCGACGAGGCCTCCCGGTCGGTGACCTGCTGCCGGTCGTCAGGGTTACACCCGAGTGTCCGCAGCGTGCCCGTAGCCGCATACCCCAACTCGAATCGCTGTTACGCACTCGCGAAGATCAGCTGCGTCGCGTGACGGAGGAATCCGATTCTCGGCGCAAACACGCGCGTGATAGTGCGCGCAAGGCGCGTACGGCAGTTCAGGAAATCCGGCGGGTGCAACGCGAGTTGGCGCAGGCCAACGAACGAGCGGAGATCTCGCGGCACCACGTGAGCGTTGCCGAGACCGCGCAGATTCACAGTGAGGAAGTGGACAAGGTACGGATGAAGCTCGAAGCGTAAAAAATTGCGCATGAAACAACGCTGGCGCAGCTGCGGGCGGAACAGGATCGGCTTCGACAAGAGTCCGTTAGAGAACAGGCAGGCTTGCGTGAATCACTCGAGGAAGCGCAACACCGCATATCCGAACTCGATAGGGAACGCGATCTGCAAAATAAGGCGTTGAAGGTCCTGCATCAACAGCTCGCACTCGAACGACCGCGTTCGGACGCGCTTGCCCGAGCGGCATCAACCTGAATCGTGGCGCGATTGCCTTACCAGAATCGCTTCACGAGCTGTGCGAGCAACGACAGGGCGATTGAAGTCAGCAGCATCGACGTGATTGGGAGAAAGATCGTCAGATTGCCGCGTTCGATCCGAATATCGCCCGGCAGCTTGCCGAACCAAGACAAGGCTCCGCTTGAGACGAGTAGCCCCACCACGATGAGGATCGAGCCAGCGATGACCAGCCATTTACCCATGCTTGTGTCCTATGAAACAGGGCACTATGAGGGTGCCGGATCCAGGCGGGTTCCGTCCAGAGCCCGCAGGCCGCGTTGTGTGAGTGTCAGGCATACCAGTATGGCGAGATAGATGCCGCTGCCCGTCACCACCGCGCTCCCCGCGTCCCACTGCTCAGCGAGCGCGCCCAGGAACAAGCCGCCCAGCGGGATGAGGGAATAGCCGATCGTATGTATGCCCATGACCCGGCCCCGCAGTTCATCCGGAACCCTGAGCTGCAGCACGGTCATGGAGATGATCTGGAAGATCGAGGCAAACAAAGCGGTGAGAAAAACCAGGAACAGCGTCGCAAGCCACACACCGTGATCGACGAACCAGGCGAACGCCATGAGTGCACCGATCGAGGCCGCGGCGGCCGACAGCATCAGCACACCGAGGCGCTGGTAGCGATTGATTGCACCGATGAGGAGCGTGCCGAGTACCGAGCCGACGCCGCCGGCCGAGAGCAGATACCCATAGCCCTCTTCCCCGGCCTCCAACTGGTCGGCGAATACGGGCATGAGCTGAACGTAGGCATTGGCAAAGAACATACCAACGAAGGTGAGGGTGAGTAGCCAGCGAAACAGGTGCGTGTGCCAGATGAAGTGCACACCGGTGGTCAGCTGCTGCCAGGGTGACTGCGTCGCAATCGCCGTCGGCGCGACCTTCAGCGTCGTCATGACGGCGAGCATGATCAGGAAGCCTACGGTTGCTGCGGCAAACACCGTCCAGGTATCCCAATAGCCAATCATGATTCCGCCGAGCGCGGGGAGGGCCATGCGCGTGGATTGCCAGATGAAGGCATTGAGCGCAACGGCGCTCAGGAACGCGTTACGCTCCACGAACTGGGGGTAAAGGGCGGCGCGAGCCGGCCAGTCGAGACCGGTGGTCAGCGAGATGCCAGCCGCGATAGCGAGAACGTGCCACACCTGCGCCTGATCGGTCGCGGAGAGCCATGTCTGGAGTGCCAGCAGCAGCGCGATGGTGCCCGAGGTGAACATCATGATCAGGCGTTGATTGAAGCGATCGGCGATCACGCCACCAATCAGCGTCATGAGAATATTGGGCAGAGCGGCCGCAGCGCCAAGCCAGCCCAGTTGCAGCGGGGAGCCGGACAATTCGAACACGAGCCAGCCCTGGCCCAGCGTGATGAGCTGGGTTGCGCCGACGGATGCGAACGAAGCAAACCAGTAGCGGCGGAAGCGGGGGTAGGCCAGCGCGGGATATCGCGCGAGCAAAGCTCGGATCATGCACTCTCCAGTGGGCGATTGGTGATGTTCTCATCGATGTGGCCTGGGCGCGAGCATGGTGGAATGCGCTGGCTTTGTATCGTGCGAGGTGCGATCACGGGGGGCGATGCATCGCGTATGACGCTGGACGGGCCGCACATCCGGTGTTGCTTAAGGCCGGTGTGGGTTGAGGCGGGTAATGATCCGATCCACCGGGCTAGTGTCGTGCACTACACTAGCGAGTCGCCCGGCGGCGATACCAGAGCGCCAGCGCGACGATTATCATGCTGCCAGCGCCAGCCGGGAGGGCGGCGGTTGTCATCACGTCGGGTGTTGCCAGAATGTCGGGGTAACCTGTTTGCCAGAGCACCCACTGCGCGCCGATGTCGGAGGCGAGCGATGGGTGGCCTGATATCAGCATGACGTAGGCGTCACCGGTGTCTGGGTTGATGCGCAGCGAAGAGTTGATGGCCGGTTCGTTGCTTCCGTCATGGCCGTACAGGCTATCGCCCGATGCCGTCGGTGCGTAGAGGATGTTACCCAGGCCCCAAATGGGCGCTCCAGCGACGAATGCGTGGGGCTTGCGCATGCTGGCCAGGGTTTCGGCCGTGAGAAGCTTCGTATGTCCCGACGCCAGCGCGGCCATGTCCGCTGCGCTGCTGGTGAATGCCGTTGCGGCTGTCGATGCGTATCGATAAAGGGGCGTTGGTCGGCCGCTTTGGTCGAACGATTGGGAGACATTCGACAGAGTTGCCGGATATTCGAAGGTAGAGCGGTTCATGCCGAGCGGTCGGAGAATGGTTTGTCGTGCGTAGTCTGCGTATTGGGAACCGGTGACCTCCTCCACGATCAACTGCAGGATCAGATAGCCTCCGCCCGAGTACAGATACTCTGATCCGGGTTCGAGTCCCACGCTAATTTCCACGTCTGCATCACGCGATGCGCGTGGATTGTGCAGTGACTCCACCAGGATGGGTAGCTGCTCCTCGGCTTTGTAGTCACCGAACCCGAGACGATCGGTCAATCCGGCTGTGTGGCTCAGCAATCGGCGCACGGTCACTTTGCTGTTGTCGAATTCGGAGTCAGGCAGATGCCACCGTGTCAAATAGTCTGCCACTGGGGCGTCCAGGTTTATTCGTTGCGCCTCGACCAGTGTCATGACGGCCAATCCGGTGATCCACTTGCTAAACGAAGCAGTCGCAAACAGGGTATGGGCGTCAACCTGATTCTGCTCACGCGCATAGTACTCGGCCACCACCGCCCCGCCCTCGATCAGGGCAAACGCGGTATTTCCAGGATTGTTCGCCTCGATGGTCCGCACCGCATACTCAAAAAACGAGTTTGCGTCACCGCTTGGTGCGACCGGCCGCAGCCAGACGCCGTAGAGCGAAAGCACGATTGCGGCGATCGTCCACGCCGTGATCGCCAGAATAGTTACGGCTACGGTTCTTACCATGTGGCTACCTTGCATCCTCGATGCTTCATCGGGCTCGGTCCCGCGCCTGGTTGACTGGTTCCTTCCGGAGTCCCGTAGGCTTGCGAGATTGTCGTTGCGTCGTGCTATGAAGCTCGCTGCCTGCGTGCGCCTGTATGGGCAGGGCTCGTCGGGCGCTGCTCGTCGGTGGACGGTTGATGATATTCTCATTGAAGTAACTTTGGCGCGAGCACGGGGAAGTGCGGCGGTATGAATTGCGGGAGGTTCGGCGGAGATGGCATTGATGGCCACCAGGCGCGTGATGTCTGCGGCCAGATTTGAGTCCAAGGCGACTGCGTGCCAGCACGCCTGGGACCTACTCGCGGACCAGGGCCTTGCACGGTTTCCTTTTCCGCCGCATGGTCGTATTCCCAATTTCAAGGGTGCTCGGACGGCCGCCGAACGGCTGTTTCGGGAAGCCCCCTGGGTTGATGCGAGTGCGATCAAGGTCAACCCAGATTCGCCGCAGAAATGGGTGCGCCAGCGCGCGCTGGAGCTCGGCATCCGTGTCTATGTGCCCACGCCGAAACTCGCGGGCGGTTTTCATTTGCTGGACCCGGAGCTGATCCCGCCGCAGTGTTACGGCGATGCCGCGACATTGAAGACCATGACGCGTTTTTCGGTCGACGTGACTCTGGCCGCCCTCCCTCAGGTCGATGCCATGGTCAGCGGGTGCGCGGCCGTTACGCGCACCGGCAAGCGTTGCGGAAAAGGGGCGGGTTACAGTGACATCGAGTACGCGCTGTTACTCGAGCTTGGTCACGAACCCGTGCCGGTCGCAACGACCGTTCACGACGTGCAGGTTGTGGATGACTTCCCGGTGATGAGCAACGATTTACCGCTCGCCTTGATCGCCACCCCCACACAAACGATTCGCGTGGCACGAGCGCTGACTGCCCCGTCCGGCATTGACTGGTCGGCGATCGATGCGAAAACGGTGGACGCAATGCCACCGCTTCAGGAATTGCTGGATAACGGGGGATAAGGGAGACAGGATGCACCTGAAGTATTTCCTCCCGGTTTGCCTGATGTGTTGCGCGCTTGCAGGTGTGGCAGTGGGGGCCGGGGCGCCGATCGTCATCATGCTGTCGTGGGATGGCATGCGTCATGATTATCCCGACCGCGGTTCATTTCCTGCCCTCGAGCGAATGATGCGGGACGGTCTGCGAGCAGAGCGCCTGGTGCCGGTCTATCCTTCCAATACCTTCCCGGGACACGTCTCTATCGCCACCGGCACCTGGCCCGATACCCATGGCATAGTGGACAACCACTTCCTCGACCGGGACCGCGGTCAGTACCGTTACGAGTCGGATGCAAACTGGTTGCTGGCCGAACCGTTGTGGATAGCGGCAGAACGTCAGGGAGTGCCGGTGGCCACCTATTTCTGGGTGGGGTCAGAGAGTGACTGGCGCGGCCAGGGTACAACTTATCGCATGGCGCCCTTCGACGGCGAGCGTCCCGAGTCGGAGAAGGTAGACAAGATTCTATCGTGGCTCGATTTGCCGGAGGGTGAGCGGCCGCGGCTGATCATGAGCTACTGGGCTGGCGCTGACTCCACGGCGCATCGCTACGGCCCTGAGGCTCGGGAGGTCGCTGAGCAGATTGCGGATCAGGACGCGCAGCTCGAGAGACTCATCACCGGCATCGACAAACGGGATCTGTGGGCGCGTACGACACTGATTATCGTCAGCGACCACGGGATGACGGAAACAGGCGGCTACATCGACGTGCGCGCCGCCCTCGAAGACGCTGGTATCGATGCAAGGGTGGTGGGATCGACGCTTGCCCATGTCTTTGTCGAAGATCTGCGGAGGCGCGAGCGGGTTCGCGATGTGCTCGCCGGTATCGATGGTGTGACGGTGCTCGATGAAGCCTTTCTGAAGCGACACGGTCTGGCGATACCCGAGCGTAATGGCGATATCGTGATCGCCGCGCAGCCGCCGGACCGCTTTTCGAGGCCGGGCGGCGCTGCGGGAGCCTATCTACGGGCGCGTCTGGCGATGGGCGCCAGCATCGGCGGCCACGGTTACCGTCCCGAGCTCGAGGATATGGGCGGTATCTTCCTCGCGTACGCCCGGGGGGTGAAGCGGGGTGCGCGTATCGGCGCGGTTCGTCAGGTGGACGTGGCGGCGACAGTCGCAAAACTTCTCGCAATCGAACCACCTCTCGCCTCGGAAGGCATACCCATCACCCTGAATGGAGAAAGATGACATGGCTAAATGGCAGGAAAAACGCAGCTTCTGGACCTGGGGATTCGAATCGGACGAACCCACCGAAGCCCAGCGCAGGAAAGCGGCGGAGGCAATCGCGAAACGCACCGGAACTTTCGTGGAACCGCCTGTCGTACCTGACATCGAGGATATCGAGCTGCGTAAGTCCCGTATCGATGTGCCGTCTGCGTTGGCAGGGTGGGTGAGTGACGAGCATGAAGAGCGAGCGCTGCACACCCATGGCGGACACGTTACCGAGATTCTGATGGCGTTGCGTGGCCGCTTCGACAATCCACCTGATGCGGTGGCGCACCCCCGGGACGAAAACGAACTGGAGGCGACGCTCGAATGGGCGGATACGAACCGTTATGCCGTCATTCCGTATGGGGGTGGTACGACTGTGGTGCATGGAGTGTCCGTTCCGGAAGCGGCCGACGGAGCAGTCACCATCGATATGGACCGCTTCAACCGGGTGCTGGAAGTGGATGACATTTCCCGGGCGGCCCGTATCCAGGCCGGTGTGTACGGACCTGACCTGGAGGATGCCCTGCGACCGGCGGGACTCACACTGAGGCACTTTCCACAAAGCTTTCCCTGGTCCACGGTCGGCGGCTGGGTGGCGACGCGTTCGGGCGGTCATTATGCAACCAACCACACGCACATAGACGATTTCGTGGAAAGCACGCGCATGCTCACACCTCGTGGTTGGTGGGAGTCCCGTCGGCTGCCGGGAAGCGGCGCAGGTCCCAGCCCGGATCGGCTGGTGATCGGATCGGAGGGTATTCTCGGTATCATCTCTGAGTGTTGGCTGCGATTGCAGAAACGCCCGGTATTCAGAGCCAGCGCAGGCGTGGTGTTTCCGAGATGGCTCGCAGGGGGTCAAGCTGTACGCTGCATCGTGCAGAGCAAGCTGTGGCCTGCCAACCTGCGTCTGCTCGATCCCGTGGAAGCGGCGCAGAGCGCGGGCCTCGACGGACAACAGGCGCTTCTTATCATTGGTTTCGAATCTGCGGATATTCCGCAAGCTCAGCCCATGCGCGAGGCGGTGGAACTGGCACGCGAATGCGGCGGCCTCATCGAGGATGAGCACATCCGCATCGACGATGGATCAGGCGAAGCCACCGGCCGTGGAGGCGCGGTGGGCGCATGGCGTGACGCCTTCATCGGTGTCAACGCGGGCGCGACCGCAGGTCTCGGTATGCTGGCCGATACCTTCGAGACCTCCATCACGTGGGATGCCTTCGAGGATTTCGATGCGTTGGTTCGCGAGCGAGTTGGCAAAGCGCTCGGCTCCGTACTCGGAGATGGCAGTTCGCTGTCGTGCCGGTTCACGCATGTCTACGCTGACGGTCCGGCGCCGTACTACAGCTTCTCCGGACCTGCCGTCATCGGTGGCGAGGTCGCCCAATGGCAGGAGATCAAGGCCGCGGCTACCGAGGCGGTGGTGGAAGGCGGCGGTACGGTTACGCACCATCACGCGGTTGGGCGTATGCACCGTGAAGGATGGGAGCGGCAGCGACCGGAACTGTTCGGCAAGGCGCTCGCGGCGGTGAAGCGCGAAGTGGATCCCAACGGCATTCTCAATGCCGGTGTTCTTCTCGAGTAGCGCAGGGAGTGCATCAGCGGTGAGTACGCACGAGGGATTCATCCTGCAGGCGACCTACCGCAACCAGGGCGGCCTGCCAGTGGTGTACCTGTTCGGGCGGCTGACTGACGGCGCGACCTTCCTGATCCGTGACCGCAGCGAGACACCACATTTCTACATCAGGCGTCGCGACGAAGCGCGCGCCCGGGAACTCGGTGCAACGCTGATCGAGAGTCAGAGAACCACATTCGTCGGAGAACCGGTATTTCGAATCGACGTGGCCCTCCCCCGGGATGCCCCGCCACTCAGAGATCAATTTCACCAGTTCGGCGTGGACACGTTTGAGGCAGATGTACGCTTTGCCGTGCGTTACCTCGTCGATCGTGACATCAAAGGTGGGTGCCGTATCGAAGGCACCCCGCAACGCGGCACAGGGACGAATTGGGTGTTCGACGAACCGAATCTCACTCCCTCGACAGTATCGCTCGACCCTCGGGTACTCTCCTTCGACATCGAAACCAACGCCGAGGCTGATCGCGTGCTTGCCATCTCGTTGTATGGCTGTGGTGTGGACGAAGTGCTCGTGGTGGATCCGGCCGGTCGCGACATGCCATCGGGCGCCGCCGGGTACATGAACGAGAAATCGGCAATCGAAGCGTTTTGCCGGCGGGTTATGGAAATCGACCCGGACATTCTCACTGGTTGGAACGTGGTGGACTTCGACCTGTCGGTGCTGTCCAGGATTGCCGCGCGCGTGCGTACACCCTTCGAACTTGGCAGAGTGCAAGGTCGGCTGACGATACGGCCTGCACGTGGGTACTTCGGCAGCGGCAGTGCCACCATACCAGGGCGCGTGGTGCTGGATGGCATGGACCTGCTACGCGGTGCATTCATGCGCATGGATGATTTCTCGCTGGATGCCGTCGCCCGCCAGGTACTGGGAGAGGGCAAGGTGGTCGCGGGAGACGTGACCGATCGCGTCGGGGAGATTCTTGCCAACTATCGAGACGACCTGCCTGCTTTCTGTCTGTATGCGCGCACGGACGCGCGCCTGGTGATCGATATTCTGGAGAAACTCGACCTCGTACAGCTCTCCCTCGCCCGCAGTCGCCTGACTGGGATGGCGCCCGATCGTGTCGCGGCCAGCATTGCCTCTTTCGACTTCCTCTATCTGGCTGAGATCCACAAACGCGGTATCGTCGCACCGAGCGTTCGCAGTAACGATTCGCGTGTCGGACAGGTGGGTGGTCATGTCTTCGAACCGGTCACCGGCATGCACCAGAACGTCTGGGTGTTCGACTTCAAGAGCCTGTATCCCAGCATCATTCGCACCTACAACATCGATCCGCTGGGGTATGTCCAGCCGGGGGCGCCGCCGGGTGATTATGTGGAGGTTACGTCGGGCGCGCGCTTCTCCCGGGCACCAGCCATCCTGCCGGGCATGCTGGATACCCTGTTTCCCGCCCGTGAGGCGGCCAGACGGGAAGGCGACGACGTGGCCTCGCAGGCCATCAAGATTCTCATGAACTCGTTTTACGGCGTTCTCGGCACACCGGCGTGCCGGTTCCACAACCCGGCCATAGCCAATGCGATCACGGGTCAGGGCCGGCATCTGCTGCAGTGGTCGCGCAGTTGGTTCGAAGCGCGCGGATACCCGGTGCTGTACGGCGATACGGATAGTGTATTTGTGTACTCGGGAGAGCGGAACAGCGACGTGGCACTCGAGGCAGGCCCGCGGCTTGCTGAGGCGATGACCCGCGAACTCGCCGAACAGATCCGGTCGTCTGTGGGCGTGGAAAGCCGTCTCGAGCTCGAGTTCGAAAAACTGTACGCGAAGTTGTTTCTGGCGGAAGTACGCTCCGGCCAGGGTGGTGCGCGCAAGCGTTATGCCGGGCTGAGATGGGGTGAGACGGATGTGGAGTTTGTGGGCATGGAGGTCGTGCGGCGTGACTGGACAGATCTTGCGAAGACCGTGCAGCGTGGGCTGTACCGGCGGTTGTTCGACGAACAACCGGTGGATGAGTATCTCAAGGGAATCGTCGCGAGGGTGAGAGCGGGTGAAATGGACGATCAACTCGTCTATCGCAAGGGATTGCGCAAGCCCGTGGAGGAATACACCGCCAGCACGCCTCCCCACGTGGTAGCCGCGCGCAGATCCAAAAACCCCACTGCGCGAGTGGTGCATTACCTCGTCACCTACAATGGCCCCGAACCGCTGGATACGTTGACCGCCCAGCCGGACCACGAGCATTACGTCGACAAGCAGATTCGGCCCGTGGCAGAACCCGTTCTGGGCGCGCTTTCGCTGAACTTCGACGCGGTGATCGGGGACGACCGTCAGATGGAGCTGTTTTAGAGCGTACAATGCTCCGTTGGTTTCCTCATCCGCGTGGAGAATGGCGAGAGTGGCTGATTTCGATGTGATCGTGTGGGGCGCGACCGGATTCACCGGGCGCCTGGTTGCCGAGTACCTGGCCGAGCGGCATGGCCCTGGAGAGGGTGGCGGGACCGATGCGCGCGTGTCGTGGACGATCGCTGGGCGCAACGCCAAAAAGCTAGAAACTCTGCGTGCAGAACTTGGTGCAACAGGCGATGCGCTGCCGGTGTTGGTTGCGAACAGCTCGGATGTCGATTCGTTGCGCGAGATGGTGCGCAGAACCCGGGTCGTGTGCTCTGCCGTGGGGCCTTACGCAAAGTACGGGTCGGACCTGGTGCGTGTCTGCGCGGAGGAGGGGGTCGACTACTGCGATCTCGCCGGCGAGGTGCACTGGATGCGCCGCATGATCGACGAACACGAGGCAACTGCTGGGACGAACGGGGCACGTATCGTGCACTCCTGTGGCTTCGACTGTATTCCGTCTGATCTCGGCGTGCATTATGTGCAGCGCGTCATGCACGAGCGTCATGGTGTCTATGCCCGCGAGGTGAAGTTCCGGGCACTGGACTTCAAAGGGGGGATGAGCGGGGGCACCGCGGACAGCATGATGTACATGCTCGAAGAAACAGAACGCGATCCTGGAATCAGGCGGGTCATGCAGAATCCTTACGCATTGAATCCCGGGGAGGAAAAAGGGCTCGACGGACCGGATTCACAGGCGGCGTTTTATGATGAGGACTTTCACACCTGGGCCGGGCCGTTCATGATGGCCGGAATCAATACCCGGGTCGTGCGGCGTACCCACGCCTTGCTCGGCTACCCGTACGGCCGCGACTTTCGCTATGGCGAGGCGATGCTCACCAAAGATGGGCCGGTGGGCTTCACGAGCGCGGTGGTGGTGTCCATGGGCTCGGCTGCGATGACGACGATGACGACTTTTCCGAGTATTCGCCACCTGTTGGCCCGATTCGTACCCAAACCGGGAGATGGCCCTTCGCACGCGGCGCGCGAGGCCGGCTACTTCAAGGTCGCGCTACTAGGCAAGCATCCGGAGGATGCCGACAAGGACGTGCTGGTTGATGTGCAGGGCGACCGTGATCCGGGTTACGGCTCCACGGCCCGGATGCTGGGCGAGAGCGCATTGTGCCTGGCGTTGGATGGACTCAATTCACCGGGTGGGATTACCACACCGGCAGCGAGCATGGGCGATGCCTTGCTTGCGCGGCTCAGTGACCATGCGGGGGTCACCTTCAGCGAAGGCTGACTCGAACCCAGTCTGCGACAGATCTTCGAGGGCGGCGTATGCGTGTGTGCCGCCTCGCGGGATATCACGGTCGGTGTAGTGTTTGGCCGCGATGCGGCAATGCGCCGCGGCGCGCTCCAGCTTCTCGGCCGCTGTGCGAAACTCCTCGGCCACCAGGTCTCTCGAGTCGCACATGCCTCTCTGCGGGCATCGGATCTCAGTACAGTGTCAGCGGCGTCCAGTCGCCGTCGAATGCCTGGGTGTTGGTCCACACCCGGCGTTCATCGCCATTCTCCAGTGGTACCTGCAGTAGTGGTTGTACTCGACGTGAGTTCACAGCGTATGCAGTGATCTGCCGGTCCCGGAAATCGATAACAGAAAACCCGGGGCGGTGGTCCCGGCGCAATGTCCCGGCATTGATCAGGGTCAAACCGGGGAAGGCCACCACCGTGCGGTAGTGCATGTGGCCGTTGAACAGGTAGCGGTAGTTGCTCGAATCGATCATGCCGTCCAGACGCCGGCTGCGCTCGGGCGGCATACGCTCGCTGCCTGGCCACACCTTGGCGAGGTCGTTCTCGCCGACACCGTGACAGAGCATCACCCGACCGGCGATGGTCTCGATGTCTTCGATCCCGGCAAGGGATTCCAGGTAGTCGATGGCCGTGCGGGACAGCGCCTTGAGCCTGTGCGCCATGGGTAAATGGCGTACCCGATCCTCGAGCAGCCAGCGGTCGTGATTGCCGCGCACCGTGATCACGCCGAAGCGCGCGAGCAGCTCGCAGCAGACATCCACCGAACCGCCACCATCGGCAATGTCGCCGGTGCAGATGATTGCGTCCACTGGCTCTTCCAGGTGTTCGAGATGTCGCAACACGACAGCCAGGTGCTCGTGCTCGGCATGCAAGTCGCCGATCACGGCCAGGCGTTCCACGGCGGGTGTTGAAGTCAAGGTATCTGCTCGACCCTCACGATCCTGCCATCCCGAAGTAGTAGAGACTGTCGAAGATGCCAAACGGTTCCTCGGCGAAATCGTTCCAGGTGGCCCACAAGGAGGTTTTCATCTGACCGGTCTGTCGTTAGTTTGCGGTATTCTGCCGCGTTTTGTGCCGGGATGTCCTCATTTGAGCGTATCCTCAGATTCGAACGACAGCGGATTCAGCGCCGCAACCGTACTCTCGGTAGTGGTTGCCAACATGATTGGCACCGGTGTATTCACATCACTCGGTTTTCAACTGTTGGACATCCAGTCCGGCTTCGTCCTGCTCATGCTGTGGGTGGTTGGCGGCCTCATCGCCGTTTGCGGTGCGCTCAGCTATGCGGAACTGGGTGCGGCGCTGCCGCGCTCTGGTGGCGAGTTCAACTTCCTGTCCCGCATCTACCATCCGGGCGTGGGTTTCGTTTCGGGGGCCTTGTCTGCAACCATTGGCTTCGCGGCACCCACGGCGCTTGCCGCCATGACGTTCGGTGCCTACCTGAACTCGGTTGTCGGCTGGCTGGACCGTAGTGTGGCTGCACTGGTTCTGATCGTTCTGCTGACCGGAGCACACGCCGTCAACCGACGTTCGAGCGGTGCCGTGCAGCGTTGGTTCACCGGCGTGAAGATACTGCTGATCGTCGGCTTCTGCGTGGCGGGGCTGCTGTTGACGGAACGGCCACAACCGCTCGCATTCCTGCCGGTGGCGGGTGACGGGGTGCTACTCACAAGCGGTGTGTTCGCCGTGGCACTGATCTACGTCAACTATGCGTACACGGGTTGGAATGCGGGCACCTACCTGTCTGGTGAAGTGCAAAACCCGCAACGCACTCTACCCTGGGTACTGGCTGCTGGTACGGCTATCGTCATGGCGGTGTACGTGGCGCTCAACTACACCTTTTTGCGAGCGGCACCCATGGCCGATATGGAAGGCAAACTCGAAGTAGGCTATGTGGTGGCCCAGCACATCTTCGGTGCGCAGGGTGCGGCGATCATGGGGATTGTGCTGGCGCTGTTGCTGGTCTCCACCGCCAGTTCGATGATCCTGGCCGGGCCGCGAGTGCTGCAGGTGATGGGAGAGGATTTCGGGGCGCTACGGGTACTCGCTCGCACCAACCGCTACGGTATCCCGGTAAACGCGGTGGTCTGTCAGTCGGTGATATCGGTGCTGCTGGTACTCACTGCGTCATTTGAATCGGTGTTGGTGTTCGCCACGTTCACGCTCGGGATGAGCAGCCTGGCGACGGTGGCTGGGGTGTTTGTATTGCGCTGGCGCGAGCCGGGGTTGATGCGGCCTTATCGTGTCACCGCCTATCCGTTACCGCCGCTGATATTCCTCGCTCTCACCGCCTGGACGCTGCTCTATCTGGCCATGGAACGTCCGCTGGAAGCGGGTTTGGGGGCGGGGTTGATTGTGATGGGCGCCGCGGTTTATTTCCTGTTGGTGCGCGTGCGCCGGGAAGGATGAAGCGGCGCGAAGCCACGCTCTGCTATGATCGAAGGTTCTCGACGGAGGAAAACACGGTGAGCGAACTGGAGGCTTTCAGAGAAGAAACCCGCGCCTGGGTCGAGGAGAATTGTCCGCCTGGCGCGCGCGGCCCGGGTCCGGTATCCAACGGTAGCAGCAAGATTGAAATTGAGGACCCGGATACCCTTCTGTGGCTCGAGCGCATGGTTGAGAAAGGCTGGACCGTACCCAACTGGCCGGTCGAATATGGTGGTGGCGGACTCGGTAAGGATGAGTTTGTCGTGCTGCTGGAGGAGATGCAGCGCATCGGCGCGCGGCCGGCACTGTCGAGCTTCGGGACTTCCATGATCGGCCCGACGCTGCTCGAGATGGGTAGCGAAGACCAGAAACAGCGTCACCTGCCGCGCATCGCCCGTGCCGAGGTGGAGTGGTGCCAGGGCTACAGCGAACCGGGCTCGGGCAGTGATCTCGCGAGCCTGCGCACGCGCGCGGATGACAAGGGCGATCACTTCGTGATCAACGGCTCGAAGATCTGGACTTCGGGCGCGCACAATGCAGATTGGATGTTCTGTCTGGTGCGCACCGACTTCGATGTGCCCAAACACGAGGGCATCAGCTTCGTGCTG
>DCWG01000048.1:0-168 GCA_002327525.1 Gammaproteobacteria bacterium UBA2168 | reverse complement strand
CACGAGGGCATCAGCTTCGTGCTGCTGGAGATGGATCAACCCGGTGTGACCATCAAGCCGATTCGGTTGATTAGCGGCGAATCCCCCTTCAACGAAACTTTCTTCGACGACGCCATCGCCCGCAAGGAGGACCTGGTAGGTGAGATCAACAAGGGCTGGACGGTGGGT
>DCWG01000023.1 GCA_002327525.1 Gammaproteobacteria bacterium UBA2168 | reverse complement strand
CACTCTGCCGTTGACCACGGACCATACAGCGATACCGAACATCCCTTTTATATTTCCTATCCATGCATTGATCGCGTATCGGAATCAGGTGACCATCCGTCTGTCACGCTGTTGGGAAGAGGCTGCATGTACGAAAAAATCAGAACGTCCTTGTTTGGCGTCGTCTTGAGTTTGTGGTCGCTCACTCCGGCGTCCGCTGCTGAATTCAGCGATGTGGATCGGTTTGGCGTCTACCTCGATGGCGTGATGGCGGCTCAGTTCCGGGACTATAAGCTCGCAGGCATGACCTTCGCGCTGGTCCGGAACGGAGAGCTAGTGCTGTCAAGGGGTTATGGCATGGCAAACCTTGAGACGGGTGTTGCCGTCGATCCGGCTCGCACGCTTTTCCGCCCGGGCAGCGTATCGAAACTCTTCACCTGGACGGCTGTGATGCAGCTTGTGGAGGAGGGCAGGATCGATCTTAACGCCCCGGTCAGCGACTACGTGGATCAGTTCGAAATCCCCAACGCCTTCGGTGAGCCTCTGACCATGACGCACATCATGACGCATTCCCCCGGCCTGGAAGATGGTGCAGTCGGGTATCTCTTTGCTGACGAGGTGGAAAATCTGGTGCCGCTGGCGGACTCGCTTGCCGCACACATTCCCAACCAGATCTGGGCGCCGGGGACCTATTCGGCTTACAGCAACTGGTCCACGGCTCTGGCCGGACTCGTTGTCGCCAACATTTCCGGGATGAGCTTCGAGGATTACGTAGCCTCGAACATCTTCGCTCCTCTGGGTATGACCCAGTCTACTTTTGACGAACCGCTCCCGGAGCGCCTCGCGCCGGACTTTGCCCAGGGCTACAAGAGCGCGCACAACGGCATCGAGCTCATGGGATTCGAGTTCATCAAGAACTTCGGCCCTGCCGGGGCACTTTCCGCATCTGCCAACGACATGGCGCGGTTCATCATCGCCCATGTGCAGGACGGGGCGTATGGAGATACCAGGATTCTCGATCCGGAGACGACACAGCTCATGCACTCCCGACTGTTTGCCCATGATCCGCGGGTGGCCGGTATGGCGCACGGGTTTTACGAGATTCGCCGCAATGGCGAGCGATTCGTCGGCCACGGTGGCAACACCATCGCCTTTCACTCCCAGCTCGTCATTCACCCGGAGACGGACTTCGGCTTTTTCCTCTCATTCAATACACCGGACGGTGCTGTGGCGCGTGCCGGTGTGGTGGACGCGGTGCTCGACTACTTCTATCCCGGTGATAGGGGTAAGGCACCGGAGTTTCCGCCAGAGCCGCCCGAAGGAAGTGCAGAACGGATCGCGAAGATCGCCGGTGCGTATCGGATCAATCGACGCTCCTTCACAAAGCTGGAAGGGGTTATTGGTCTCGCTGGAGACCTCGCCATCGCGCCGGGTGCCGAGGGTGAGATCGTCGTGCCTGGTGAAGGACTGGGTGGGCGCTTCATCGAGGTCGAACCCTATGTATTTCGTCAGCAGGGCCGCCAGGAGACCATGGTGTTCGAGACCGACGATGGTGGTGCGGTTACTCGTGCCTTTCTCGGCTCGGTACCCATCCTAGTGGCGGACAAAGTCGGCGCCTTAGAGAGTGCGGGGAATCATCAGCTGGTGATTGGCCTGGCGTTACTGGCAGGCTTTTTCGTACTGCTGAACGCAATCCGTAATCGGGGCCAGGTTCAGGTATCCGGCGCGGCGCGTCTTGCCAGGCTGAGTCTCATCCTGGCTTCAGTCAGCTTCCTCGCATTCGCTCTCGGGCTCGCTGTTGTCATGGGCAATGTGGACATGGACCGGATGATCTTCGATTTTCCGCCACCTGGAACAGGAGTCGTCTTGGTGCTGCCGCTGCTGGGTGCACTCTTTACCGTGGGGAGTCTTGGGCTGTTAGTAACAGTGTGGCGATCGGATGATTGCAACGTCTGGCAGCGTGTTCGCTATACTTACGTGAGCGTGGTTTTCCTTCTGCTGGTTCTCGTGCTGGGGTACTGGAATCTGCTGGGTTGGCGATATTGAACTGTCAGACGTAGCAAACAGTTAAACCGTATAACAAATGAACGAGGCAGGCGTATGAAGCTGGGGTTGATGCTGGGGGTTGTCGATGATCCGAACAGGCAGGTCGAACTAGCGCTGGAGGCCGAGCGTCTCGGCTATGAGTCGGTATGGTTCGGAGAAATCTATGGCTCCGATTGTTTCACGCCACTCACCTGGATCGGTGCGCTGACAACGCGGCTGAAACTGGGCACGTCCATCATGCAGCTGTCGGCCCGTACGCCTGCAAATGCGGCGATGACGGCGACGACGCTGGATCTGTTCTCGCAAGGGCGCCTGATCCTCGGCATCGGTGTTTCCGGCCCGCAAGTAGTCGAGGGTTGGTACGGGCTGCCCTATGGCAAACCGCTGGCGAGGACTCGCGAGTGGATAACGCTTTTCAGAAAGATACTCGCTCGGGAAGAGCCGGTGGATTTCGATGGTGAGTACTTTCAGCTGCCATTGGAAGGCGGGACGGGTCTTGGTAAGCCGCTAAGGCTCATAACGCATCCCTACCGCCGGGAGATACCGCTTTTCCTAGGTGCCGAAGGACCCAAAAATGTCGCCCTTGGCGCCGAGCTCTGTCAGGGCTGGGTGCCGATGTTTATTTCTCCCTATCGCATGGGCGTGTATGAAAAAGCACTTGATCGAGCGGACGATTTGTTTGAGATCGCAGCCACCATCAGAGTTAACGTCGATGACGATCTCGATGCGGCTCTCGCGCCGGTGAAACAGCAGGTTGGCTTTTATGCCGGTGGCATGGGAGCAAAAAGCTACAACCTGCACAAAAACCACATTTCGCGTCTGGGCTTTGCGGACGCTGCGGAGGAGATACAAGATCTCTTCATGGCAGGCGAGCGACTGCGCGCTTTTGAAGCGGTGCCGGATGCGTTGGCCGACGAGATCTCTCTTTGCGGGTCCAAAGGGCGAATCGTCGAGCGCATCAAAGATTGGGAAAAGAGCCCCATCACATCGCTGTTGGTTTCGGTCAAAGACGTGGAGACGCTGCGATTTATGGCGGAGGCGGTGTTGTAAATGGCTAGGCCGCATCCCGCGTACAGCGGTAGCGAGTTGTTCAACGTCTACGCAATGAGCCTGGCAGATGGTCAGGGCGAGCGCCTGGTGGAGGGGGTAGAACCAAGGACAACACGCGAGGTCAGCGCAATGAAAATCCTGCAGGTAAAGCACCTGAACAGATCCTGCAGCCCGCCTCTGACTCGATTCTGAGCTCTCAGAACCGCCCGACTACCCCACTGTGCCGTTGACCACGGACCACACCGCGATACCGAACATCCCTGTTATATTTCCTATCCGTGCGTTTCTTTCCGCGACGCTACCCCGTGATGGTTCGGTGCCTCGCAGGCGAAGGCGACAGCGCAACGGGCTCCCCTATCCATGCCCCGATATTCTCGCCGCTTCGACCGTCTTCGATCAGGTCCAGCATCAGCTGGGCGATCTCCTCCGGCTGCATCCAGGTTGCGGCGAAATCTGCGGGTGGATCTCCTTTCCAGAGTCCGCGCAGCATCTCGGTATCCGTCGGCCCCATGCACACCCCATTGACCCGGATATTCTGCTCGGCGAGCGCCATCGCCCAGGCCTGGGTAAAGCCGTTCAACGCCCATTTCGAGGCATTGTAGAGATCGGTGTCGGGCGGGTTGGTGCCCGGGCTCTTGGCCGGCAGCACGTAGTAGGTCGAGATATTCACGATGTCACCACCACCGCGCTCGATCATCAAGGGCACGCACATCCGCGACAGCAGCAGCAGACCGCGCAAGTTGGTACCCATGATCTCGTCCCAATCCACCACGGCCTTCTCGTACGCATCACTCACCGGCGTCCGGGCCCAGCGCCCGGCGTTGTGGACCAGTAGATCGACACCCCCATAGCCCTCCCGGGCCGCATCGACCAGGAGTTCCAGGTCTGCGCGTTTCGACACGTCCGCGACCAGGCCCTGCACGCGACCCGGTCCGGCGAGGGACTCCGCGACCGCGAGCGCGTCCTCGCGGACATCACACAGGGTGACATCGGCGCCGGCCGCCGCAAGCGCGGCAGCGAACGCGCGCCCCAATCCGGTGGCGCCACCCGTCACGATTGCTGAACGGCCACTGAGGTCAATCACGTGTCGGGTCCCCCGGGATGTAGTAGGGATTGGTGCGGCGCGCCGGCAACACTACCGGGTGGCCGACCGCAAAGCCGATGTTCTCGCCCGTGCGTCCATCCTGGATCAGCTCAAGCATCACTCGCGCAACGTCCTCCGCCTTCATCCAGGAGGCCTCTTCCTCCGGCGACGGATCGAAGTTGTGGAAGCTGCGCAGCATGTACGAATCGGTTGCGCCCATGCACAGCGCATTGACCCGTATGTTGTGCGGTTCCAGCGCTTGCGACCAGCCGAACGTCAGGCCGTTGATGCCCCATTTGCTGGCGTCGTAGAGATCCATCGCGGGCCCGCCGCCCGTGGGCCGCGGGCCGTCCGCTTGCCAGGGGCAATCCGGGGCATCGCCGTGGTCCCACTCGAACGGCGCGCCGCAGGTGTGCAGATGGTCGGTGTTGACGTTGATGATCTCGCCGGAGCCCCGTTCGATCATGTGCGGGATCACCGCCCGGCCACACAGGAACACACCTTTGAGGTTGGTGCCCACCACCACGTCGTAGTCGTCGATCGTCTTATCCATGTCGTCGGTGGGCAGGGAGGCACGCCAGACACCAGCGTTCGAGACCAGGATATCGATCTGCCCGTAGTAGTCGATTGCGCCGTCGATGAAACGCTTGACGTCATCCGCATCGGAGACGTCCGCGTGCACGGCCATCACCGGCGAGTCCAGTTCGTCCGCCAGATCCGCGTTCTCGTCTCTCACGTCGCAGACCGCGAGCGACGCCCCCTCGGCCGCCAACGCTCGCGCAAAGGTGTTACCCAGACCCACAGCCGCGCCGGTCACGACGGCCACCTTGTCATCGAATACTCCCATCACGGTCCTCCAGTCACGACCAAACTCCGACCGGCCGTCCAGGCCACTTGCCCATCGAGCCTGGCCTTATCGAGCACGTTCAGCACCTGCATCGAATGCCAGCAATACGTTCCCCGGCATGTGAGAATAGATCCCGTAGCCGGCACTTATCAACAACAATCCATCCTGGATCAGTGGCCCGGCCCCACCACCGAACGACCCACCATGCGCCTGATCACCGGAGGTCGTGGTCACCGAGCCGCTGGCGTCGTGGGACCAGACGACCTCGCCCGTCGCCGCATCGTGGGCTCGCATCACGCCGTCCATGCCCCCGGCGAGCACCCAGTCACTCACTGATGTGATCGCCTGTGAGATTCCCGGATGACAGAACTTGCGATCGCCGCACACATCCGTAGGCGCAGGCGCATACCACAGCGGCTGTCCACTCCAAGCATCGAGCGCGTGCAGTCCCGGACGCGAGGGATACGAATACGCTCGGCCATCGGGCATGTCGGTGATCGGCACGAAGATCCGGTCACCGTCCGTCGCCATCCCGAAGTGGACGCCGCCCTGGATCCCGCCACGACCGACACGGCGTTGCCAGACCAGCTCGCCCGTATCGGGGTTTAACGCATGCACGGCCCCGGACTTCTGACCCCCGATCACGAGATCGCGTCCTTTACTGGTCGTCATCAGCATCGCAGCCGCGCCGAAGTCGAAATCCGGTCCGTTCTCGACGGGACACGAATCATCGCGCTCGGTATCACAGGCGCCGTTCCAGGCATCTCCCCGCGTGCCCTGGTAAGTCCAGACGACCTCACCCGTCTCGAGGCGCAAGGCAAAGATCGCGTCGCTGGTCAGCGTCGCTGGTGAAGACGCATTCTCGGCCGTCCCGAAGTAGAGCTGGCCACGCTTCACATCGATCGCCGGCGAATTCCACACGGTTGCCCCCGACGGGCCGTACATGTCGGTTCCCGAACGATTCTGGCCTTGCACCGTCGGCTCCTCGGCGATCGTGAAAGTCTGCCACAGCTGTTCGCCCGTCGCTGCATCGAACGCCACCACCGAGCCGCGGAACGTGCAACACTCGTACGCCGGATCCGCGGCGCGACCAACCTCAAGCGCAGAGATCGATACGTAGAGACGGCCTTCATGCAGCGCCGGAGCCGCGGTGATGGTTGCGTGGGGGTGATCATCCGGTCGGTGTCGCCAGACACCTTGACCCGTGATCGCATCGACGGCGTAGACCGACCCTAGCAGGTCGCCGAAGTAGAGTCGTGGGCGCGCTTCGGTGTCACCCGCCTGCCAGGGGTCGACCACGATGCCCGTGCGGACTTCCGCGCCGGCCTGATAGATCCAGTGGACGCAGCCCGTCTCGGCGCCCAATGCATAAACGGCCCCGTCGTGGCTGCCGACGAACACCAACCCGCCCGCGACCGCCGGTTGCGAGCGGACCCGGTTCGCACCCGGAAAGGCAAAAGCCCATTTCAACTCCGGTGCCGCAAAGCGAGCCCCATCGATCCCCTCAATCCCTGCATCGATGCGGCGCGTGTTGGCGCGATTCACTCCCCACCCATCGAACGCGGGGGGCCGGTCGAACTCGAATCGCGCATTGGTGCAGGCCAGCAATGCGGGGGGGTTGTCCTCCTCCAGGGTCCGCCCCGCCAGATACTCGGCCACCTGAAGTCGTTCTGCATCGCTCAACGAAGCAGCGTCGGCCTGCATCACTCCATCGGTCAGCGCGAAGTGGATGGCTTTGACCGTCATCATCGAGACCATTTCTTTGTGCGGCGCGCGCACCACGCCGCCATCGTGACACTCGGCGCAAGCGCGTTCATAAACCACCCGACCGGGCATCTGCTCCCGGATCGTTTCAATCTCGGCACGCTGCCGCTGTGCAGCGACTGCGGAACCATCATCCATAGCCGGCGCTTCAGGCGAAGCTAGCGTCTTAATGTTGCCCAACTCTTCCGGTCCTTCGATGAGAGTAACTGTGGCAATATTGTACACACCAGACAGATCTAGCTTGCCGTCAGAGGTACGTTGGATGTCTCCGTTGCCGACAGAAGAAACGATGAGCCCAACGACAAGCGCTGTAGCTCTAGTCACATGCTTCATTTACTTGTACTTGCCTTGTGTAGATAAAGATGCGGGAAGTTACCCCTCATCTTGTGTGTATTAGCAGGATTCTATTGCTCGAGCCCAACCTCGGTATAGCGCTCCTCAATTACCTGCCTGGACGATATTCAACCATATCCGACAGCCCCAGGCTCCGCCTAAACAGTCTCTGAGAAAGGTCACCGCCGCATCCAGGCCATCCGTGGCCTGCGAGACCCGACGACCATCTTCGGAAACAAGGGAAACAAACCATTTCGATTGATGCGGCCAACAGCAATTCATCATCTCACCTTATCTTGGTGAACGTGAGACCTCGGGCACGTCACTTTGGCTATGACCTATCGACGTGAGCTCTTGCGGAATATACGTCTGCCACCACCAGAACCCGCCTTGGTACTGACTACCTGAAACGCTACTGACTACCTGAAACGCGTATTCGACGCACAAGCCTACAAAGCGCTTCTGGTGCACCTTGTAGTTTCGGTCGGGCTGGCGGTGTGACCTTTCCCCCAAAAACAT
>DCWG01000089.1 GCA_002327525.1 Gammaproteobacteria bacterium UBA2168 | reverse complement strand
ACATCCCTGTTATATTTCCTGTCCGTCGAGGTACTCAGCCAGCGGCGACGCGTTCTTGTCCGGATTGACGAAGACGAGCCCACCCCAGACGTCGCACGGCAACTCGTCCAGCCCAAAGTTCTCCTCCTGCACGCGCGGGAAGTCCCACCGGCAGGGAATCTCGCGCAGGCGCCCGTCGAGCTCAAAAAATATCCCGTGAAACGGACACCGGAGAAACTGTCTACCCCGGCCCGTCTCTCGCGACCCTACGATCTGCATGCCCCGATGCGGACAGCAGTTGGCAAACGCGCGGATCTTCGCATCAGCGCCGCGCAGGCGCTCTTCGCGGCACGCCCATTGCCACGTATGCGCCCAGACCTTCTCGACTTCCGCTTCGTAGACGTCCTCCGAGGCGTACCGTTCGAACGGCACGTCTTCGTCGCCGAGAAACTCCGCGGCCTGCTCACGCAGCGCGGGCGGCACGTCCTCTCCGGTCAGATCGTACATGTCCTGAACGCTCGGCCCCGGACATCGCACCTCACCTGGTCGCAGGGCCAGATCGCCCGGCGCGTAGGCGCGTAGATGTCGTGTTTCATCGCAAAGCTTCCCTATCCGAGCAGGCGGAAGAGATCGTGATCCAGCGTGGCCGCCGACTGCCTCGCAACCATCTGTGACACCCAGGCGAACGCCTTCTGGTTGTGCACATCGAGTGTCCCGGCAACCACCGCAACGTAGACCCAGTTGTAGAGCATGGACAGCTCATAGTCAGTCAAAGCCTGCTCTACGTCGTAGTCGGTGACCCCTTCACGGGCAAGGCCCTCCACGTAGCGGGACAGAAGCGTTTTCTCGTGCTCACGCAGGACCTCCGTTCGCGTGCTCTGCGCGAGCATCAGGGCGACGTCGACCATGCTCTTGCCACGCAGCGGGCCCTGCCAGTCGATGATCGCGATCGGCTGGTGCTCAGGCTTGCGCCCAAACAGGACGTTCTCCATACGGAAGTCGCCGTGCAGCAGCGTGACCGGTGATGTATCCATTGTGGCCTGTAGTCGCGGGAGCTCCTCCTGAAACCGATTACCCATTGCCGCAATCTCGGTGGCGATGAAGTCTGCAAAACGCTCACACAGATTAGGCCAACCGATCTCGCACAGGCTCGACATGTTGTCGGCGTGATAGCTGTTCGCAATGTGCGGCACCCAGTCGAGACCGTCCGTCTTGTCCCAGAATCCGGCGTGCAGCTTGGCCAGCTCGTCGATCATCGTCTCGGAATCGGCAAGGTCGGCACCGGATGCCTGATCGCCGACGCGATAGTCCTCGAGGTCTTCCATTAAGATCAGGAAAAGGTCGTCCTCCCACTGCGCAAAGTACGTGCGCGGAGTCAGCGCGGAGGTCAGCGGATCCAGCTCGGCAAAGTAGCGCGTCTCCCGCTCATACAGGTTATAGGCCATCGCCGAGGCACGGTTGGTGGGGTTGGACGACGGGTATTTGGCGACGAGGCTGGCCGGCAGCTCACCCGGATCGCCGCTAAAGCGCAGGCGCACACGCCCGACCTCGCTCATCATGCCCGTACCCTCACCAACCGGCTCGTGGCTTACGTCGACGATGGCACCATCCGAGAGAAATCCTTCCGCGCGCAGCAACTGCGTGAGCCAGTCTGCGGTCAGTCCCTCCGGCATGTCAGGAAAACGCATAGTTCCACCTCGCGCAGATCATCTACTGGTCATTGCGGCCCCCGAGCACATCTTCGATGTAGCGATGCAGGTTCTGGTTGGCCGGTTCGTTGCGAGCGAATTCGACAAGCGAGGCGCCCATAGCCGGTAGCACCTCGCTGATACCGAATACCGTGGCGCGGTCTTCATCGCGCATCACGCGCTCGTATACCTGCCGCTTGTTCTCCGCAGCGCTCACCATATCGCCGATGACGGGTTGACGGAAGTAGTGGTGCTGAACCGTGGTCGACCGATGCACGTCGGGCTCGGGGAACAAACGACTCAACTGGATGGTGTCGCCGTGCCCGTCGGATATCGATACGTTCGGAAACACGTAGTGCACGAGGCTGAAACGGTCCAGCCAGTAACGCTCTCAGGTTTTGACCCGGTCGTATTCGTCTATACGCCTGGTTGCGAAGCCAAGGCGGCAGTGCGGACCATAGAGGTCATACGTGTTGCGATCGAAGCGATCCGGATCACGATACCCAGCCGCCTCCACTCGCAGGACGGTCTCCGCCCGATCCGCGAGTCCGGCAGCGACGTTCTCCTTCAGTCGCCGGCAGATGTCCGCAAAGAGCGCGTCGCTCATGCGCGCGGCCTTCTTGAGCACGCATCAGTTTGCACGAAGCGCATGACGTAATACGCCAACGTGCCGCTGCACGATGCACCAACCGCCTGAACCAGCGAGCAGGGCGTATCGCGAAACGTACCAGACATCCTCTTAAAGGGCCGTGCCACCGTCCACGGGCAAATTGGCTCCGGTGAAGCCGCCGCCTTCGGGGGAAACGAGCAGCAACGCCACTGCGGCCACCTCCTCTACGGTGTTGAGCCGTTTGATCGCGGTCTCCTGGGCGTAGTTGTCCTTGAACTGCTCGTACGTGATGCCCGCGGACTCCGCGGCAGCCGGCCCGGTTTCCGTCATCAGGTCCGTCTCGACCCCGCCTGGGCTGATCGCGTTGCACGTAATACCCGTTGCTCCGTACTCGAAGGCGACCGCCTTGGTGAAGCCATTCAAGGCGTGCTTGAACGTAATGTAATGAGACGCCGTCGCCTTGTTGGCCTGCCGGCCCTCCACCGAGGAGATGTTGATGATCCGGCCGTAACCTCGCTTCGCCATGTCCTTGAGCGCCGCCCGAGTCGCCCAGAAGGCAGAGTGCAATATCCACGCGGCGGCCTGCTGCCACGCTTCGTCCGAGAGGTCCGCCACCAGCGCAAAACCAGACGAGCCCCCAGCGTTATTCACCAGGATGTCCACCTTGCCGTACCGCTCGATCGCAGCGCTGACGACGTTTTCGACGTCCTCTTGGCAAGTCACATCACCAGCCACGAATAGCACGCGATCTCCGCCGGCCATCTCCTCGACCGCACGAGCGCCTTTCTCCCGGCTACGTCCATTGACAACGACACTGGCGCCTTTAGCGAGCAAGGCTTCGGCAATCGCGCGGCCGATTCCCCGTGTGCTGCCTGTGATGACGGCCACTTGTCCTGTAAGCATGGCTTTCCGGCTCCTGCGTTCGCTATAGTTTAACCTCGACTGCCGCAGAATCATCCCTGCCGCGCTCGCACTGTGCTTGGGGATGACGGTGGGGGCTTTCCACCGCAGGCCCGTTGGTGTCTGCTTGACCGGAAGGGATAGCCGCTAACGCTACCCTACTCCTGCCCCAGGTAGGAAAAGAAACGGTTGTCAGGATCGTACTTCCGTCGAACGTTCGCAAGTCTGTCCCAGCTATCTTTACTGAAACTGTTGCGAATCCTCTCCGGGTACGCACCGTTTACCTCGTTGACGTAGTGACTATCTGCATACGGCTGAATCTTAGCGTCAAACTCGGCAAACCAGCGCTCAGCAACGGCGTCGTCTTTGGGGTCGGAACCTGCTGGACGAGGAGTATTATCCAACTGCCATCGATCTCACAGCGGGCCTCAGCCCGGGCGATCCACAGGTTGACGGCACGGGTGGCCAGCCCACCGGGACCAATACCAAGTACTGGGGTGAACCACAGCGGTTCGGCTTGATGCTGAGTCACGTATTCGACTGACAATCGCCTTAAGGGCGCCTCATAGGTGCCCTTAAGCGGCAACAACGCTAAAGGGTCTGGGTGCTGGGCTCCCGCACAGTTTTGACCTGCCCCCCTAGAACGACTCCACCTGGTGAGAGAGACTTTCCAAGCACATTTGGGTTAACCGTCTGTCCCTTGTGCGGCCGCACACTGAGGGTG
>DCWG01000154.1:1798-14502 GCA_002327525.1 Gammaproteobacteria bacterium UBA2168 | reverse complement strand
CGAGATCGATCTGGGCGAGACCGGTCAGACCGAGCAGGGCTACGCGAAGGAGCTGACACCCGAGCAGATCGAGCTGCAAAAACAGGGTCAGAAGAAGGTAATCGCCCAGTCGGATGTCGTCATCACGACTGCGCAATTGTTTGGCCGTCCGGCGCCGCGCATCGTGTCGCGAGACATGGTGGAAGGCATGAAGCCGGGCAGCGTGGTCGTCGACATGGCCGTTGACACCGGCGGCAACGTGGAGGGCTCGGTGCCGAACGAGATCGTCGACATGAACGGCGTGAAGATCATCGGGCAATCGAACCTACCCTCGGAGGTGGCACAAAACGCCAGTGACATGTATGCCTCCAACCTCACCAACCTTCTGCTCGAATTCTGGGACGGAGAAACCAAGACGCTCGATCTCGATCCAGAGGACGAAATCGTGCAGGCGTGCGTCATTACGCGCGACGGCGCCATCGTCAACGAAACCATCAAGAACCTGTAACGGAGTCTGAAGAAATGGAAGCAGTTCTTTTAGGCCTGGTATTAATGCTGTCGATCTTCCTCGGCTTCGAGTTGATCTCCAAAGTACCGGCAACGCTGCACACGCCGCTGATGTCGGGCGCCAACGCCATCTCGGGCATCACTATCGTCGGGGCGCTGGTTTCCGCGGGGGCGGGTGCCAGTGGGGTGGCCACCATCCTTGGTGGATTCGCCGTGGTGTTTGCAACCATCAACGTGGTGGGGGGCTATCTGGTGACCAACCGGATGCTCTCCATGTTCAAGAAAAAAGATGACACCTCCGCCGGAGGTCAGTCATGAGTGTCGAGCTGATCAACGTGTGGTACATCGTCGCCGCGGCGCTGTTCGTGTTGGGATTGAAGCAGCTGGGCTCTCCGGCCACCGCCGTACGCGGTAACCTGCTGTCGTCTATCGGTATGTTGATCGCTGTGGTGGTCACCCTATTCTCGCAGCAGATCATGGAGTTTCAGTGGATAGTGGTCGCGGCTGCGATTGGCGCCATCATCGGTGCGGTAACGGCACAGAAAGTCGTCATGACCAGCATGCCGGAGATGGTCGCGCTGTTTAACGGTTCCGGCGGTGTGGCGAGCCTTCTCGTAGGCTGGGCCGCGCTGTACAAGGTCGGCAACACCAGTTTCACGGATGTGACCATTTTGCTGTCTATCCTCATCGGTGGCGTCACCTTCTCCGGCAGTGTCGTTGCCTGGGGTAAGCTGGCGGAGGTAATGACCAGCCGCGCCATCGTGTTTGGCGCTCAGCGTCTCGTTAACGCACTGGTCCTCGTTGCTCTCGTTGCCTGTGGTGTGCTTTTCTGTCTGGAACCGGCCGTAGATTCACCTTACCTGTATGCCGTCATCGGGCTGTCGCTGGTGTTCGGCGTCATGGCGGTCATTCCCATCGGTGGTGCCGACATGCCGGTGGTGATCAGCCTGCTGAATTCGTACTCGGGCCTGGCTGCCTGTGCGGCGGGTTTTGCGATCAACAACAACATTCTCATCGTGGCAGGATCTTTGGTGGGTGCCGCGGGCATCATCCTCACCAATATCATGTGTAAGGCCATGAACCGGTCACTGGCGAACGTATTGTTTTCGGGCTTTGGCGCAGTCAAAACAGCCACCAAGGTGGAAGGTGAGGTCAAGCCGATTACGGCGGATGATGCGTTTCTCATTCTCGAAGCGGCTTCGTCCGTTACCTTCGTACCTGGCTATGGTATGGCGGTGGCGCAGGCACAACACGTGGTGCGGGAGCTTGGAGAACTGCTGGAAGGCAACGGTGCAGAAGTCACCTATGCCATTCATCCCGTGGCCGGACGCATGCCCGGACACATGAACGTACTGCTGGCCGAGGCCAACGTACCTTACGATCAGCTGGTGGAGATGGATGACATCAACCCGCGCATCGACAATATCGATGTGGCGGTGGTCATTGGCGCCAACGACGTGGTCAACCCGGCCGCGCGCGAGGACGAGAACAGTCCCATCTACGGCATGCCCATCATCAACGTCGACTCGGCGCGCACAGTGTTCGTGCTGAAGCGCTCGATGGCATCAGGCTTCTCGGGTGTCGACAATCCGCTATTTTTTGGTGAGAACACGCGCATGTTGTTTGGTGACGCGAAGGAGTCTATCTCCGGCGTTATCGCCGAATTCAAAGGTTGACCTCACGGGACCTGGGTGCGCCCTCCGGGGTGCGCTCCATCGCTCCTCCGCACGACAGCAGGTAGTTTTACGCGCTCTCGCTTTGGGCAATAATCGCCTCGGTGGTCTCTAAATCGCCACGCAGAGAACGGGCACCCGTGAAGTAGTGTATGGCTGCCCACAGGTTTACCAGCACCGCGAAACACAGCGCATAGCGCAGCGAGTCGGTTGCATATGGCGGCGCCAGCAAATCGCTCGTAATTCCCACGACGTAGGGGCCCATCCCCATGCCGATGATGTTCAGCATGAACAGCAGAATGGCCGAGGCGACTGCCCGCATCCGCAACGTCACCAGCCCCTGCGTCATGGCAAAGGACGGACCGAGGTACATGCCGCCCAGAATGGACACTGCCATCAGCGAGGGAATGACCGCCCAGATACCCCCATAGAGATAGGCGACAAACTGAAATGGCACCATAATCAGCGTCGAGTAACCGGGTACCCACATGTACCAGCGGCGATCGTCGGAGCGGTCCGAGAGTTTGTCAGCGAGATAACCGCCCAGAAAAGTACCGATGGCGCCGATGCCGCTGATCAGTGCCAGCCATGAGCCGACTTCCGTGATCGGCATGTCGTGACTGCGAATGAGAAACGGCGCATTCCACGTTCCCGCACCGTATCCGACGAATGCGTGCAGACCGGCAGCGAAAGAGAGATGGCGAAACGATACCCTCTGCCACAACAGTGAAAGAACCTCCTTCACCCCCGGGGCCGAGGTATCCTCGCTGGTTGATACGTGAGTATCGGCCATGCCACGGGGAGGTTCCCGCAAGGTGAGCCATATCAGCAGCGCGACCAGGATGCCTGGCAGACCAACCAGCACGAAGGTGCTTCGCCAACCCAGTTCAGCGGCGCCCCAGCCACCCACGAAGTTGCCAACCATGGAACCAAAGGGAATGCCGAGCGCGTAGATGGATAACGCCGTGGCCCGGGTCTCCATGGGGAAGTAGTCGGAGATCAGCGAGTGGCTTGGCGGACTCGCGCCAGCCTCGCCAACACCCACACCGATCCGGGTGACCAGCAGCATGACGAAGTTCTGGGCAAGTCCGCACAGCGCGGTCATACCGCTCCAGACGATCATAGCGATGGACAGAATCTTCACCCGGCTCCAGCGATCGGCGAGTGCCGCGATGGGAATGCCGAGCGTCGTGTAGAAGATGGCGAACGCCAGCCCGCCCAGCAGCCCGAGCTGGGTATCGTTGAGTTCGAGTTCGAGTTTGATCGGTTCCAGCAGTATGGAGAGAATCGAACGATCGATGAAATTGACAACGTAGCCGAGAAACAATACACCCAACGCGTAGTTGCGATAACGGGGTGTGAACCGCGGCGCCTGACCTCGCGTCCCGTGATTACTGCTCATTTGTTGTCTGTATCCTGTTTCTGCGTTGCATGGAGACCTCTCAAACGTTAGGTATGGGAGGTTGCTCCCTTCTTGTCTTAATCTAGAAGATCAAGCGCACCCCTGTCCTCCACCGCAGCGTATGCGCGCGTGGTGAGAACTGCCTGACGTCAGCGCCTATGGGACAGATATGGTTTAAGTGGGTGTCTTTGTTCATCTTGACCAGAGGAGTTGAGATGAAACAGAAACCAGCAGGACGGCGCTCGTCGTCAGAGCCCATCATAAAGGACATCAAACGCAAGACGCATAAGCAATACAGTGCGGAGGAGAAGATCGGCATCGTCTTAGAGGGCTTGCGCGGCGAGAAGGCATCGCCCAGGACCTGTATTACAAATGGTCCAAGGATTTTTTGGAGGCTGGCAACAAGCGCCTGGCCGGCGATATTGCCCGACAAGCCTATACCAGCGAGGTGACCGAGACGCTAGAACTCGCCTTGCAGGCATCGGGCTGTGATCAAGCCGATGTCGTTCATAAGCCAAAGCCACTCTCGGATAATGGCTCGAGTTACATCTCTGGCGCCATCTGTCGCGTTCCTCGGCCTGAACATGTGCCTGGTGTTGCGTTCGGGCCAGATCGCGGTCTGTTCTACGCATCCGCATCCAGAAGAAGGTCACCGCGCCGAGCCCGAAGAGAGCGAGGCTGACCTCGAATACCATGTGGAACGACCAGAACGTCTCGGGTTTATCGAAAATGAGATCGAGCACCGTACCCACCGTGAGCGTGAGCAGCGCCAGGACGAGTAATCGCTGTTGCCTGCGCCCGCCGTCTGCCGGAGATGGTTTCACGAACCGCTGCGTGGGCTCGCGCTGCACCTGTGTGGTTGGGTCCGCCTTCGTGTCCATGTCTGTTCGAGAACACACGGCGTCTCGCCTGCTTCTCCGAGCTCCGGATGCGAGATCACGGTAGCGCAATGATCTCGAGTGAGCGTAGGTAGACCGCGCTACATCTGCCGAAACAGATGTCCGTAGCTCTGACTTGTGCGCAGTTTTTCGGGACGTGTTCGCAGGCGCAGCGTGTAGCGGCCGCGCAGGTCACGCGTAGCGTTCTCGATTTCACTCGCTTTGACGATGATGCCGCGGTGGATGCGCCAGAAGGCCGAGGGATCAAGTTGTGAGGCAAGGTCCTTGATGCTGGTACGGATGAGGTATTCATCCGTTGCGGTGAATACGGACGTGTATTTCTGATCCGACTTGAAATACACGACCTCTTCCACCGGGACGAGTTGTACCGATTCTCCCTGTCCGGCACGCAGCCACTGCAGGTGGTCGGATGTCTCGGCTCGGATCAGACGCTCCACGAGTGTCTCCAGACTGGCGCGGTCTGTGGGCTGTTGCCGCGCCTGCAAACGATCCACACACAGTTGCAGACGCACTTCGGAGAGGGGTTTGAGCAGGTAGTCGACAGCGGCTGCCTCGAATGCTTCCACCGCGTGTTGGTCGTATGCGGTGACGAACACCACCTCGATATCGTCGGGCAGAGCACTTGCCACCTGCAGACCGGTGAGGCCTGGCATGTGTATGTCGAGAAACACGACATCGGGATGGATGTCCGATATCAGCGAGAGCGCTTCATGCCCGTTTTGTGTGGTGGCGGCGATGTCCAGTTCTGGCCAGACCTTGTTCAGCTTACCGACCAGATGGTCCAGCAGGTTGGCTTCGTCGTCGACGAGTACGGCGGTTGTCATACCTGCACCGGCACGTTGTCTGGCCGTGAGGAGTCGGCAACGGGGTCGTTCTCACCATCGGGGATGAACAACTCAACACGCACGCCGCTTGGTTCGTGATCGGACAGCCGGAATGTGGCGTATCCGTTGTAGAGTCTCATGAGCCGTTCGCGGATGTTTCTGAGTCCGGTTCCGGTGCCTGCCTGATTGGAGTGGATACCCTTGCCATCGTCCGTTATGTCGATTAGCAGGCCGCCATTGCGGGCATGCGCGTGTATGTGCACGCAGCCGCCCTCCTCCAGTGGGTCGATGCCGTGACGGACGGCGTTCTCGACGATGGGCTGTACCAGCATCGGCGGCAGCGGCGTGGAACGCAGCGACTCCTCCACGTCGATCTCGTAGCGCAGACGTTCCTTCATGCGAAGCTGCTGGATGTCGAGGTAGGCACGGATGATATCGAGTTCCTCACCGAGAGTGGTCACCGCCTGGCGTGTGCGGCGAAGGCTGGAACGAAGCAGGGTGGTGACGTCGACCAGCGTGCGCTCCGCCTCATCGGGTTGGGCGTGGATCATGCCGGCGATGTTGGAAAGCGTATTGAACAGAAAATGTGGCTCGATCTGAGCCTGTAGCAGACGCAGTTGCGTCTCGAGCATCTCGCGCTGCTGTGCCTGCCGGTCGGCTTCGGCCTCCGCGAGTTGTGCGCGCAACTCCACCAAACGGGCTCTGGTGCCGAAGATCAGAAACCCGACGATTCCGAAGAAGCCGCCCACAATCAGGGTCCCCCAGTCCTCGCTGAAGAAGTACCAGGGGTTTTGCGCCGCAAACCAACCGCCTACCGCCAGACCCACCGCCAGACCCACTGCGGTGATAGGGATGGGTGCGAGGTATGGGGACATCCGGCCTTCGGCCAGAGGCGGCAGAAGGACGAACGCGGTGTTGATGCCGTAGCCGATGCTGCACGATACGAGCAGCGTGCGCAGAAACGGTCCGGTTTCTCCGAGGGACCACAGCAACAGCGCGATAGCCGCGCTCAACAACGTGGTCCAGCCGTAGCTGTGCAACGCGCTTTTCATGTCACGAAGCGCGCGTATCTGAAAAGTGGTGGCGTTTCATCACACTCGTATCGTAGTCGAAGGTCGCCAGCGAACTCAGCATGCCCTGCGGCGAGGGATTGTCCGGGTGCAAGGCGAGCACAGTGTGGACGGGAATCGTCGTTTCATGGCGTCGTTCAGTGATTCAAATTAATGGTGATGTCGGTATCTCCAGATACGGAGAACTTCACGTCCTGCCACGACGGTGGCCCGAAGCTGCCGAGCGCGTTGTTGGAGAATCCCCATGGCTCTTTCGGCATGCCAACGAAGTTGCTGTCCATCTTCTGGTTTTCGTTCTGGTCGTGCATGACGCGCACCCCGTATTCACCGGGGGTGAGATCGTGCACTACATAGGTGACCGTGCCACTCTTTGCCGCCAGGATGGTCGCGGCGACGGGTGGGGCGCTGTCGTCCGTGAATTGCTGCTCGCTGCCGAGCACCGCGACCATGATCTTTCCGTCATCGCTGGGTACCCGGGCGATGTTGACAGTGAGGGTGTCCGCCGTGGCGGTGGAGGCGAGCAGCGGCGGCAATAGGGACCAGAGGGTTCCGAACAGTCGTCTTTTCATGTCACTTCCTCATCGTGTGGTGTGCATTAAGGAGTGGCGTCCTGGTGAGATTGAATACTAATGCGCGCTGCTGGCAAGTGTTGCGTGTGTGATAGCCGTGCGCTGGGCTTGACGAAATTGTATCGCAGTGGATGAATCGGGTGGCGGTTGTGGCGCGAAGCCGGGCCGGCGTATGGCGGACTTCTTCCAGCTCGGGATCCAAGCCAGTGCACACGTTGCCGGTTGAGTGCTTGTTCGATTTCTCATCGAACAATGCCTACTTCGCCGCGCACATGGTGCGGGCTCTTTGCGAGCGTCTCAAGGTGCCGCTTCGATGGATGCCGTTTAACCTGGGTGCGATCTTCAAGTCCACCGGTTTTTCCATCGGCTATACACAAGCCGCTGGTCCGCAAAACGAAGCGCTATGCAACCGGATGCGTTATCTGGCCGAAGATCACAGACGGTGGGCGAAACGGCTGGGATTGCCGTTCAATCATCCCAGGGTGCCACTGTTCCCGACCTCCTCCAAAAAAGCGTTGCGCTGCTCGATTGCCGCGAGAGCCCACGGGAAGGAAGAGCATTGGATTTTCGCGGTGTACGACGCATATTGGGTGCACAACCGCGATGTTGCCGAGGTAGATGTGCTCGAGGACATTGCCGATGAACTCGGCATGGACGCAAGGCGGCTGCTGGAGGAGCAGGATAGTCCGGCGGTAAGAGAGATGCTGATCGCTGCCGGCAGCGAAGGACTGGAGCGGGGTGCCTTCGGATCGCCCACATTCTTCTACGGCGGTGAAATGTTCTGGGGAAAAGACCGGTTGACGTTCCTGGAAGATCTCATCGTGGCGGGGGAGATCCGGACCCGGGGCGTCGACATCATCCGGTGACGTGCGCCAGCGTCTTGTTCCGAGCAAACAAACGTGGCCCGATCAGGCGTCGCGTGGGCGCATACGACGCCGAGGGCAATTGCCCACAACAGCCGTACGACAAAACGCTCGCTTGCCGTGCTCACCCGGATGTCTTTCCAGATCCCTTCCCGAGCCACTACCGATAACACTTCATTCGGTAGTTGAAAACTGTCCTGCTCGATGTGATGGACGGCACGTTCTGCGGCGGATGATGCTGCTGGAAAAAGAGGAGTCGTCGTTGCCATCCTTCGCTACACTCCCAATGTCAAGGGAGGGGCGCACGATATGCACGAAGTCGCTCTGGATCTGCTCATATTGCTTGGTGGCATCTGGCTTATCGCCGTCACCCTGAGGCCCGTCGGTCTGCCGACGGTCATGGGTGAGTTGATAGTCGGTGTGCTGCTGGGCCCCGCCGTGTTCGGAATCATAGAGCCGGGTGAAGCGATCCAGCTGCTCGCCGAGATCGGTATCTTTTTCCTCATGTTTCACGCGGGGGTCGAAACCCAGCCGCTGGAGTTCTACGATGCGCTGAAACGTTCGCTCGGCGTGGCGCTGGTCGGGGCCATCGTGCCTTTTTCCGTCAGCTTCGGCATTGCCTGGCTGTTCGGCATGGACCTCATCGGAGCCACCTTCGTGGGTCTGACCATGACCGCGACCGCAGTGGTCATCACGCTCACGAGCCTGAAGGACCTGGGACTGGCGAACACCAGGGTAGCCAGGGTGATCGTGGCCAGTTGCGTGATCGACAATCTGTTGACACTGGTGTTCTTCGGACTGGTCATCGGCGTGCTGTCCGGCGGTACTTTCGAACCCCTCGATATCCTGGTGACGCTCGGCAAGGTGATCGCCTTTTTTGCAGTCGCTTTGCTGGTTGGACGCTATCTCTATCCGAGGTTAAAACTGCCGTTCCATTCAAAGGGCGGCAAGGGATTTACCTTCGTTCTGTTCACGGCGATCGGCGCCGGGCTGTTTGCCGAGGCAATCGGGTTGCACATGATTCTGGGCGCCTATCTGGCGGGGCTGTTTTTCGAGGATCAGGTCGCCCATCCGAACCTGGTACGCATCGTCAAGGATCGGGCATACGGCATCGCCTATTCGTTTCTCGGGCCGATCTTCTTCATGTCGCTGGGTTTTTCCATCACATTCGACATCAGCGCATCGGGAGTTGTGTTCATCATCTTGTTGACCGTCGCGGTGATCGTGGGCCAGATCCTGAGCGCGGGCGCCATGGCGATGCGCATCGGCATGCCGGTGCGAGAGGCGTTGACGGTGGGCGTGGGAATGTGCGGACGAGCGGAGATGGCCTTCATACTTGCCGCACTCGCACTCAGCCAGGGGGCGATCGATCAGACCATCTTCACGGCATTGATTCTGGTGGCCTTCCTGCTGAATCTGTTCACGCCTCTGGCGCTGAAGGGTTGTGCGGCGATGCTCGAGGGGCAAGCCGCGCCTCAGGCCGACGCGACCGCCGGTATCATTCAGATCGATACGTTTGGTGAGCCGCTCGTGGACGAGCGCTACGAGAGCCACCCGCTGCAGGCGTTACCCGATGTCGAGAATGCGGTGGTGATCTTCGGCTACGATGCGGCGGTAGATTCTCTGATCGGCGAGATCGACGATCGGGGAGTTCCTCTGGTCGTGATCGAGGAGGATGAGGCGGTGGCCGAGCGTCTGCACGCGCGCGGTCAATGCGTGGTGCACGCATCGCTGGCGGAGGATGATCTCGACCTGGCTCCGCTTGCCAGCGCCCGGGCGCTGGTGGCAAACGGCCCGGACGAAAACGATGCGTTGCTCGCCATGAGCGCCCGGGACATGGGATTTCGAGGTCCCATCGTTGCCCTTATCGACAACCCTCATCGGCGCGCGCCGATGCAACTGGCTGGTGTAACGGCCGCATTCACCCCCAATCATGTGCTGGCGGCGGCCGTTGCCGTGCGTGCCAGCACCGGAATCGGAGAGCGCATCACGGGGATCGAGCCGCTGGGACAACCTTTCGAGGTGGCGGAGGTGCGGGTTCACGACAGCAGCCCGCTGGCGAATGTCAGCCTCGGTGAGGCAGGCGTTCATGCCAGCACGGGCGCGCACATCGTGGGTCAATGGCTGGATGACGACCTGCACCCACCTCCCGTGGCGGAGGACGTTTTACTACCTGGGATGATTCTGGTCGCCGCCGGCACCCCGGAGAGTATCAAACGTCTCGAAGACCTGGTCCGTCCACTTCCGCAGGAGGGGGCCATCGTCGTGGTGGGTTATGGTGATGTCGGCACCAAGATCGTGGAGATGCTCATGGATGCAGGTGAGGAGGTCTGCACGGTCGATGAGGTGGCGCAATCCGGCGTGGACGTGGTGGGAGATGTGCTGGATCCGGCCATTCTCCGGAGTGCGGGTGTGGTCGATGCTCGCGTGGTGATACTGGCCTGCGAAGGTGATAACGCGACCTTGCTGGTCGCCACGGGCGTGCGCAGCTTCGCAGCCGATGTGCCGATCATCGCGTGTATTGATCTTGCCGAGAACGTGGCGCGCGTTCAGCGCGCCGGGGCGGATTTTACCTTCTCCGTCGGTCAGGTGGCAGGCCAACTGTTGGCTTATCACGTACTCGGTGAGATGGTGTCCCAACAGGCGCGGATCAAAGTGGGCAGGCTGGGCGCCAATGGGCTCGTCGGCCATCACCCGCTGGATTCGGACATCCGTGATCGTACCGGATGCGCCATTGTAGCGGTGGAGCGTGGCGGGGAGGTGATAGGGGAGATACCAGCATCGTTCGTGCTGGAGGACACGGATGCAATCTACGTATGCGGGACGGTTGCCGCCTTCAATGGTTTTTCCGACAACTTCGCACAGGCGCCGGAGGTTGCCTGAGGTCGTTGCAATCGAACGCGGCCGCGCAGGATACGCCACTTCATGGTCTGATTGACGAAATACCCCTGCGGTCACGCTGGTAACCTATTGTTTTGTGGTGATTATCTGATCGGCCCGGATGTTGCGTGACTGATATGGCAAAGGAGACTCCAGATGGACCTGATCGGATCATTTTTCTCGCTTCTGTTCATTGCGTTGTGTTTCGTCGTGTGGCTGTTACCCATCGTCCTGATCGCGGGGTCGGATCGCACGGAGGGGAAGGAGAAGCTCGCCTGGATACTGGCAGTGATCCTCATTTCCTGGTTCGCGTGGGTGTTCTACCTTCTGCTGGCTCCGCTGAAGCGTCCAAGGGAGTACTACGGCCGCTACAGGTAGCCTCGGCCAGCCAGTTCCGGTTCACTCTCCTCGGCTCACCCGTTGCGCTGAACAAACGCATCGAAGCCGTGTCGAATACGGTGCTGGGTCATGGTATGGGATGTCATTTAAGGAGGTAGCGAGAGGAAATGGATCTGACCTATACGTTTTTGGATGTTTTCACCCGGGTGTTCGCACTCGCCATCGTACTCGGGCTCATTGCGATCGCCGTTTTCTATGTGGTGGATGTGACGCAGACGCAGCATGCCATCCGGCGCAACTATCCGGTCATTGGTCGTTTCCGCTATATCTTCGAGCACCTGGGTGAGTTCTTCAGGCAGTATTTCTTCGCCATGGACCGCGAAGAGATGCCGTTCAACAGAGCTGAACGCACGTGGGTGTATCAGGCGGCCAAGGGTGAGGATACGACCGTGGCTTTTGGTTCTACCCGCGATCTCAGGCCGACGGGAACGGTGTTGTTTGTTAACTGTCCCTATCCGACACTGGAAAGAGACTCCGTCGCGCCCGCTGGTGTCGTCATCGGACCCTATTGCGAGGTGCCCTATCGCACCGACAGTTTCTTCAATGTATCCGCGATGAGCTTCGGTGCGATTTCCCGCCCGGCGGTGCTGGCGCTGTCGAAAGGGGCGAAGAAGGCGGGGTGTTGGATGAACACCGGCGAGGGCGGACTATCGCCTTACCACCTCGAAGGTGGAGCGGATCTGGTTTTTCAGATCGGGACTGCCAAGTACGGAGTGCGCGACGATGATGGCGAGTTGTCGGAGCAGCGCCTTCGCGAGATCGCGGCGCACGAGCAGGTTCGCATGTTCGAGATCAAGCTCAGCCAGGGTGCGAAACCGGGCAAGGGCGGCATCCTGCCAGGTGAGAAGGTCACTCAGGAGATTGCGGCTATCCGGTTCATCGAAGCGGGGCAGGACTCGCTGAGCCCGAATCGGCATCCGGAGATCGATAGCGAAGAAGATCTGTTGGAGATGATCGCCCGGGTACGCGACACGACCGGTAAACCAGTGGGGTTCAAGGCTGTTGTGGGGGCTTATGGCTGGCTCGAGCGACTGTGTGAAAAGATCAATCGCCGGGGCGTGGATAGTGCCCCGGATTTCATCACAATCGATAGTGCGGATGGAGGAACGGGAGCCGCGCCCATGAGCCTGATCGACTATATGGGCCTGCCGCTGAAGGAGAGCCTGCCGCTGGTCAGGGACATCATCGACCGGGCCGGGTTGTCCGAGCGCATATATCTCATTGCCAGCGGCAAGCTGGTGACGCCGGGGGAAGCTGCTTGGGCGCTGTGTGCGGGTGCCGATTTCGTGGTGTCGGCGCGCGGATTCATGTTTGCGCTCGGCTGTATCCAGGCATTGCAGTGCAACCGCAATACCTGTCCGACCGGTATCACCACGCACGATGAGGATTTGCAGAAAGGACTTGTGGTGTCGGATAAGGCGGAGCGCGTATACCGCTACGCGATTGCGGTTAACAAAGGCGTTTCGATCATTGCCCATTCTTGCGGCGTACCGGAACCGCGGCACCTGAAGAGGTTCCATTGTCGCATCGTGCAGGACACGGGTTTATCCGTGCCTCTCGATGAGCTGTATCCGCCGGTCAACTCCAGTGGCTGACCCGGGCCCCTTTTCGGGGGCTGGCGTCAGGCTCTGGCGACGCT
>DCWG01000154.1:0-1455 GCA_002327525.1 Gammaproteobacteria bacterium UBA2168 | reverse complement strand
CGCTCCCCGATGACGGGTCCCCAGTCTGCCATGAGTACTCGGCGCAACTGGCTTATCGAGTCATACCCGAGGCGCATGGCGAGGATCTGTTCCGCCTGGCGGAGTGTCTCCAGCGCGGTGCCGATCAGGGCCGCACCTTTCTCGCTGAAGACCAGGCGATTGGCTCGACGGTCGGTGGGATCCGGCATCTGTGTAAGGATGTCGTCCTGCTCGAGTTCGTTGATTTGCTGTTGTATAGCCTGACGACTCACTCCAAGCACGCGTGCGAGATCCGCAGCTCGCGTAATGCCGTTGGAGATGTTAATCAGGATCATGGTCTGAGTGCGCGTGCGCGGAAGATACCCCGCTTTTTGCAGTCCGTTCTGCAGGCTCTCATCCATCCAATAGTATGCCCGAAGCAACCCTCGCATGAGGACCTCGGGTGGCTGATCGTCCATATCGACTCACCGTTAGTATTCGCAATCCACTGGCGATGCACTGCCGACCCTCGACAGATGCTTGTCATAACATTATTTAGCAAAGTATGTTGCAAAACAACTCCCTATATCATCCTCATCGCAAAGATCGATGCGGTGGGTACCCGGCAGCTACGGGCCAATGGCATTTGGATCTCATGGGACAATAATCGCAGCTATAGCAGCCACCTCGAGAGGAGCAAACATGGAACTGAATGAGGTGATGAGAACGACGTTCGCAGCCCGGGACTTCACGGATGACGAAGTATCCGACGAGGTGCTGGGACAGATTCTGAACAATGCTCGCTTCGCGCCGAGTGGCGGAAACCGTCAGGGCTGGCACGTGGTGGTTGTGAGGGATCGAGCGACACGCGAGGCGTTTGTGCCATTGATCGAACCGACGTGGCGCCGCTATCTGGCACAGCATGGTGCGGGTGAAACCCCCTGGAATACCATCGTAGCCTCGCGGGTCACAGAAGATGAACTGGAGAAGTTCAGCTTCGCAGCAGATTCGCTGAAGTGGGTCGTCGAGGCGCCGGTGGTTCTCACGGTGTTTGTGGATCTGGCAGTGGTGGCGTCGTTCGACGCCGCACTGGACCGGGTCGGGGTGGTGTCCGGTGCGTCAGTTTATCCGTTCATCTGGAATATTCTGCTCTCGGCGCGCAACGAAGGACTTGGAGGCACGGTCACAACCTTTGTCGCGCCTGAAGAGGCGTCGCTGCAGGCACTCCTCGGCGTGCCTCGGCATATGGCATTTGCGGCCATGATCCCCATCGGCAGGCCGGTGAAACAACTTACGAAGTTAAAGCGTAAAGCCGTCTCCGAATTCACGACGCTCGAGCGGTACGATGGCGCACGGCTCAAAGAACCGCTTTAGGGAAACCGCTGCTTAGTCGGAACCTGCGGCACCCGTCTCACACGCTGCCAGGGCTTCGTGTTCGAGCAAACGTGCACCGCGAAGTATGCCGCCGAGTGCGTAGTTGCCCTCGTGACAGGCGTA
>DCWG01000072.1:5973-7358 GCA_002327525.1 Gammaproteobacteria bacterium UBA2168 | reverse complement strand
CGGGGCGGCGCGCGCCGCCATCGAACTAGTACTGGCGGCGCCCCGGCTCAGTTCCGAGCTGGTGGACAACCTGAACGCTTCCATTCACCTGCGCACGGTCCTCACGGATCTGTTCATCGTTGGCGAAGCAGACGGCTGAGCTTCCCAAATTTCCCGACATCCCGGTGACGGTCGGTATCAGCGCCTGTCTCACGGGAAAAGCCGTACGCTACGACGGCCGCCACAAAGGCGGGGTACTCGACCGCCGGGTACTCTCACCCTGGTTTCGATTGTTGCCTGAGTGTCCCGAAGTCGGCGCCGGGATGGGCGTACCGCGCCCTCCGGTTCAGCTCGTCAAGGCCGTGAAAGGTCATCCCCAAGTGCGGGAGGTGGCGGGGCACGCCGAACATACCGCCGTCATGACGGAATATGCCGAACGGCGCGCAGCGGTACTCGCCATGCACGTCGATGGCTACATTCTCGCTGATCGCTCTCCGAGTTGCGGGCTCGATGACGTTCCCATACACGACCACGACGGGCGCCCGGAGAACCTCGGAAGCGGATTGTTCACCCGGGCGCTGCAACGCGCGAATCCCTCCATGCCCCTGTCTCCCGCCGGCGCGCTCGGCGATGAGCGTAAGCGCGCCCATTTCGTCATGAGAGCACTGACGCACGCTCACTGGCGAACGCTCAGCGTTTGCGCAACCGCACAGCTCCTCGACTTTCATGCCGCCTATGAGGGTCTACTGATGGCGCACGATACGCCCCAAACCCAGCGGCTTGCAGCGTTACTCACCGATACCAGTGGGGATGTGACGACCATCGCCGATAACTACATTACGGGCCTCATGGCGACGTTGGCCTACCCTCCCACCCGGGAAGGCTATGTGCGCGCACTTGCACACCTCTCGGCGAGTTTGCCCAGTCGAGGTACGCTGGCGACCCTCATCGACGCATATCGCACAGGCATCTGCGAGTTGGTCGACGTGCTGGAGCCACTGTCCCGAGCGCGGGACGAACATCCCGCGATCGCTGTCCTCAGACACCTGCACGTCACCCTCGGCCTAAATCCCACTGCTGGCCTCTGATACCGGCAAAGGCTATCCTCCCGCCCCGGCCAAAACGGGGGAGAAGCCCCCCTGAACATGGGAATGCAGATGCAGGAAATCATCGAAAAGCTGCGCGCCAAGCAGGCGGCGGCGGAACTCGGCGGCGGTGAGCACCGCATCCATCAACAGCACCTGAAAGGGAAACTCACCGCACGCGAGCGCCTTGAGCTGCTGCTGGACGATGGCAGCTTCGAGGAGTGGGACAAGTTCGTGGAACATCGCTGCACCGACTTCGAAATGGCAGAAACGAGAATTCCGGGTGATGGCGTGGTGACCGGCTACGGCACCATCAACGGC
>DCWG01000072.1:0-5571 GCA_002327525.1 Gammaproteobacteria bacterium UBA2168 | reverse complement strand
GATCTGCAAGATCATGGATCAGGCCATGAAGGTGGGCGCCCCGGTCATCGGTCTGAACGACTCCGGCGGTGCCCGCATCCAGGAAGGTGTGGCCTCGCTCGGCGGTTATGCCGAAATCTTCCAGCGCAACGTACTGGCGTCCGGTGTGGTGCCACAGATCTCGGTCATCATGGGCCCATGCGCGGGCGGAACCGTGTACTCGCCCGCGATGACGGATTTCATCTTCATGGTGGAGGATTCCGCCTATATGTTCGTCACCGGACCCGACGTGGTGAAGACGGTGAATCACGAGGTGGTAACCCCCGAGGAACTGGGCGGTGCCAGCGTCCACTCACGCAAATCGGGCGTAGCCGATCTCGCCATCGAAAACGACGTCCAGGCGCTGCTGATGACGCGCCGCTGCTTCGATTTTCTGCCTCCCAACAATCGGCAAAAACCACCCCGCTGGCCCACCGACGATCCGGCCACACGGCTCGAACCGTCTCTCAACACTCTGGTGCCGGACGACCCGACCAAACCCTACGATATCAAGGAGGTCATCTGGAAGGTGGCAGACGAAGGCGATTTCTTCGAGCTGCAGCCAGGCTACGCGCAGAACATCGTGATCGGCTTCATCCGATTGCAGGGGACCACTGTTGGCGTGGTCGCCAACCAGCCGATGTTTCTCGCCGGCTGTCTCGACATCGACTCCTCCAAGAAGGGAGCGCGGTTCGTACGCTTCTGCGACGCCTTCAACATCCCCATTCTGACTTTCGTGGATGTGCCCGGTTTTCAGCCCGGCACCGCCCAGGAATACGGCGGGATCATCAAGAATGGCGCCAAGTTGCTGTACGCATACGCCGAATGCACGGTACCCAAGGTCACGCTGATCACGCGCAAGGCCTATGGAGGGGCCTACGACGTGATGGCGTCCAAACACCTGCGCGGCGACGTCAACTTCGCCTGGCCGAGCGCCGAGATCGCCGTGCTGGGCGCCAAGGGCGCGGTGGAGATCATCTTCCGCAAGGACAAGGAAGACGAACAACTCATCCAGGCACGCACAGCCGAGTATCAGGAGACATTTGCCAACCCGTTCGTTGCCGCCAGCCGCGGCTACGTGGACGACGTCATCATGCCCGAGGAAACCCGTGAGCGCGTATGCCGCTCCTTTGCCATGCTGCGCGACAAACAGCTCGAGAATCCCTGGCGCAAACACGGAAACATCCCTCTGTAATGTTCAACAAAATCCTGATCGCCAACCGGGGCGAAATCGCCTGTCGAATAATCAAAACCGCCCGCCGTATGGGCATCCAGACGGTAGCCGTGCACTCTGACGCGGATGTCCAGGGGTTGCACGTACGCATGGCGGACGAGGCCGTTCGCATCGGCGAAGCGGCCAGCTCCGAAAGCTACCTGCGCATGGATCGCATACTCGCAGCCATCGAGAGCAGGGCTGCCGAAGCCGTGCACCCCGGTTACGGGTTCCTTTCGGAGAACGCAGAATTCGCACAGGCACTCGATGACGCCGGCGTGGTCTTCATCGGCCCCGGCATCAAAGCCATCACCTCCATGGGCGACAAGATTGCCTCCAAACAACTCGCGGCCGAGGCCGGAGTGAACACCATTCCGGGCTACACGGATATCATCGATGGGCCCGAACATGCGGTTTCCATCGCGCGCGAGATCGGCTACCCGGTGATGCTGAAAGCCAGCGCTGGTGGAGGCGGCAAGGGTATGCGGGTGGTGTGCAACGACGAGGAGTGCCAGGAAGGCTTCATCTCCGCTACCAACGAGGCGGTATCCAGTTTCGGCGATGAAAGGGTGTTTGCCGAGAAGTTCATCGAAGAGCCCCGCCACATCGAGATTCAGGTGCTGGCCGATTCACACGGCAACACCATCTATCTCGGCGAGCGCGAATGCTCTATCCAGCGCCGCCACCAGAAGGTGATCGAGGAAGCACCCTCTCCGTTTCTCGACGAAGCAACCCGCCGCGCCATGGGTGAACAGGCGGTGACCCTCGCCAGAGCCGTAGACTACCGCTCTGCCGGTACGGTGGAGTTCATCGTCGACGCGAACCGGCAGTTCTACTTCCTGGAGATGAACACGCGCTTGCAGGTCGAACACCCGGTGACAGAACTGATCACCGGCGAGGATCTGGTGGAACACATGATTCGCGTCGCGGCCGGGGAGGAACTGTCCATAACCCAGGACGACGTAAAGTTGCACGGCTGGGCACTCGAAGCCCGCGTGTATGCTGAAGATCCATTCAGAAATTTCCTGCCCTCCACCGGACGCTTGGTGCGCTACCAGCCCCCGGAAGAAACTGAGCTGGTGGGCGTGGACACCGGTATTCAGGAAGGCAGCGAGGTGTCGATGTTCTACGACCCGATGATCGCGAAACTCATCACCTACGGTGAAACCCGGGATGCAGCCATCGAGCACATGAACGATGCGCTGGATGCGTATTACATCCGCGGTGTGAACCACAATATCAGCTTTCTGAACGCGTTGATCGCGCATCCGCGTTTCCAGGAGGGCAGGCTCACCACCAACTTCATCGCCGAGGAGTATCCTGATGGCTTCCACGCTGCGGACGTGCCGCAGAGCGATCCGATCGTACCGGTCGCCATCACCGCCGTCGTGCACCGCATGCTCGCCGACCGCGCGGCTGAGATTTCCGGACAAACTCAGCGCTTCCATTTTGCCGTGCGCGACGATTGGGTGGTGGTTGCCAACCGGAAACACTATCCGGTTGCCGTTACCGCGGTGGCCCACGGATTCGAGGTACGCCACGGCGATGCCGTTTACCGCGTGATCCTGAACTGGGCGCTGGGAGAAGTGGTGGTCAACGCCAAGGTCAACGACATACCCATACGCCTCCAGATCGACCGCGTGGGCGGTGGTTATCACCTGTTTCATCGGGGTGCGGAAATCAACGCCATGGTGCTCTCCCCCCGGAGTGCCGAATTGAGCACGCACATGATCGAGAAAGAACCGCCCAACCTCTCGAAGTTCCTACTCTCCCCGATGCCCGGCTTGCTCGTGCGCCTGTGCGTCGCAGAAGGGCAGGAAGCCAAGGCCGGTGAAGAACTGGCGGTGGTCGAAGCCATGAAGATGGAGAACAGCCTGCGCGCCGTCGACGACGTGGTGGTGGCCAACGTGCTGGTGGAGGAGGGCGAGAGTCTCGAGGTTGATCAGCCGATTCTGGAGTTCGAGTAGCTCTGTTTGTCTGTCGCGCGCGAAGCGCGCGCCCAGGGCAAAAAGTCCTCCCCAGCAACCTCGCACGACGCTCAGCAGAATCCGGTCTGAACCTGCCACTCCAACCCATTCCGTTCAGCTTCCGTTTAACCACGGTATTTTAGCATGTCCCGCGAACTGATACGGAACAGGGGGCAGCATGTCGCACATCACGATCAAGGCCTTGAGCATTGCGGTGCTGCTGGCTACGCACGTCGCGGCCGCGGCTGGTGAGGCGACGGGCTCCTACTATACCTACGCACCCGTCGTGGACGTGCAACCCGTTGTTAGAGAACATGTAACCACGGTTCCCGTGGAACGCTGCCGTATCTACCGCAGCGCAGAGCGCATCGAACGCGATCCCTACCTCCGCCACCAAGACGATCACTATCGGCCCTCGCCATTACGCGGGCTGATTGGCGGTCTGGTCGGCGGATTTGTCGGCAACCAGTTTGGCGGTGGCCGCGGCAAGACGGCTCTCACGATCGCCGGCGCCATCGCGGGCGCAAAAATCGCCAAGCACACCGGGCGAAGCAATCGCAAACCGGTGCGGCGCTGCGCGATCGAATACGAGCACCGAACGGTGGAAGGCACGCTGGGATACGATGTCACCTACCGCTTCCAGGGGCGCGAGTTCACCAAGCGAACCGAGCATTACCCCGGCGAGCGTGTGCGCATCGAAGTCGACGTCACCCCCGTCTCGACAACCAGCGTCGAGCCCGCAATCGAAAACAAAATCGACCACACGTCATTCAGCCAGCGTTCACTCAACGCTGTCTAACCTTCCAACCGTCCGACATCTACAAACGCAAGGTGACGTCATGTCGATACCATTAGTCATTAATCTCCGCCCCCGACTCCTGATTCTGCTCGCCATGGCCTTACTGACCACCAATGCCCATGCAACGGCTACAGGGCCCGTGGTGCGTCTATTTCCAACGACCGTGCTCGAAGACATTCGCGAGACCGGCCAGGCCGCGGAAGCCATGGAAAACAGCTTGCAAGAGGTGATCGGGCGACTCGATCTGCAGCAGCAACTATTCTCGGAGAGCCTCTGCGACGGCGCAGACGGCGACCAGGGCTGCGATCGTATAGCCAAGCAACTGGGCGCGACCTATCTAGAGATGCTGAACATCATGAGCGACGGGCTTCCCGACATGGAACGTGCGGTGGACAGTACACGCCGGAGTCTGGAGAAGCGCCTGCGCGAAGAACTCGGACAGCGCACCACCCCCACCATGTTGCAGAACACCCTGCTCGGTGAAGTGTCCGCCACCCCACAAACCGTCCGCCCGGCATTGCGCGGCAAGTCCGGTATCAGGCTCTCGGGTCGTTTCAAGCAGTACTACGATCTGGTAGCCACCCACAACAACGGCCCTTCGCAGTCGTTGGCCGTGGTGGCGGCGGACATCTATCTCGACATGGAAGAAGCGTCGATGCTGATCGCGGCCACGCAGCAGGAGATCTCCCGTGCGGCTCTCATGGAGCAGCTCAACCAGTCGTTCGGGCTCATCACACCTGAAATGAGCGCCGTTGTGAGCGGCGTGAAGGAAATACTCTTCGGTGAGGCCATGACCAATGCGCCCATCGCAGCACCCCCTAACGCGGTGGGCGAGACAGACTTCGTCAGTCCGCTCGCCATGTAATTCACGACGAGGAGAACACCATGTCACGGATCACAATATCGGCCGTCTTCATCACCGCTACGCTGGTCCTGCTCGGCGCCTGCGCAACGCAACCCGTGGCCGATGTCTGTACGGGCAAGCTGCCCGGCAATCTCGATCGCGCCATCTCTGAGGTGGAGCACCGGCTCCGCCAGGGCTGCGATTACCACTTCAACGCCTACTTCACGTCGCTGCTCGCCATCGCTGCCGAAAATCCGGACCGCGACAATCCCCGTCGCTTCAGCGATCACCTGATGAACGTGCAAGCCGACGGTGTGATCAGCCGTCGCCAGGCGAGCGCCCTGTACAACCGGTTCTTCAACGTGAAATTCGTTTCCTTCACCGGCGACTACAACACCTGCGCCCAGGCCTGCCCGGTCCGGACACAAATTCTCACGGATATGCGCGCAGAACTAACTGACAAGGAAATGGGTCTGGTGAAGGTCAGTGACGACCCGGAGCGTTTCTATCGCGCCGACAATCTCTTCCTGGAAGCCGACCTGGTACTAGAGGCCACCTGCCGCGCCTGCCAAGGCGGTCGTCCTTCTCCGGACGAGCTCGCCAGCCGCAACCGCTGAGGTATGCGTGATGGGTTTTGTTACAGGCCTAGTGGCGGGTACCGCACTCGGCACCGCCGTCAGCCTCATCCTCGCGCTGCCTCAGTACAGCGCGGCAGGCGGAATGGCCATGT
>DCWG01000108.1:34024-34959 GCA_002327525.1 Gammaproteobacteria bacterium UBA2168 | reverse complement strand
CCTGCTCTCGAGTCGCGAGGCTGATCAGCGTTGTGTTGCCCGTGTCGAGGTATCCGAGCAGCAGGTCACCATCGATGGCGAGGGCAGTGGCCCGATCGAGGCGTTCGTCAAGGGACTGGTCGAAACGCTCAACGAACCAATCAACATCGTCGACTATCACGAGCACTCGCTCGGTCAGGGCAGCGATGCACAGGCGATCTGTCTGCTGTCGATCGTCGGTGACGAGGGATCGCCCTGCTACGGGGTGGGCGTGAGCCGCAACACCATCACCGCATCGCTCAATGCCATCATCTCGGCTCTGAACCGCCGCTGGCGTCGGTGACCGCCCTGGATTTAGTATAGCGTTCTAGATAAAACGTGTGCTCGCCGTGGCTGAGCGGGTGCTGGTCAAGGCCGCGCTCCGCCGGTGTGGTAGGCCCTACATCAAGGGGTGCCAAGGTAGATCCAGCGCCTGCACAGCCGCACCCAAAAAGAGGCTCGGTGCGCTCCCGATGCTGCGTTGCTCCTGCTCCCTATCCAGGAGAAGAAGGACCTACCACTGCTCGTCGTCGCGCCTCCGATGACAAAGAGCCTCGGAAGCGCACCGAGCCTTTGAGCAGTATGTTTTATTTAAAACACTACACTAAAGCTCCTGGACCCTGGAAACCTTGATGTGCTTGATCAGGTTGTCCTTGATCTGCAGCGTCTCGAATCGGTAAGTACCGATCTGCAGACCGAGGTTCGATTCGGGCAGGGTCTCCAGGTGTTCCAGCACCAGCCCGTTTAGGGTTTTCGGTCCGGTGGTGGGCAGGTTCCAGCCGAGCGCACGGTTGATGTCTCTCAGCACTGTGGTGCCGTCGATCAGATACCAGCCATCCTGCTGTTGCTGGATGTCCGGCATGTTGGCGGCGAAATCGGTGGTGAACTCGCCCACGATCTCCTCGAGAATGTCCTCG
>DCWG01000108.1:0-33715 GCA_002327525.1 Gammaproteobacteria bacterium UBA2168 | reverse complement strand
GATCTCCTCGAGAATGTCCTCGAGCGCCACGATGCCGTCGACATCGCCGTACTCGTCCACCACCAGTGCGATGCGGCGCTTCTCTTTCTGGAAGTTGATCAGTTGCGTGTGCAGGGGCGTGGCTTCCGGGACGTAGTAGGGTTCGCGCGTCAACTGCAGCAACTCGGCCTTGGTGATCTCTCCCGTTGTGACGTAGCGCGCCACCCGGCGCAGATGCAGCATTCCGAGGGTGTCGTTAATGTTTTCCTTGTATACCGGAAGCCGCGTGTGCTGTGAGCTGGCCATGATCGCCAGGATGTCCTCCATGTCGTCCTCGATATCGATGCCGATGATCTCGCTGCGCGGCACCATGATGTCGTTCACAGTTACGTTTTCGAGATCGAGGATACTGAGCATCATGTCGTGGTGTTGTCCGGGAAGGTGTGCGCCCTCGTCCACCACAGTGCGCAGCTCATCAGGGGTCAGACGTTGGGCGGTGGTTTCGGCGGAAGGCACGACGGGGCGCACCAGGAAGTTGGAGATCGCGTTGATGAACCATACAAACGGGTGCAACGCCCGCAACAGTGGGTCGAGGATGTACACGGAGGCGAACGCGATCCGTTCGGGCAGATGCGCGGCGATTGTCTTAGGTGCGACTTCCGCGAAGATCAGAAAGAACAGCGTCAGCACGATGGGTGTAATCACGATTGCGGAATCGCCGAAGTAGCGCAGCCCAATGACGGTACCGATGCTCGCGGCCATGAAGTTGACCAGGTTGTTGCCGATGAGGATGACACCCAGCAGGCGGTCGGGCCGGCGCAGCAGCCGCGCGGCCTTGCGTGCGCCGCCATGGCCTTCTTTTACGAGATGCACAAGCCGGTAGCGATTGAGCGCCATCATGGCGGTTTCGGTGCCCGAGAAGTAGGCCGAGAGTATGGTGAGCACCGCCAGGGTCGAAAACAGCCATGCGGCGGGGATCTGATCGAGGCTCATGGGAGGTGCCGGGTCATCCCGCACGCTCCAGGATGATCTCCAGGACGAACTTGCTGCCGAAGTAACCCAGCAGCAGGAAGGCGAATGCGACCAGAGTCCAGCGTACCGCTGCTCCACCGCGCCAGCCCAGCACGTGGTGCCCGATGAGCAACACCAGATAGAGCAGCCACGAGGCGCTCGACAGTACTGTGTGGTGCACCGCGTACTCGGTCGCATCGAGGAACATGAATCCGGAACCGATGGCGAAGGTGAGGGTGATGAAACCCACCCACAGCATGCTGAACAGCAAACGCTCCATGCTCTCCAATGGCGGCAGGAGCCGCAACAGGGTGATCTTTTGCCTGCTGCGGATTCTGTGTTCCATGTAGCCCACCATCAGGGACTGCAGGGCCGCCATCATGAGAATGCTGTATGCGATGATGGAGATTAGGATGTGTGAAACCAGGCCGGGCGCGAGATTGGACAGCGGGACGAATGTGCTTTCCAGAAAGGACGCTACCATCAGACTGAACGCAGTGAGAGGGTATACCAGTATGAGCAGGCTGTGCACCGGTTGTCTGATGGATGACACGACCACGAACGCCACCATGATCACCGTGATGAGCGTGCTGATCGGGTAGATACCAAGGTGTACACCGGATGACGTGAAGATGAACTGCACGCAGGCCAACGTATGCACGACGAGTGCCGGTATAGCGATGAGCCAGTGCCACCGTGCGGACAAGGGTGTCGCGCTCGATAGCGCCCTGAGTTGCAGGGTTGCACCGATCAGATACAGCACAGTGGCAGTAATGCCGTAGAACGCGGGTGTCAGGGCCGTGCACCAAAACGAGTTGGACGTGGAAGTGTGTCATATCGGGGTGTGAGCGGGAAGGGCGATCGCGGTCACGCGTTGCGTTCGATCCGCTATAATGCGCGGCCTTCGATACTCGCCGGAACCCATTGATGTTCGATAGCCTGTCCGATCGCCTGACCCAGACCCTCAGAGGAATCTCCGGCAAGGCGCGGCTCACCGAAGAAAACGTCGCCGATGCGCTGCGCGATGTGCGCATGGCGCTACTAGAGGCGGACGTTGCTTTGCCCGTGGTTCGTGAGTTCATCGAGAAGGTGAAAACCGCGGCTCTGGGTACGGTGGTGGGCACGCAACTGAACCCGGGCGAAGCCTTCGTCAAGATTGTGCACGCGCAGCTGGTAGCCGTGATGGGGGAGGCCAATGACGGCCTCAATCTCGCGACCACACCACCGGCGGTGGTGCTCATGGCGGGCTTACAGGGCGCCGGTAAAACCACCACGGTGGCGAAACTCGCGCGCTACCTGCAAGAAAGGGACAAGAAGAAGGTGGCGGTGGTCAGTGCGGATGTCTATCGCCCGGCCGCCATCGATCAGCTGGAGACGCTGGCCGGTGAGGTTGGGGCCAGTTTCATCGCCTCAAGTCAGGACGAAGCGCCACTCGCCATCGCCGAGCGTGCCATCGAAGAGGCGAAGAAGCAGTTCGCAGACGTGCTCATCATCGACACCGCCGGACGATTGGCGATCGATGAAGGCATGATGAACGAGATCCGCACGCTTCAGGCCGGAGTGCGTCCCATCGAAACACTCTTCGTGGTGGATGCGATGACCGGTCAGGATGCCGCCAACACGGCACGCGCCTTCAATGATGTGCTGGAACTCACCGGCGTGGTGCTGGCCAAGGCGGATGGAGATGCTCGCGGCGGCGCGGCGCTCTCAGTGCGCCACATCACCGGCAAGCCGGTGAAGTTTCTCGGCATGGGAGAGAAGAGCGACGCGCTTGAGCCATTTCACCCGGACCGGCTCGCTTCGCGCATCCTCGGCATGGGTGATGTGCTTTCGCTCATCGAGGAAGCCGAGCGCAAGGTAGACAAGAAGAAAGCTCAGAAACTGGCCCGTAAGCTGTCTCGCGGTAGAAAATTCGATCTGGAGGATTTTCGGGACCAGCTCCAGCAGATGGCCAGCATGGGTGGCGTGGCCAACATGCTGGAGAAGATGCCCGGCATGAATCAGCTACCCCAGGGTGCTCAGGCCCAGCTCGACGATGGCCGTTTCAAGCAGATGAGTGTGATCATCGACTCGATGACCCCACACGAGAGGCGCTTTCCGGGCGTCATCACCGGGTCACGCAAGCAGCGCATCGCGCGGGGTAGTGGCATGGCGGTCCCGGACGTCAATCGGCTGCTGAAGCAGCACAAGCAGGTGCAGAAGATGATGAAAAAGGTCACCCGCAAGGGCGGGATGCAGAAGATGATGCGTGGCATGCAAGGCGCGCACCCGCCACCGCCGGGCGCGCGCCGTTAGCGCCTAAATTGTGGTTTCTTCTGGGCAAACGTTCCATTAGAATACCGCGCCTTTCAAATCGAGGGTTTCCCCAGGTCATGGTTACGATTCGCCTGGCAAGACATGGCTCCAAGAAAAATCCGTTCTACCACATCACGGTGGCGGACAAGGCTGTCAAGCGTGACGGTCGCTTCATCGAGCGCGTGGGTTTTTTCAACCCTGTTGCCAAGGGGCAAAGCGAGGAACTGCGGGTGGATTTGAACCGCGTGGATCACTGGCTTTCGGTGGGCGCCAAACCGTCGGAGATCGTGGACAAGCTGATCCGGCGCGCACGCTCGCAAGCGGTCGCGCTCGACACGGGCACGGCGGAGGCGAGCTAATTCTGGCCGTGCCGTGCGGCACGGACTCCCAATAGGTCACAGATGAACGCCGAACACCCGGACGTGGTGATATCGGGTCACTTTGGTGGCGCATACGGCGTGCGCGGATGGGTGCGGGTGATGTCCTACACTGATCCGGCGCGGCAACTGTTGGATTACCGGCCGTGGCTTGCCGAATTCGATGGTAGTTGGCGTGAGGTCGAGGTTCGCGAGGCGCGGACGCATCAAAAAGGCCTGGTTGCTTGGATCGAGGGTGTGGATGATCGGAATGCGGCAGAGCGTCTGAAAGGCATCCTGATCGGGGTGGCGGCCGGGTCGTTGCCTGCGACCGGGGCCGATGAATACTACTGGCGTGACCTGATGGGCCTCAAGGTGAGGAACCAGGATGGTGAACGGTTGGGTAGGGTGCACCACATGATCGCAACGGGCGCCAATGACGTGATGGCCATTCGTCGTGCGGGTGGCGAGGAGACGTTGATCCCATTCGTCGCTCAGTTCGTGTTATCGGTGAGCCTCGATGAGGGCGTCATCGAAGTCGACTGGGAAACCGAGCGGGTGCCTGGCGATGACTGAAGAGATGTCGGGCAAGGGATTATGGATTGCGGTTGTGACGCTGTTCCCGGAACTGGTGCGTTCGTTGAGCAGCGCGGGTGTGCTGAGCCGGGCAGTGGCGTCCGGGAGATTGCACATCGAGGTGTTTAATCCGCGAGATTTCGCGAATGACAGGCACCGGAGTGTTGATGACCGCCCGTACGGAGGAGGTCCTGGCATGGTGATGATGGTGGAGCCGTTGATGGCCGCCATCGAGGCGGCGCAGGCCGCGGCGCGAGGGGCAACGGGCAGTGCGGCGCACGTCATCTGCCTGAGTCCGCAAGGACGCGCTCTGGATCAGCAACGCGTCGTCGAGCTGGTGGGTACGAAAAGTATGATTCTCGTCGCCGGGCGTTACGAAGGCATTGACGAGCGCGTGACGAAGCTCGCGGTGGACGAAGAACTGTCCATTGGCGACTACGTTCTCACCGGCGGCGAATTGGCGGCAATGGTACTGGTGGATGCGATGTCACGCTTTCTGCCCGGTACGCTCGGCAATGACGCATCGGTATGTGAGGAGTCGCACCTTGATGGTCGGCTCGATTACCCGCACTATACGCGCCCCGAGGAAATCCGCGGGCTGCCGGTGCCGGAGATTTTGCTGTCAGGCGACCACCAGGCCGTGGAGAAGTGGCGGCGAAAGGAGTCGCTGAAACGAACGTGGGCGCGCAGGCCCGATCTGTTGACGAAGCGTGGCCTGAGCGATGAGGAGTATGAATTGCTGGGCGATGATTTCCCGGATACATAGAGGAGACCACGAGATGCGTAAAAACAAGGTGATCGAGGCGCTCGAAAACGAGCAACTCAGGGAACTGCCGGAGTTCGGCTCCGGTGATACGGTTGTCGTTCAGGTCAAAGTGCGTGAAGGCAACCGCGAACGTCTGCAGGCGTTCGAAGGTGTGGTCATCGCGCGCCGCAATCGTGGCCTTAATTCCTCCTTTACGGTGCGCAAGATCTCGCACGGCGTGGGTGTGGAGCGCAGCTTCCAGACACACAGCCCGCTGATCGATTCCATTGTGGTGAAGCGTCGCGGAGATGTGCGCAAGGCGAAGCTGTACCACCTGCGCGAGCGTTCCGGCCGCGCCGCCCGAATCAAAGAAAAAGTCTAGAAAAACCAGCTTGCCAGACATTGAGGGGCCAAGCGGGAGAGAGCGGCCCGGCAAGCTGGGTAGGTTCCTGGTAGCGGGAGAGACAGCCAGTGTCGGGCTACTGCTTCACCGGACCAAGGGGACATGGTGTTTCTGTTGAAGTTCAGTGACAGCAACGCAACAGCAACGCAACACTAACGCAGCTTGGCAGCTTGCGAGCCAACTTTCTCTACCACCCTCCCTCAGATTTTTTTCTAGTATTTTCAGTTAGTTACTGGAACAATATGGCACTCCGTCAAATTGGCCGTGGGAACTACCAGGTGGCCAGACCGGGTAACCGGCGCCGCGATGGGTCGGGGATGGGTTGCAGATGGTGCGCATGAACGGAACTATTGATCGGTATCTTGACGAAGCGTGGCTCCAGAAAGGCCTGAGCGTGCACACGCTGAGTGCGTATCGCCGTGATCTGACCGCACTCGAGGCATGGCTCGCAGTACGGGACAGTTCGCTGCTCGATGCCTCTGCGCAGCAGTTGTCTGACTATCTGGCGTATCGCTATCGTGAAGGCTATCAGAACCGCAGCACGGCGCGGGCGCTGTCTTGCATCAAGGGGTTTTACCGGCGCGCAACGGCTGCGGGAAGCCTGGGCACGGATCCGGCCGTACATCTGGAACATCCGCGCCTTGGCCGCAGTTTGCCCGGATCGCTTTCCGAGACCGATGTACGTGCGTTGATCACTGCGCCGGACGCGGACACGTACCTCGGATTGAGGGATCGGGCCATGCTGGAGTTGCTGTACGCGACCGGCCTGCGGGTGTCGGAACTCGTCAATCTGACCCTTACCTCGATCAATGTACGTCAGGGGGTAGTGCGCGTAATGGGTAAGGGGGGTAAGGAAAGGCTCGTGCCCGTGGGTCAGGAGGCGCTGCGCTGGATCGCTCGTTTCGTGCACGAAGGGCGCCCGGCACTCGTTCGCACGGGCTCCTCGGCGCTGTTTCCGAGCAATCGCGGTCGCGCGATGACACGACAGACGTTCTGGCATGCGATAAAACGCTACGCGCGTCAGGTAGACATCGTGCAAAATGTCACGCCGCACACGTTGCGACATGCGTTCGCCACGCATTTGCTGAACAATGGAGCGGATCTGCGGGCGGTGCAGATGATGCTGGGGCATGCGGATCTCTCCACTACCCAGATTTACACCCATATCGCACAGGCGAGGTTGAAGGCCCTGCATGCCTCGCACCATCCGAGGGGATGAGGTCCGGTTGAGAACAATGCGGCGCGCCGAATGTCCAAGGGAGGCGGGCGAACACCAAAGGTCGAGGTTGACTATGCGAGTTTTGAACGGTTTTGTGGCAGTCCTGGCGCTATTGACGGTGGCGCTGGCCCCTGCAGGCCTGGCATCCGAGGCTGAGCGCGGTGGCGCGAGACTGGTAGAGAAATTGAAGGAGATCCGGCCCGATCTACCCGTCGAGGCGGTATTATCGACGCCCTTGTCCGACATATTCGCCCTGGAACTAGCGGGTGGTTCGGTGCTCTACGGTACATCGGACGGGCGCTATCTGTTCGCCGGTGACATGTTCGAGGTCGGTGCACAGGGGCTGGTGAATCTGGCTGAATCGCGCCGTGCCGACAAACGCCGTGCGGCCATGTTGAAAGTGCCGGTGGAACAGATGCTGGTATTCACGGCTGCGGGCGAACGCAAAGCGGTGATCAACGTCTTCACCGACGTCGACTGTGGTTACTGCCGAAAACTGCACCTTGAGATGGCGGACATCAATGCCCACGGTATCGAGGTGCGCTATCTCGCCTTCCCGCGCGCGGGCGTCGGCTCACGTTCGTATGAGAAGATAGTTTCCGCATGGTGCGCGCACGATCGCAACACGGCACTCACGGACCTGAAGCTGGGTAAGGAGATTCCGGACCGCGTCTGCCCCAATCCGGTATCCGATCAATACGATCTCGGTCGCGAAATCGGTGTGACGGGTACCCCGGCCATCGTATTGGAGGATGGCCGGCTGCTGCCGGGATACATGCCCGCCGACACGCTGGCTGCGGCGATCGGTCTGTAATTACGAGAGAGTTTCAAGGTGGACAATTTTGATCTGACGCCGTTGCGCGTCGGCATCGCCGGGCTCGGTACCGTTGCCCGTGGAGTACTGAATATCCTGCTCACGCGCAAGGATGAGATAGCGCGTCACGCCGGCCGGCCGATTACGGTGGCCCGTGTCGCGAACCGCACCGCTTACCCGGAAATCGATCTGGGTGGCGCACGGTTCTCCACCTCGCTGTCTGATCTGACGGATCGGGGGGATGTCGACGTCGTGGTCGAACTGATCGGCGGCGAGGACGCTGCGCTGAAACTGGTCACCCGCAGCCTAAGCCAGGGACTCTCGGTGGTGACTGCCAACAAGGCACTGCTGGCCCGACATGGCAATGCGTTGTTCGAACAGGCCCGCCAGCAGGAGGGTGGCGTGGTGCTCGCGTTCGAGGCGGCGGTGGCAGGCAGCATCCCCATCATCAGTTCTCTCACCCGCTCCCTGGTGGCCAACGACATCGAGTGGTTAGCCGGTATCATCAACGGAACATCCAACTTCATCCTGACCGCGATGGCAGAACGGGGTGAAGCATTCGAGGATGCGCTGGCCGAAGCACAGGCACTCGGTTATGCGGAAGCGGATCCTACCTTCGACGTGGAGGGTATTGACGCTGCACACAAACTCACCCTACTCGCGGCACTGGCCTTCGACACCGCCGTGGACTTCGATGGGGTCTACACGGAGGGCATCACCGGGATAACGCCGGAAGACATCGGTTACGCAGATGAACTCGGTTACCGCATTCGCCACCTGGGCATCGCGCGGCGCACTGGGGAAGGAGTGGAGGTGCGTGTGCATCCAACCCTCATTTCGAAGGAAAGCATGCTGGCCAACGTGAATGGTGTGATGAATGCGGTACTGGTCATGGGCCATGCAAGCGGCCCGATCCTGCACTGCGGCGCCGGTGCCGGCGAACTGCCCACAGCGTCATCGGTCGTCGCCGATCTGGTGGCGGTCGCCCGGGGCGACGCGGTGCACGTACGCACGGGCGGGAATCACACTCCGATTCTCGACATGCACCAGGTGGAGAGCGCCTGTTATCTGCGCATTCCCTGTCTCGATCAGCCGGGCGTGTTCGCACGGGTTGCCACTGCGCTGTCGGAACACGACATCAGCATCGAGGCGGCCATCCAGCGGGAAAGCGCCATCCACTCCGACTCAGGGGTGTCGTGGGTGCCCATCGTGATCGTCACCCACCGTGTCAGCGAAGGAGTCATGGACACAGCCATCGAAGCGTTGCAGCGCGTGGATGCGGTGATCGGCGATATCAAACGGCTGCGAGTGGAACATCTGTCCTGATCCTCTGCTAAAGTCCTACGGTGTCTCCGAAGATCCTCAGCCGTGAACCCCCTGACGGGAACCCGGGGCTGCTGCCAGGCGTAGATCCGCTGGTGGCGAGATTGTACGCCAATCGTGGAATCACCCGCTCGGAGGAGATCGATCACGGATTGTCCAATCTGCTCAATCCGGCCGGTCTGGGAGATTTCGACAAGGCCACAACGCGCCTCGCCGCTGCGGTGGAGACGGGCGAGCGTATCCTCATCGTGGGAGATTTCGATGCGGATGGCGCCACCTCGGTGGCGATGTGTGTCTCATTGCTGAAAGCCATGGGCGCTGCCGAGGTCGAGTTTCTGGTGCCCAACCGGTTCGAATTTGGATATGGCCTGTCGCCGGAGATCGTGCGTGTAGCGCTGGCGCGCGAACCCGCGGTGATTGTGACCGTGGACAATGGCATCTCGAGCATCGAGGGAGTGGCGCTCGCGAACGCGCACGGCACTGACGTCATCATCACCGACCACCATCTGCCGGGTGTCGACCTTCCCGATGCGTATGCCATCGTCAATCCCAACGCCCCGGACTGTGCGTTCGAGAGCAAGGCGCTGGCCGGTGTCGGGGTCGCCTACTATGTCCTGAGCGGGGTCCGCGCAAGTCTGCGCGGCAGCGGCTGGTTCACCCGTGTCGGGCTGACGGAGCCCAACATGGCAGATTGGCTCGACCTGGTGGCGCTTGGCACGGTGGCGGACGTGGTGCCGCTTGACCGTAACAATCGCGTGCTCGTGCATCACGGGCTTGCGCGCATGCGGCGAGGACGTTGCCGGCCCGGTATCCGGGCTCTCGTGGAATCTTCTGGCCGCAATCTGGGTGAGCTCGACAGTGAGGATCTGGGATTTTCGGTGGGGCCGCGGCTGAACGCTGCCGGCCGCCTCGATGACATGACGCTCGGCATCCGTTGCCTGCTCGCTGCCAGTCCGGATGAGGCGCGGCGCTGTGCCGCCGCGCTGAATGAACTCAACAAAGCGCGACGAGAACTCGAGGCCGCCATGGTGGAAGACGCACGTCTCATCGTTGCGGGTCACGACGAACCGGTCGGCGGGCGTTACGGCGTTACCCTGTATGATGCAAGCTGGCACCAGGGGATCATCGGAATCGTGGCCGGGCGTCTGCGCGATAAGGTAAATCGTCCCGTGATAGCGTTCGCAGATGCGGGGCATAGCGCCCCGGATGAGTTGAAGGGTTCAGCCCGCTCTCTGAGCGAGCTACATATCCGCGACGCGCTCGACGTGATAGCGACGCGCCATCCCGGCTTACTGTTAAAGTTTGGCGGTCATGCCATGGCGGCGGGTTTGTCGATCAAGCGTGTGCACTATCAGCGCTTTGCCCGGGCGTTCGATACCGTGGTGCGGGAACGGTTGCCCGAATCGGCGCTGACACAGACTATCGAGACGGACGGCGAACTCGAGGCCGGTGATCTCACGCTCGTCAATGCGCAAACCGTTCGTGATGCCGGACCTTGGGGACAGGGATTTCCGCCGCCGTTGTTTCACGGCAGGTTCGATCTGGTGAGTCAGCGAGTCGTCGGGGGGCAGCACTTGAAAATGGCGGTCAAAAGCGGGGGACGTCTGTTTGATGCCATCGCCTTCAGGCAAGCACCGCTGGGAGCTCCGGGAGAGGTGGGCGAGGTGCAGTTGGTGTATAAACTGGGTATCAATACATATCGGGGCGGACAGACGCTGCAGCTGATGGTGGAATACGTCCGGTCCATTGCGTAAACTCTCGCGCTTTTTCACGGGGCTTGCATCTATGGCGGAAATCACCTCCTTACGCGAGCGCGGTAAGCAGCTCTCCGAGCGGGAATCTGCTCTCAGGGGGTATCTTTGACTTCGCCGCCAAAAGACAGCGCCTGGAAGAAGTAGAGCTTGAACTCACCGATCCGGCCGTATGGGAGGATCAGGACAGGGCTCAGGCGCTTGGCAGGGAGCGCTCCTCGCTCGGTGCCATTGTCTCGGTGCTCGGAAGTCTGGGTGAAGCGCTGGCCGAACTCGGCGAATTGGCAGAAATGGCGGCCGAGGAAGGCGACCAGCAGGCGCTGGTCGAAGTCGATGAGGAATTCGATCGCCTCGAAAACAACCTCGCGGCACTCGAATTTCGGCGCATGTTCCAGGGCGAGATGGACCTGGCCAACGCGTATCTCGAAGTGCAATCCGGCTCTGGCGGCACCGAGGCCCAGGACTGGGCGGAAATGCTGCTGCGCATGTATCTGAAATGGGGCGAGAAGCACGGCTTCGACGCCCAGATCACGGAACTGACGCCTGGCGAGGTGGCTGGTATCAAGGGTGCGACGGTCACTTTCAGCGGCGAGTACGCGTTTGGTTGGCTGCGCAGCGAAACCGGCGTGCACCGGCTGGTGCGCAAATCGCCTTTTGATTCGGGCAACCGACGACATACCTCTTTTGCGTCGGTGTTCGTCTCGCCGGAAATCGAGGGTGACATCGAGATCGACATCAATCCAGCGGACGTGAGGGTGGATACCTATCGCGCGAGCGGTGCGGGTGGTCAGCACGTCAATCGCACGGACTCCGCGGTACGGCTCACACATCTGCCGACCAACACCGTGGTGCAGTGTCAGAGCGAGCGCTCGCAGCACCAGAACAAGGACAAGGCCTACAAGCAGCTGCGCGCGAAGCTCTACGAACTGGAAATGCTGGAACGGCGAGCCGAACAGCAGGCCATCGAGGATGCCAAGGCGGACATCGGCTGGGGCAGTCAGATACGCTCTTATGTGCTCGACCAGTCGCGGGTCAAGGATCTGCGCACGAACATCGAACGCACGGATCCGAACACGGTCCTCGATGGGGACCTCGACGGATTCATAGAGGCGAGCCTGAAAGCGGGTCTGTAGAGCAATCAAGAAACAGGAAAACGGGACACGAGATGAGCGAAGAACGTGACGTGCTGGCCAACCGCCGGGAGAAGCACGGAATCTGGACTGGGGAAGCCGGTGCTTATGCCAACGGGTTTCGCCGCAGCGACCTTGCCGCCGACCTGCACGAACGCCATGCCGACGAGGACAAGGCGGCTCTGGAGACCCTCGCCATCGAGACGGCGGTGGCGGGCCGCATCATGCTGCGCAGAGTCATGGGCAAAGCGAGCTTCATCACGCTTCAGGATGGTTCGGATCGGGGTGCCCGCCAGATCCAGTGTTATCTGACGAAGAACGATCTCGGCGAGGAGGCTTACCAGCGTTTCAGAGATCTCACGGACATCGGCGACATCGTTGGTGTGCGCGGGCGCCTGATGCGGACCAACAAGGGTGAACTCACGGTACACGCACAGACACTCGAACTCCTGAACAAGACCCTGCGCCCGCTGCCGGAGAAGTTTCACGGCCTGTCGGACCAGGAGATTCGCTATCGACAGCGCTACCTCGATCTCATGGTGAACGAGCAGGCGCGTGAGACTTTCCGCACCCGCTCGGAGGTAGTGCGGGTCATTCGTGGCTTCTTTGCCGAGAGAGGTTTTCTGGAAGTGGAAACCCCGATGATGCAGGTGATTCCGGGTGGAGCGGCGGCGCGCCCCTTTGTCACGCACCACAACAGTCTCGACCTCGATCTCTACCTGCGGGTCGCGCCTGAGCTGTATCTGAAGCGTCTGGTGGTGGGTGGTTTTGAGAAGGTGTTCGAGATCAATCGCAATTTTCGCAACGAGGGACTCTCCACTCGTCACAATCCCGAGTTCACCATGCTCGAGTTCTACTGGGCGTACCACGATTACCGGGACCTGATCGAGCTGACCGCCGATCTGCTCGCCCGCGTGGCATCCGATGTGCTCGGTCGCACCAGGATCGACTACCAGGGCAAGGCAGTGGACTTCGGTGCGCGACCGGCCAGCATGACGATGCTCGAGTCCATTGTGCGCTTCGCGGATGTGAGTGAGGCTCAGGCGAGCGATGCCGACGGCCTGCGCGCTCTGCTCAAAGGTATGGATCTGCAGGTGGAGGAGGGCTGGGGCCTTGGCAAATTACAGTCGGAATTGTTCGAGGCTCGTGTGGAAGAACAACTCACGGACCCGACCTTCATCACGGGTTACCCGACGGAGATCTCGCCGCTGTCGAGACGCAGCGACGAGCATCCGCTCTACTCTGATCGTTTCGAGCTTTTCATCGGTGGCCGCGAGATTGCCAACGGCTTCTCGGAACTGAACGATCCCGACGATCAGGCGGAGCGATTCCGTGCGCAGGTTGCGCAAAAAGAGGCAGGGGACCCCGAAGCCATGCACTTCGACCAGGATTACATCACAGCCCTCGAGTACGGACTGCCCCCGACGGCGGGTGAGGGCATCGGGATCGACCGGCTGGTGATGTTGTTGACTGATTCACCGTCCATTCGTGACGTCTTGCTGTTTCCGCTGATGCGGCCACTTGGCATGGTTTCCGACGATGGCTGAGGATCGTCTCAGGCTCGAGGCCTCCTGGAAGGCCATGCTGAAAGATGAGTTCGACAAACCCTACATGCGCTCGCTGCGTGAATTTCTATCCCGCGAGAAACAGCACCGGCGCGTGATCTATCCCCGTGGTGAACATATCTTCGCGGCCCTGGATTTGTGTCCCCTCGATCGCGTGAAAGTGGTCATCATCGGCCAGGATCCGTACCACGGCTCCGGACAGGCGCATGGATTGTGTTTCTCGGTCCTCCGCGGCGTCCCGCAGCCACCCTCGCTGATGAACATCTTCAAGGAGATCAACGACGAACTCGGGGATGGTCAGCGTCGGCTCGACGGTGATCGGGGGTGTCTCGAATCGTGGGCGCGTCAGGGAGTGCTGCTGCTCAATGCCGTACTCACCGTGGAGCGTGGCCGCGCGGGGTCACACCAGGGTCGGGGCTGGGAGACGTTCACCGATCAGATCGTCGAGGTGCTGAATCGCGAGCGTAGGGGCCTGGTGTTCCTCCTATGGGGTGCCTACGCTCAGAAGAAGGGGGCCATGGTGGACCGCAGCCGCCACGAGGTACTCATGGCACCGCATCCGTCTCCGCTTTCGGCGCATCGGGGTTTTTTTGGCTGCAACCACTTCCGGCTTACGAATCAGTACCTGGAAGCACGCGCTGAGGCGCCCATCGACTGGTTCGATGTTGAATGAGGCCGGACTGATCACAAACCAAGGAGTCACATGATGAGCGAGATTGGGTCGTTGACTGAGAAGTTGTTGGTCGAACAGCGTGGCAACACGGTGGTGGTCACCATCAACACACCACCCGCCAATACCTGGGATGCCGATAACCTCGGCGCGTTGAAAACACTGGTCGAGGACTGCAATAGCGAGAAATCGGTGTATGCGCTCGTGATCACTGGCAGCGGCGAGAAGTTCTTCTCCGCCGGTGCGGATCTGAAGCTGTTCGCCGACGGCGACAAGCGGGTCGCACGCTCCATGGCGGACAACTTCGGCAGTGCGTTTGAGACCCTGGCCGATTTCCGCGGTGTCTCCATTGCCGCCGTCAATGGCTACGCCATGGGCGGTGGACTCGAGTGCGCCCTTGCATGCGACATCCGCATCGCCGAAACGCAGGCGCAAATGGCGTTGCCGGAGGCGACAGTGGGCCTTCTGCCCTGTGGCGGTGGAACTCAGAATCTGGCCTGGGTCGTGGGCGAGGGCTGGGCCAAGCGCATGATTTTGTGTGGCGAGCGCCTCGATGCAGTGAAGGCGCGCGAGGTGGGCCTGGTCGAGGAAGTGGTGGATACGGGGCAGGCGTTGGGACGGGCGCTGGAACTGGCCGAGAGCGTGAACCATCAGAGCCCACCGGCCGTGTCGGCTTGCAAGCATCTCATCCAGAAAGCACGTGCTGGTGACATAGCAAGTGCCTATGCCGTCGAGCGTGATGCTTTCGTCGATCTGTTCGATACCAGAGACCAGCCTGAAGGGGTGAATGCCTTTTTGGAGAAACGAAAGCCTGTGTGGGTGAATGGATGACGCATGTCGACCCGGCCGGATCCTGCGTAACCTTGCGCGAACATGCAACGCGGGGTGGTACGAAACTCGCACATGCGGAGTTGAATTCCGAGGCGACGCTCAACTCTGTGAGTCTCGAGATGATTCAGATACTTCAGCCCGCACTTGAGCGCTGGCGTGCGGACGACTCGGTGAGTGCGGTGCTCATAACGGGCGCGGGCGATCGCGCGTTCAGTGCTGGTGGCGATATCCAGGCGTTGTACAGGGCCATGGTCGCCAATCACGAAGCTGGTGTGACGGTGGACGAGTATCCCTTTCAATTCTTCGAGCAGGAGTATCGTCTCGATTACCTCATCCACAATTTTTCAAAGCCGCTGATCTGCGTGGGGCATGCCATCGTGATGGGTGGGGGACTCGGCATTTTCTCGGGTGCACGATTCAGGGTGGTGAGTGAAAAATGCAGAATCGCCTTTCCGGAAGTCAGCATCGGCCTGTTTCCGGATGCAGGCGGCACATGGATGTTACGCAACCTCGTGCCTGGCATCGCTGCGTTCATCGGCATGACGGGTAGTTCGGTTAACGCTGCAGATGCGCTGGCCTCCGGAATAGCGACCCATCACACACGGTTGGATGCGCGCGGCGATATACTAACGGTGCTAACCAGGCTCGATCTCGGTGGGGATGCCGACACTGATTCTTCGATGATCGATGCGGCGCTCAGCGCACTGCCGGCGGCCCCATTGCCTGCTGGTGAGTTCGCTATCCTGAGCCGGGAGTTTGATCTGTCCGGTTCCTATGCGGAGGTGGCGGGCCGCATCGAGGAGTACGCTGGCGCCAGCGAATGGGCGCAGCGTGGTATCGCCACCATGCAGCACGGCTGCGCCACCAGCGTGGGCATCGTCATCGAGCAACTGCGCCGTTCTCCGGCGCTCGATATGGCGGACTGTTTTCGCATGGAGATGGATGTCGCGAGCCATTGCGCGTTGTTCTCGGAGTTCACGGAGGGCATTCGTGCGTTGATCATCGAGAAGGACAATCAGCCCCGGTGGCGCCACGCTAGTATCGCGGAACTCGACGAGGCGCAGGTGCTGGCGCACTTCGAGCCCGCCTGGCCGGAGAATCCGCTAGCGGATCTAGCCCTGATGTAGCAGAAATGTGCGCACGGACACGAAGTGCCAGGTATAGGACGAGCCGCAGGCGCTCTGGGCGTGTACATTTCTGCTGCATCAGGGCTAGCTGCAAATTGAACGCGGGAGAGGTGTGATGAGTCAGAAAATAGGTTTCGTGGGTCTCGGCAACATGGGTGGTCCCATGGCCGGCAATCTCGCGGCAGCTGGTTATGAAGTTAAAGTGTTCGACCTGGTCAACGACGCGATGCTTGGCGTGGAGGGCGTAGAACCGCAGTCCAGCGCCGTGCAGGCTGCGAGTGATGTCGACGTGTTCATCAGCATGTTGCCAGCCGGGCGGCACGTTGCCGGTCTTTATCTCGACGGCGGTGTGCTGGATGCGGTGAGCGGAGATACGCTGTTGATCGACTGCAGCACCATCGATCCCGAAACGGCGAGAATGGTTGCCAGCGCTGCGGGCGAGAGGGGCGTGAACATGCTGGATGCGCCCGTTTCCGGCGGTATCGCCGGTGCGGTGGGTGGTACGCTGACATTCATCGTGGGAGGTAGAGAAGAGGTGCTCGAACAGGCGCGTCCGGTGCTGGAGGTGATGGGTGCGAATATCTTTCATGCGGGTGAAAACAGTGCCGGCCAGGTTGCCAAGATCTGCAACAACATGCTGCTGGCGGTACTTATGGCGGGAACCTCCGAGGCATTGGCGCTCGGGGTGGCCAATGGACTCGACCCGGCCGTGTTGTCCGAGGTGATGAAGCAATCCTCGGGTGGTAACTGGGCGCTCAACGTCTACAACCCCTATCCCGGTGTGATGGAGGGCAGTGCGGCTGGCCGGGATTATGAGGGCGGTTTTCTGGTCGATTTGATGGTGAAAGACCTCGGGCTCGCCATGGATACTGCGCAGCACAGCGCCAGTTCCGTTCCCATGGGTTCACTGGCACACGACCTCTACCGCCTGCATCGGGAGAATCTCGATGCCGGAAGCCTGGACTTCTCCAGCATTCAGTGGTTCTACAAGCCGGAGCTACGCTCGTAGCGAGTGACACTGCCGGCGGTCGCCTTCGAGATGAGAGTATCAGGCGCATCGTCCCGGAGCACTGCGAGTGCGCAGCCTGGTTCCGGTGAGCTGGTGGTGTTGATGAGCGTACCCTGGATCTCGCCGGTATCGGTCGTGAGCACGGCACCCGGCCTGGGCGTCGCTCCCTGCCAGACGCACGCCTTGAGCCTGCGCTTCACCTGGCCGCGATGCTGTGCGCGGGCGACCACTTCCTGACCCAGATAGCAGCCCTTGTCGAAGCTGACGGCGGAGTCCGCGAGATTCAGCATTTGTGGCAAAAAGGTATCCTGAGTGGCTGCGCTGATCCAGCATTCGCCAAGTTCGATCTCTGTGCGAGTCCAGACATCCGCCGATACATACGCGGCGTCTGAGGTCAGCGCGCGCGCCTCGGCGATTGTCGAGGCCAGCCCTATGGTGCGCTGCGCGTCGAGCGCATGGCCAGCCGTGGATGTGTACGTCGCATCCCCCATCCTCGCGAACACGAGCCCGGTATTCGTCATGTCTTCGGCATGCGTTCGTGAGAAGGCGAGGTAGGGATTCAGGAATTCGACGAGCCCGGATGCTACGGATGCGTGAACGATCATGATCACAGCGGGCGCTTCAGTGTCGTGGCGGAAGGCGAGACCGTTGGCGTACACGCGACCGGAGCGCGTGCAGATTGCCGTTGACTGTGCCCGCTGATCCAGCTGATCCGTATCCGAGGTGAGGTAACCCTGAAGAAACTGCAGCACATCGGTTCCCGTGAACGCTACGGCCGCCAGGTGGTCCAGCCAGGCTGCCAGGCTATGCTGATCCCCTTTCGGATCGATGGTTTGCGGGGCCGATGTCTGCCATTCACTTTCGAGCATGTCTGAAAAGGTCGAGGGCGAGGGTGGCGTGATTGTCCCGTGCTTTGCTGATAGTGTCGAGGCATATGACTGACCAGCATTCTGATGACAACCGCCTCTACTGGCGCAGCCGCCGGGGTATGACGGAGCTGGAGCTCAAGCTCATTCCCTTTTTCAAGATGCGGGGAGCAGACCTCTCGCAGGACGACAAGACTGCTTATGCGCGCCTGCTGGAAGAAGAAGACTGGCAGATCTTCGATTGGCTGCAAGGGCGAGAGCGACCGGGGGATCCTGCGCTGGCACGCATCGTCAGCCAGATCAGGGACTTCTGTGCCGCGCCTCGCGGTTGAGACGGGACGTCTGCGTCGCGTGGAGGCGGCGATTTATGGCGCATCCATCATCACCGGAGGAACCGTCTGGTTCGGTTGGACGGGTGCGATTTTCATGGCTGTGATCGTCGCCCGGCTGTGGCCGCCCGCCACCCTGGTGTTGCAGTGGGGAGACCGGCGCCTGCGCTATCTGCGCCTGTCGCAACGCAGTGTCTCGTTCGGGACCTGGTGGCGTACGCAAACCCTGTACCGTGACGAGTTGCCGCGTGGTGATTTTGCGCGCATACGCCGTGAACTGAAGCGCGCCGTGAATGAGAAAGACATGCGTTAGCTCACCGGTTGAACCTGGGGTCGCAGCAGTTCGAGATGCTCCATCGCTCCCGGGAACAGGATGGTGTCGTTCGCATGCTCCAGTGCCTCGGGGTAATCGAGGTTGAAGTGCAGTCCGCGGCTTTCCTGCCGGTTGAGAGCGGAACGGATAATCAGTTCCGCGACGTTGATGAGGTTGCGCAATTCGATGAGATCGTTGCTGACGCGATAGTGACTGTAAAACTCGTGTACTTCCTGTTTCAGTAGTTCCACGCGGTTGAGTGCCCGCTGCAGGCGTTTGTTGGTGCGTACGATGCCCACATAGTCCCACATGAAGCGCCGCAATTCGTCCCAGTTGTGGGCGATGATGACGTCTTCGTCAGAGTTTGTGACCTGACTCTCGTCCCAGTGCGGTACGTTCAACTGCTGAAAAGGTGTGTCGATCTGCTTTGCTATTTCGTTGGCCGCCACCTCGGCAAACACCAGACATTCGAGCAGTGAGTTGCTGGCGAGCCGATTGGCGCCATGCAGTCCCGTACAGGTGACTTCGCCCACCGCGTAGAGTCCGGGTATGTCGGTGCAGGCGTTGTGATCCACGACGACCCCGCCGCACGTGTAGTGAGCGGCCGGGACGACGGGAATGGGTTCGCGGCACAGCTCGTAGCCGAATTCGCGGCACTGCGCCGCGATGGTCGGAAAATGTTCCTCGATGAACAGCGCCGGACGGTGGCTGATATCCAGAAAAACGCTGTCGAGACCCAGACGTTTCATCTCATGGTCGATGGCCCGCGCCACGATGTCCCTCGGTGCGAGGTCGGCGCGCTGATCGAAACGATGCATGAAGCTGTCGCCATCGGGCAGTTTGAGCACGGCACCCTCGCCGCGCAGTGCCTCGGAGATCAGAAACGACTTTGCGTGCGGATGATAGAGACAGGTGGGGTGAAACTGATTGAATTCCATATTGGCCACGCGGCAACCAGCACGCCATGCCATGGCGATACCGTCCCCGGTGGAGCTGTCCGGATTGCTAGTGTAGAGGTAGACCTTGCTCGCGCCCCCGGTGGCGAGAATGACGAAGCGCGCCTGGAATACTTCCACCGCACCGCTCCTGCGATTCAATACATAAGCGCCGGCACATCGGTTGGCGCGGCGATCGAGTTTAGACGTGTTGATCAGATCGATGGCGACTCGATTGCTGAACAGTTCGATACTCGGGTGGTCGAGCGCCTTGTGCCAGAGGGATTCGGTGAGTGCTTTACCAGTAGCGTCGGCCACATGCAGCACCCTCCTATGGCCGTGGCCACCCTCGCGGGTCAGGTGATATTCGTTGTCGATCTGGTCGAATTGCACACCCCATTTGTGCAGTTGTTCAATCACCCTGGGAGCATGCGAAACCGTGAATTGCACGATACGTTCGTCGCAGAGCCCCGCACCGGCATCGCAGGTATCCATGACATGCGAGGAAAAGCTGTCTTCGGGATCCGTCACAGCAGCGATACCGCCCTGGGCCCAATGTGAGGAACCGCTGGCGATATCACCCTTGCACAGTACCGTCACACGTGCAGGCCCCGCCAGCCGCAAGGCCGCGGAAAGCCCGGCCACGCCTCCGCCGATGATCAGTACGTCGGTAGCGAAACGCTGGGTCATTGGTGGCTTCTCCGCGCCTCGGCAATGGCCGGTACATGGAACTTTGCAGGCAGACGTGGTCGAACAAAACGCATGGGTTGGGAATATCAGGCAATTGGACAGGCAGTGCAACCGCGTGCACAGGCGCACGGGTTGGGGGTGATTGGTATCGAATCGACGATGACGTCAGAATACCGCGGGCAGTACGAGCGGACGGGGCGATTGGCTAAGGACACCGATCAGGAACTGGTGCGGCGAGTAAAGAGCGGCGATCGTCAGGCATTCGATCTGCTGTTCAGCCGCTATCAGCACAAGATCCTGAACCTGATCAGCCGCTATGTACGCGATGCCCAGGAGGTGGAAGATGTGGCGCAGGAGGCCTTCATCAAGGCATTTCGGGCGCTGCCCCGTTTTAGGGGTGAGAGTGCTTTCTATACCTGGCTGTATCGCATCGCCATCAATACGGCCAAGAACCATCTGGTGGCGCGCTCACGTCGGCCACCAGGGGTCGATGTCGACGTGGAAGATGCGCAGTTTCTCGATGGCGCGGATCAGCTGCGCCAGGGGGAAAACCCGGAGGCGGAGCTGTCGCGTGATCAGCTCTCGACGGTCATCGACGAAGCCATCTCGGCTTTGCCCGACGATCTGCGCAGTGCGGTAACACTGCGCGAATTCGATGGTCTTAGCTACGAACAGATCGCGGACATCATGGAGTGTCCGGTCGGTACGGTGAGATCCCGTATCTTCCGGGCCCGTGAGGCGATCGATGAACGCATACGTCCTTTTCTCGGGAAGGAAACTCGATGAAGGTTCGGCCGACAAAGCAGGTGAGCTTATGTCAGAAAAACTGAGAGAGTCGCTGTCAGCCGTCATGGACGGCGAAGCGGACGAATTCGAGCTGCGACGGCTGCTCGATGAAATGGGTCGAGACGAGGCGCTGCGAAATCAGTGGCTGCGCTTTCACGAGGCGCGATCTGTGTTGCGTGGTGAACACCATGCCGTGCGCGCGAACCTGGCGGAGCGGGTATGGGAGGCGGTGACCGGTGACGCTACCGAGGTGCCGGCCGGACAAGATGAGCAGAGCGCCACCGAGCAGTGCGTCAACCCCAAACTGGGCCGCATGACGGGAATAGGTGTCGCTGCCGCGATGGCGCTCGCCGTGATCGTCGGAAGCAGTTTTTACCAGGGGCTTCCGGATACACCCGCCGAACTCGCGGCGAGTGATCCCATCGTTGGCAAGCTGGAAGGACCGGTGGTACAACTCTCAAGCGAGGTTTCCGCAGACGATTTGCTGCGCGCGCGTGCGTACATGATGCACCACGTGCAACACAAGGCGATGAACCAGCCTGGCGTTTCATCGTTTGCAAAGATGGTGGCTTTCGAAGAACGGGCCTCCGAGGTGGGCGCCTCCGGATCGAAGGCTTCCGAGGCGGAGTGATGCCGGTTTGATGAACCTAATACGAAATGATTGCCTGGCCGTGTTGGCCAGCCTGATTGTGATGTCGGGGTTGCCGGTACAGGCAGCCACACCTGGCGAATGGCTGGCGGGCATGAACCGCGCTTTCGCCGAACTCACCTATGATGGCATTTTCAGTTATTTCACGGGCAGTGATCTTGCGAGCCTGCGGGTTGTTCACATGATCGTGGATGGTCAGCAGCGTGAACGACTCGTGCATCTCAATGGCGCGCCTCGGGAGATTGTGCGCACCGGGGACGAGGTGGCCTGTATCCTGGCGCCGGGAGATGAACTGCTCGAACTGGGTGAGTCCATTCCATCGGGTCCGTTCGCGCGCGCATTCGTGCGCCGTTTCGACCAGATCGGAGGTCACTACACCCTATCTTTCTCAGGCCAGGACAGGGTCGCCGGGCGCGTGGCCCGGCGCATCGCGGTGCGGCCTAGGGACGAACATCGTTATGGCTACCGGCTGTGGCTGGATGAAGAGAATTCGCTGTTACTGCGTTCGGAGCTGCTGAACGAAAAAGGCGAACGACTAGAGATCTTCCAGTTCACGACCATCATGTTTGGTGAGCGTGTCTCCGAACGGGATCTACAGAGCGAGGAGAGCGGCAGTTCCATGGTTACTCATCTCACGCTGGCGCGCGAGTTGCGAGAGCCGGTAGCGCAGCGTGAAGTTCGCTGGCACGCACGGTGGGTGCCGGCGGGCTTCACCATGGCGGCGGCGGACGTGCGGCGCACTCCCGCGACTCTGAAGGCAGTGAACACGATGATGTATTCCGACGGAGTGGCCGCGTTTTCCATCTTCGTCGAAGACATGCCCGAGAAAGGAGCGGCGGCCATGGTCTCCCGCGACGGGGCAACCGTTGCGGTAACGCACATGGTGAACGGTCCGCCAGAGGATGCGCTGGTTACACTCGTCGGCGAGGTACCCGAGTCCACGGCGCGCCGCATCGCCGAATCTATTTACTTCAGGGCGCAGTAGTGGTGGGGTGTGTAGGCTGCCGTAGCTGCGCCGCCGTGCCGGGGTCGGGCGAGACAGATCGTTTCGATGTGCACTTGAGCATATCAAAGAGCGGTCTGACCCGGGCCACGCTCGTCTGCTTCGGGTTTCCGGTACTGGTGCTGATTCTGGCGGCGGCGATGGTGGATTATGGAATTTCAGCAGGAACGGTGGCGGGCGCTCTCTGCGCCGCTTACGGTGGGTTTGGGCTGTTGTGGGTGGCAGGGGGGCGAGATCGCGTCGAGCGATGGGTGACGCCGCCGGAACAGCATTTTTCGACAGTGCGAATAGAGCAAGTACGAAGGCAGGAAGTTCATGACTAAGACAAGTTCGATCGTCCCTTGGTTGACGGCCGCAATGTTTGCGGTGCTGACGAGTGTGACTCACGCGGCTGATTTGCCGGATTTCACTGAGTTGGTGGAGGACAATGCACCAGCGGTAGTGAATATCAGTACCGAAAGACGCGTGGAGCGACGTCGCGGCGACGATATCGAAGAATTTTTTCGTCGCTTCCGTGGCCCTGGCGGGCGTGGAAATTACGTGCCGCCGCGTTCACTCGGATCCGGTTTCATCATCAGTCGGGATGGATACATTCTGACCAACAACCATGTCGTTGATCAGGCGGATGAGATCCTGGTGCGCCTCAACGACCGACGCCAGTTCGTTGCGCAAGTGATCGGGGCCGACAAGCGCTCCGACCTCGCGCTGATCAAGGTCGACGCGAATGATCTGCCGACGGTGCAGATGGGCGACTCGGAGAACCTTAAGGTAGGTGAGTGGGTTCTGGCCATCGGCTCGCCATTCGGATTCGATTACTCCGTGACTGCGGGTATCGTCAGCGCCAAGGGCCGTAGTCTGCCGACGGATCAGGGTGAGAATTACGTCCCGTTCATCCAGACCGATGTCGCCATCAATCCAGGCAACTCCGGGGGGCCGCTGTTCGGGCTCGATGGCCAGGTGGTCGGTATCAATTCTCAAATCTACTCCAACTCAGGTGGTTTCATGGGGGTGTCGTTCGCTATTCCCATCGATGTGGCGATGGAAGTTGTCGAGCAACTCAAGGAAACCGGGCGGGTTTCCCGGGGCTGGCTGGGTGTCATGATTCAGGAGGTCAATCGCGACCTCGCCGAGAGTTTCGGACTCGAGAAGCCGCATGGCGCGTTGGTTAGTCAGGTGGTGGACAACTCTCCGGCCGAGGCGGGGGGAATACTTGCGGGCGACATCATCATCGCTTTCAACGGGCGAGAGATAGAGCGTTCCTCCGAGCTGCCGCACTATGTTGGCCGGGCACTAGCCGGCAAGGAGGCGGAACTCGAGATCGTGCGAGAGGGCAAGCGCATCAGACTGGATGTGGAGATCGGTGAGTTGCCGGATCTCGACGGCCGTCCGGTAGCCAGTCGCGGGGGCTCCGCAGTTGCACCCTCGGTCATCGGGCTCGGGGTGGAAAATCTGAGCGACGCACATCGTGAGCGTTTGGGTATCGACGGTGGTGTGCGCGTCGTGCAGTCGGAGGGTCCGGCGGAGGATGCCGGAATACGGGCGGGGGATGTGATTACGCGCCTGAACAACACACCTGTCGCCGACACCGATGATTTTGGCCGTGTGGTGGAGAGCCTGCCGGCGGGAAGCCTGGTCCCGGTACTGGTGATTCGCGGCGAGACGCCCACCTTCCTGCCGTTGCGGGTGCCGGAGTAGCACGTGTAGTTTTGGGTGGGTTTGGCTTAAACTCGCGCCCGCCCAAACATCTGCCCGGATTTCGTGTCCCAAATCGAGCACATACGTAACTTTTCCATCATTGCGCACATCGATCACGGCAAGTCGACCCTGGCGGATCGTCTGATACAGCTTTGTGGCGGGTTGTCGGAGCGCGAGATGGCCGCGCAGGTGCTCGATTCCATGGATCTTGAGCGAGAACGCGGCATCACCATCAAGGCACAGAGTGTGACGCTCGACTATGAGGCGAGCGGTGGCGAGTGCTACCAACTAAATTTCATCGACACGCCGGGACACGTGGATTTCAGTTACGAGGTATCGCGATCACTCGCGGCCTGTGAGGGTGCATTGTTGGTTGTCGATGCTGTGCAGGGAGTCGAAGCGCAGTCGGTAGCCAATTGCTACACGGCCATCGAGCAGGGGCTCGAAGTGCTCCCCGTGCTCAACAAAATCGATCTGCCGCAGGCGGAACCCGAGCGTGTAGCCACGGAAATCGAAGACATCATAGGCATTGCGACGCACGATGTGCTGTGTGTCAGCGCGAAGACCGGCGAAGGCGTACCGGCACTGCTCGAGCGCCTGGTGCACGCCATTCCGGCCCCCGCTGGAGATCCCGACGGTGACCTTCAGGCTCTCATCATCGATTCGTGGTTCGACAACTACCTCGGCATCGTCTCGCTGGTGCGCGTGGTGGCGGGACGTGTTGTCAAAGGCGAGAAGATCGTCGTCAAGTCGAGCGGTAAAACGCATATGGTGGATGACGTGGGATGCTTCACTCCAAAGCAGGAATCCAGGGCCGTGCTCAATGCCGGTGAAGTGGGTTACGTTGTGGCCGGTATCAAGGACATCCGAGGCGCGCCGGTAGGGGACACCATCGTCTCGGCACGTGCGCCCGAGGTCAATCAGCTCCCGGGTTTCGCTGAGGTCAAACCACAGGTGTTTGCCGGTCTCTTTCCGGTGAATTCAGAGGACTTCGAAGATTTTCGCGATGCGTTGGCTAAACTCACTCTCAACGACGCATCGCTGTTTTACGAGCCGGAGTCATCCGATGCACTCGGATTCGGTTTTCGCTGCGGATTCCTCGGCATGCTTCACATGGAGATCATCCAGGAACGGCTCGAGCGCGAGTATGGACTGGACCTGATCACGTCCGCACCCACAGTCGTCTACCAGATCGTGCAGGGTGACGGTGAAGTCATCCTCGTAGACAATCCTTCGCATCTGCCTGCCAACTACGAGGAAATGCGCGAACCGATAGCGGACGTGCAGATCCTCACGCCGCAGGAGTATGTGGGCAACGTCATCAGCCTTTGCGTGGAACGGCGTGGCACGCAGAAGAACATGCAGTTCTCGGCGGGACAGGTGTCGATGACCTGGACGATGCCCATGAACGAAGTGGTTATGGACTTCTTCGATCGTTTGAAATCGATTAGCCGTGGATTCGCATCACTCGACTACGGTTTTCGAGAGTTTGTAGCCGCGAATCTTGTCAAGCTCGACATCCTCATCAACGGTGAGAAAGTGGATGCGCTCGCAACCATCGTCCATCGGGATCATGCGCAGCAGCGGGGGCGACAGCTGGCGGAAAAGATGAAAGAGCTGATACCGAGGCAACTGTTCGATGTTGCGATCCAGGCAGCCATCGGCGGCCAGATCATCGCCCGCCAGACTGTGAAGGCGCTTCGCAAGAATGTAACCGCGAAATGCTACGGTGGGGACGTGACGCGCAAGAAGAAGCTGCTGGAAAAACAGAAGGCAGGGAAAAAGAGGATGAAGCAACTGGGAAAGGTGGAGATTCCCCAGGAAGCGTTTCTCGCGGCACTCAAGGTGGAGCGCTGATGGACATCGACTTTCCGTTCGTATTGACCTGGGCAGTACTTATCACCGGCGCCATTTGGCTGCTTGACGCTGTCGTACTGAAGCGGCGGCGCGAGGAAACGGGGAAAGATCCCGAGTCCGAACCAGTCGTTGTGGAGTATGCACGTTCATTTTTCCCGGTGTTGCTGCTCGTACTGGTGTTGCGAAGCTTCCTCGCCGAACCCTACCAGATTCCTTCCGAGTCGATGGTGCCCACGCTCGAGGTGGGAGACTTCATTCTGGTGAACAAATACGCCTACGGCATAAGGCTGCCGGTGATCGGGACCAAGATCATCGATATAGGCGACCCCCAGCGCGGCGACATCATGGTGTTCATCCCGCCGGGCGATGACCGCTACTTCATCAAACGCGTGATCGGTCTGCCGGGGGATAAGATTTCATATCGGGACAAGGTGCTGTTCATCAATGGCGAGCGACTGGAGTACCAGTTCGTCGAGCGTCTTTTCGAGGCTCATGGCAGCGGCGCCCTGGAGGTGCTGGTTTACGATGAGACCATTGGCGATGTGATGCATCGTATACACCGATACCCGATCAGAAAAGACCGGGTCCGTTCGTGGGTGGTGCCCGAAGATTCTTACTTCATGATGGGTGACAATCGGGATCGCAGTGCCGACAGCCGGGAGTGGGGTGTGGCCTCGGAACAGAAAGTCGTCGGTAAGGCGGTGGCCATCTGGGTACACAAGGATCCGGGCTTCAACTGGCCGACATTTGATCGAAACCAGTGGTTTTATCAGGATAGCGAAGATTCCCAATGATGAGGACGCGATGACGGCAGCGAAACAACGTGGCATGGCCCTGATGGTATGGCTGTTAGTCGCCACTCTGATCGCGAGTGTGGTCATGCTGGTGTTGAGGCTTGGGCCGCACTACCTGGATTTTCGCACTATTCAGATGGTGATGAACAGACTTCCGGCATCCGAAGTGCATCTGATGACGACCGAAGATATCCGGAATCTCCTAAAAAAGGGCTTCAAAATAAACAATATCCGCGATCTGAATCTGCGCACAGCGGTCACCGTGGAGCGCACCAAGGAAGAGACGGTGTTGATGGTGGACTACGAGCAGCGCGAGCCGTTGATCTTCAATGTCGACGTTGTGCTCGTGTTCAAAGAGAACTTCGTCTTCGATTAGTCGTGACCAGTGGCTAGATCCTACGAGTGCCTCGAGACTGCTCTGGCGTACCAGTTTGCCGACCAGAGTCTGCTGCGCCGGGCGCTGACCCACAAGAGTGCATCGGCGAAACACAACGAGCGGCTGGAGTTCCTGGGTGATGCGGTGCTTGGGTATGTCGTGGCGGACTACCTCCATGGTGAGTACCCGGACCAGGCCGAGGACCTGCTCACGCTCCTGCGGGCATCGCTGGTGAGAGGAACCACGCTGGCGGAGGTTGCCCGCGAGATCGATCTGGGTGCGGTGCTCAACCTCGGCACTGGTGCGCGCAAGAGTGGCGGACATCACAACATGGCGTTGCTCGCCAATGCGCTCGAGGCGGTGATCGGCGCCGTACACCAAGACGGTGGGATCGGGGCGGCGAGAGCCGTCGTCGTGCATCTCCTCGGCTCGAGATTCACCGCAGCCCAGGGTGCCGAGATCAAAGATACGAAGACGCGTTTGCAGGAATGGCTGCAGGCGCGTAAACATGAGTTGCCCGTTTACCAGATCGAGCGTACTGAGGGACAGGATCACGAGCGGCGCTTTTTCGTCAGCTGTGTGGTTGCAGAACTGGATATACGCGGTGAGGGGATTGGGAGCAGTCGCAAGGAGGCCGAGAAGGTGGCGGCTCGTGCGGTTCTCGACCGGCTCGAGAGCGAGGGATGAGATCATGACACACTGTGGCTACATTGCGTTGGTTGGGAGGCCGAATGTGGGCAAATCCACGCTGCTCAACCACGTGCTGCGCCAGAAGATCACCATTACATCGCGAAAGCCTCAGACCACGCGGCACAATCTTCTGGGTGTCGACACGGAAGCTGCCAGGCAGGCCATTTACGTGGACACGCCCGGTATACACGACGACACAGGGCGCAAGATCAATCAGTACATGGTACGCAGCGCCACCTCAGTGCTCGCCGATGTGGACCTGGTGGTGATGCTCATTGATCGTGGTGTGTGGACGGAACAGGACGACCTGGTTGTGAGTCACGTACGGCGCAGCGGTAAGCGCGCATTCGCCGTGATCAACAAGGCAGATCTCGTGCAGGATAAATCCAGACTTCTACCGGTGATGGCACAGCTGGACGAACTCGACCTGTTCGAGGAAGTCATACCATTGTCGGCACTCAAGAACGAGGGCGTGGAGCTGTTTCGGGAATTGGTATTCGCCAGCCTTCCCGAGAATCCACACCTGTTTCCCGATGACCAGATCACCGATCAGAACGAACGCTTTCTGGTTTCGGAAATCATCCGTGAAAAGCTGATGCGTAGATTGGGTGATGAATTGCCGCACCGTGCTACCGTGATGATCGAGCGCTTCGATGCGAGCGATGACGTGATTGACATTAACGCGGAGATTTTCGTCGAACGGCAGGGTCAGAAGCGCATCGTCATTGGCAAAGAGGGCGCGAAACTCAAATCCATTGGCACCGAGGCGCGCAAAGACATAGAGCAGCTTCTCGATGCGCGCGTGATGTTGAATCTGTGGGTGAAGGTACGTTCCAATTGGACCGACGACGCAGCCGCGATGCGCCGCTTCGGATATGACTAGAGTGAGGTTCCTTTAGATCCGGTGATCAGAAACCGCGTTACCGACGAACCGGCCATCGTTCTGCACGTACGCCCCTATCGGGAAACCAGTCTGCTAGTGGACCTGCAGACCGAACACCATGGGCGCGTCGCGGGGGTGGCCCGGGGTGTTCGGCACGCGCGCCGGGGGCATTGCCTACAGCCTTTTTATGGTGTTTCGGTATCCTGGACCGGGCGTTCGGCGCTGGTCACGCTCACCTCGTTCGAGTCTAGGCGCAGCGCCTGGTTCACGGGCAACGTGCTGGCGAGTGCCTACTATGCGGTGGAGTTGGTCATGAGACTGACGAGAGAGCACGAGCCGCATGAACGTCTGTACGAAGCGCTCGAGTGGCTCATGCGCTATCTTGCGGAAGGTCACGAAATGGAAATAGGCCTTCGTCAATTCGAGAGTGTTCTGCTCGAGGAAATCGGCTACGCCATTGAATTCGATGTCGAGGCCGGGGGAGGCTCTGCCATCAAACCGAACGGAGAATATCGGTTTGAATTCGGAGTCGGTTTCGTTGCCGTGAGCGGCAGGAGCGGACCAGACGTGATCATGGGCGAGGCCCTGTTGGCGATTGCCAACCGTCAGTGGCAGCGCAGTGATGCACGCAGAGTGGCGCGCCGAATCTTCCGACGATCGCTGGAAACGCTCTTGGGCCCCAGACCTCTGCAAAGCCGGCGATTGCTTAGACGTGGCGCGTAGGAAAGCACCTCGCGAGATCGAGGTTCTGATCGCTGGCCTTGATGCAGATGGCCGGGGAGTCGGTGAGATGTGGGAGCGCACCGTTCGTATTAAAAATGCGCTGCCGGGAGAGCAGGTACGTGCGCGTGTGTTGAAACGTCGCCGCGGTGAATGGCTCGGTGAGGCCTACGAGGTAGAACGGCCGCATCCATGTCGGCAGCGTACCCCATGCGAGTACTATCCACGCTGCGGTGGCTGTGTTCTGCAGCACATGCGCCCCGGGCAGCAACTGCTGCACAAACAGGGTGAAGTGCTCGCCTGTCTCGAATCGGAGGGGATAGCGGCAGCCGAGCTGCTGCCACCGGTATCTGATGCCCAGTTTAGCTACCGTACAAAGGCCAGGCTCGGTGTACGTGTAGTGGGCGCAAATGTGATGGTCGGGTTTCGTGAAACCCTGAGCAACCGGGTGACCAGGATGACGGCCTGTCTGAATCTCACACCCGCATTGTCGGCTCTGATCGAACCTTTGCGCGAGCTGGTGGACGCACTTTCGGTACGCGAACGTATTCCGCAGATTGAGATTGCACAGGGAAGTTCGCATCGGGCAATTGTCGTGCGTCACCTCGATCCTTTGGCGGAAGGGGACATCCGCGCTCTCGTGGCATTTGCACGGCGCAATCGCATTGCTGTGTGGAGTCAGGGAGGCGGGCCGGATACGCAGACCTTGCTGCACGGGCAGGAGTTGATGACGTACCAGAATGCGGATTTTGGTCTCACGCTGTGTTTCCGTCCCACCGAGTTCACTCAGGTGAATGAGGGCATCAACGTCAAGCTGGTGCGCCATGCCGTGGCGGCGCTCGATGTACAGGCAGGCGATCGCGTGCTGGATCTATTTTGTGGCATCGGTAACTTCTCACTGGCGCTGGCGCGTAGCGGCGCCACTGTCGTCGGCGTGGAAGGTAGCGATGCTGCGGTGCGCAGAGCGAGGCAAAATGCAGGCTTCAACGGGGTTGCCGGTTCGTGTGAGTTTCATCTGCTGGATCTGTATGATGCCGAGCCATTGAAAGGGATGAACGCGAATCTGTTGCTGGTCGATCCGCCGCGCAGTGGCGTGGGTCCGTTGATGGAAGATTGGGTGACTTGCGATATACGGCGCATTGTGTACGTGTCCTGTAATCCACGAACGTTTGCTACGGATGCCAAACGCCTGCAGGTGCTGGGATTCTCCCTGCGCAGGATCCGTGTGTATGACATGTTTCCGAACACGGCGCACGTCGAAACGATGGGCGTGTTCGACAGGTCTTCCGTTTGAACGCTGGGCGGACATAGGACGGCTTTTTCATGGTCAAGGTCCGCGAAGATCTGCCGCTGAACGCTGATGGCACTCTGGACGTCGATGGCTGGGCTCGTCGGGTTTGTGCTGGTCGCGAGGTGCTGGAAGTGGGCGGAGTTCTGGATGCTGTGCGTCACCTCTGCGAACTTCATCCCCCTCGCTACGTACATACGGGCACCGAGCTGGCGGAGCTCGTCGCTCATCTGAACATGGATACCAGTTCGGTGCTGGCGGCTCTCTACTATCGCCCTGTACGCCAGGGCAGCGCAGCCCTCGATGACGTGACACGCGTTTGCGGCGAGGATGCATCTGCCTTGCTGCACGCGGTCTTGAAGATGGCTGATACCAGCCTGCTCGAGATGTCCAACTCCCGCCTACAGACCAGCGAGGCCAGAGATCAGATTGGCAACGTGCGCAGCATGCTGGTTGCACTGATGGACGATGGGCGGGTCGCCGTGCTGAAACTCGCAGAGCGCGTTGTTGCGCTGAGGGGTGCTAAGGGTAGAGATGACGGACGTCGGCGCCGAATCGCGACCGAGGCGGCGGAGATATTCGCGCCTCTCGCGGGACGTCTCGGTATATGGCAGATCAAATGGGAACTGGAGGATCTCGCACTTCGCTATCTGGAGCCGGAGGTGTATGCCGGAATTGCGCAGCAACTCGATGGCCGGCGGGAGGAGCGGGAACGGCGTGTTGCCGCTATTGTCGCGATGCTGCAGGAGACTCTCATGGAGCGGGGGATCAATGCCCTTGTCTATGGTCGAGCCAAGCACATATTCAGCATCTGGCGGAAAATGCGTACCAAGGACATTGCCTTCGATCAGGTGTACGACGTGTTGGCGGTGCGTATCATCGTCGACAGTCTGGCAGATTGCTATGCGGCACTCGGTGTGATCCACGACCGTTGGCAACACATTCCGAGCGAGTTCGATGACTATGTTGCCTCACCCAAGGAAAATGGCTACCGCTCGATACACACAGCGGTTATCGGGCCGGACACTCAGACGTTCGAAGTGCAGATTCGCACCGAGGAAATGCATGCGGAATCGGAACTCGGAGTGTGTGCGCACTGGTCGTACAAGGGCGTCGGCGAGGGAGAGGCAAACAGTGCCGAGCGTGCGTACGCGGATAAGATGGCCTGGCTCCGGCGACTGCTTGATTGGCAGGAATCGCTCGGCGATGACCGGGATCTGCCGCGTGAACTGGCGACGCGCGTAAGAGAGGAACGCATCTTTGTTTACACGCCGGGCGGCCACGTGCTTGATCTGACTACTGGTGCCACCGTGCTCGATTTCGCTTACCGAGTGCACACGGAAGTGGGCCACGCATGCGTAGGTGCCCGAGTGAATGGTCAGCGCGTGCCGCTCAACGAGAGACTCGAATCAGGGCAGAGGGTCGAGATCGAAACGTCGGATACGCAGCGTCCCCGGCTGGAGTGGCTGAATCCGACGCTGGAATACGTGCATACCGCAAGGGCAAGAGACAAGATCCAGTCGTGGTTTCGGGGCAGAGACCCTGCGCGCCTGCTCAAAGATGGTCGGCATCTGGTAAACCACATGCTCGACACACTCAATGAGGCCGCATTGAGTGCCCGGGACGAACAGCATCTTGCCTCTTCCTTCGACCTTGAAGACATGAATGCTCTGTTGCGCGCCGTCGCTGTTGGCGACGTGCAACTGCACGAAGTCGCAGAACAACTGTTTGGTGGCGCGCATGAATCAAAGGCGCAGCAATTAGAGCGATTTGGCTTGGAGGTGGGAGGCGACAACCGCGAGGGGTTGCTGCGCGACGTCACTTCGCTACTGAGCGAGCGCCACCTCTCTCTTCTTGCGACGTCGGGTCGTGTGGATGCCGCGACCGGACAGGCGCGATTGTTGCTCGAAGTGGAATTACCCTCACTTTCCAATCTCTTGTCAGTTATCGAAGAATTGCGCGAGATACCGGGAATACGCCAGGTTTCATTGAATCGGGACAAACTGTCCTGATAGTCATTCTTTTGTTATGGAGACAGGAATACATATGAAGACCATTCTGCTGGGGCCGCCCGGCGCGGGTAAGGGCACGCAGGCGCAGTTCATCTGCCAGGCATACGACATACCGCAGATCTCGACCGGTGACATGCTGCGTGCTGCAGTCAGTGCCGGTTCCGAACTTGGGCATCGTGTGAAAGCAGTGATGGACTCCGGTGCACTGGTATCGGATGACATCATCATCGAATTGGTAAAGGAACGCCTCGCTGCTGACGATTGCGTAAACGGCTATCTTTTCGACGGCTTTCCGCGAACGATTTCTCAGGCCCAGGCCCTGGAGGCGGCTGGGGTAGCGCTCGACGCTGTGGTCGAGATCCGGGTACCCGACGAGGAAATCGCCAAGCGGATGAGTGGACGCCGGGTGCATCCGGGTAGCGGTCGTGTATATCATCTAGTTTACAACCCGCCGCAAATCGAAGGCAGGGATGACGAGACGGGAGAACGTCTCATTCAGCGAGGTGACGATCAGGAAGATACAGTTCGTGAACGATTGGGTGTTTATCACGATCAGACACACCCCCTGGTGGAGTTCTATCTTGCAAAGAGCGGCCACGGCGATTTGCGCTATATCGAGATAGATGGCCTCGGTGACGTCGAAGGGATCAAACGACAGATTCTCAATTCGCTGGGCTGAGTTTTCATCAGAAATTGCGTTTCTTCCGGTAGTTATTTTCAAGCCAATTACATATTATTCGCCCGTCTTCGCCGCGTGTGGTGGGGATGGGTGCAGACAATTGCAGTCGCGAGCCATGAAGAGGGTTTTTCATGCTGAAGTTCGCACGACTCGATCGGGGTAAACGACCGCATGTGCTGGCTTGTTACAACAGGATTTGTAAGAAACCGGTAGCAGAAGCGTCTGACTGAACAGGGAATCGGTGTGAAAACGGTATAAAGCGTCCAAGGAGACATGTATGCCAGCAGCTAAACGCAAAACCCCGGCTCGCAAAAAGGCAGCCGCCAAGAAGAAGGCGGCGCCCAAA
>DCWG01000150.1 GCA_002327525.1 Gammaproteobacteria bacterium UBA2168 | reverse complement strand
CGCTACCAGACTGCGCTACGCCCCGAGTCAGCCGTTCCGGCTGAGCTTCATGCCGGAAGGGCGCGCATCATACCGCGCACATTCACGGGTGTCACACGCGCGGAATGAGTTCCCTCAGCCGGACGTCAACGCGGCCCAGATAGGGCACGCGACCACGTATGAGAAGCGGAACACGCCGGTCAGAGTCGAGAAAGACCTCAAAATCTCCCTTCATGCCGAGAACCCGGATCTCTTCATCGTCGATCGCACCGCCGTTGTGTGTCATATCGATCTTCACGCGCAACGCCCTCACCCGCTCGACGCGGCGCTCGCCCCCGGTGTAGTAGTCGGCCTGCACCTCCTCGTATCCCGCGACCTTCACTTTAAAGTTCATCACGTAGCCATCTATGAACACGAGCAATCGAAATCCATTGCTCGGCCCGCCGAGATCGGCGCTCGCCAGGACGTAAAACAATGCCAGCGGATCGGTGATTACCTCGACCTCTGTGCTCCCCGCCGGATAGGGTTTGAACTTCTCCTTGACATCGCCCCAGGTCTCCGGCGCCAGACGTTCCTCACCTCTCAACGGTTTGCGCCGCACCACGGATATTCCCTCGGTGCCGAAACGCGTCGTCTTGAAGTGCCGATGACGCCCGGATTCGAGGCGAACGCGTTGAATGGCCGCGGCATTGCCACGATCCAACACGAGGGCGGTGTGCGTATCCCGACCGAGTCCGTTACGGCGCACGATGAGTTCGATCAGATCCTGATCTGCCGCCTGCACTGCCTCCCCCTCATAGCCATCCGGCCAGGCGATGAGACGTTGAACGGCTCCCGCAGCACCAATGCTGAGGATCGCATCCAGCGAGAAACCGAATTTGCTCGCACGAAAAACCGCCTTGTTCCAGAGCGGGGGAGATTCGAATGCCACCGCCGCGTGAACCTGTGGGGCACCCACGAGCCATGGAAGCGCGAGCAGCACAGTCGCCATCCAGGTTGAAGATCGAAACAAGGCAATTCCTGGCAAGAAACGCGATGGCACTATAGCGTACCAGCTCCGTCTGAACGCCGGCTAAACACCGCTACACTTGATATCGACATCTCCTGGATCACCTTGCGGGTTTACCTGCGCCGATCAGTGCTGCAGTTCGCTCAGTTCCCTGACCAGCGCGGTGTAACGACTGCCGAACAACTGCTTGAGCCTGTTTGCACTCGACAGAGCCGCTTCCAGGTCGCCGGAGTCCCGGCGCAGACTCATCTGCCCTTCCAGTAGTATTCGGTGCGGCCCCGCGCTGGCGATAGCCGTATCGAGCACGATCAGCGCCCGGTCGGTCGCACCTGAGGAATGCAACGCCACCGCGTAGACGTACGCATAGTCGCGCGCGCCTTCGCTGAGTTCGTGGGCCAAGGCCAGATAGCGTAAGGCCTGCTCGGGCCTGTCCTGGCGCACCAGCCACAATCCGTACGCATAGGCGGCTTCCGCACTCGGTGGATCGACGCTCACTGCCCGTTCGAGCAACACACCCGCCTGCGCATCTCGATTGGTGCGCCGGTACAGATCCGCCAGATTAACCAGTGCCGGAATCCAGCGCGGCTCGATGGCGAGCGCCCGCTCAAGCGCAGCCTGCTCTCCCATCGCGTCACCTCGTGCACCCAGAATCATTGCCACGTTGGTGTGCGCCTCGGGACGATCCGCGTTGAGCTCTTGGGCTGTGAAGTACTCGGCCACTACAGCTTCGACCAGGGCTGCATCGGCTGGCGAGAGGGTGTTCTCGCCGAGGTAGTGCGCGGCCAGCGTCGCCGCCTGCAGGCGCACGCCGAGCACCGCATCCTGACACGCTCTCTTCAGTTCCGCCCAGCGCCTGGGTTCCGCCAGACGCGGGATGCCGGCCACGGCCGCGATACGCACCCGCGCATCGGGCGAGCGTAGCGCACGGGTGAGCGCATCGCGCGAGTACCCCAGTTCGTATCCGGTCAGCACCTCCAAAGCGCTTGCCCGCACGAGTGCGGTGTGTTGCGGGTCATTGGCGATAGTTGCAAGTCCTGCCTCGGCGTCGAACACACCGGCCAGTCCGCGTACCAACACATCCGCGATGCGCTCGGCACGACGTTCTCCGAATCGCGCCGCGATCTCACGGCCCGCCCAACGTGCAGTCCGGTCTTTGTGACAGCCAGTGCATGCATTGGGAATGTCGGTATCGATACTCAGATCGGGACGTGGAATTCTGAAGCTGTGGTCACGCCGCGGATCCACCACCATATATGTGGTCTCCGGCATGTGGCAGCTCACGCATTGCGCACCTTCGCTGCCCGGTTCGTGGAAGTGATGCGCCAGCAAGTCGTACTCAGCAAGCGTCAACGTGGGGAAATCTTCATGTCCGCCGGGAGAATGGCACTGGCTGCACAAGGTATTGCCGGGCAGGCGGACCGAGGCGGAGTGCGGGTCGTGGCAGTGTCCGCACACCACACCCTGTTCGGACATGCGGCTCTGCATGAACGAGCCGTACACGTATACCTCATCGAGAATCTGTCCGTCCGCGTGATAGAGACCGGGGCCGATGCTCGACACCTGGTAATAGTCTTCCAGCGTAGCCCCCGGCCGAATCCCCTCGGCGATCTGGGCGCGCCGCGAGTGGCACGGAGCACAGGTGTCCACCGCCCCCGCCATCGCAGACCAGTCGCTGCCGGTATCACCAACGTGTTGCGAAGCCGGACCGTGACATGCCTCGCAGCCGACGGTCATCTCGGCCCAGGAAGTTGCGAAGGTATCCGTCGCGGCATCGTAATTCTTGCGCAGGGCCGTGGAATGACAGTCCGCACACTGAGTGTTCCAGTTGTAGCCAGCGCCCGTCCAGTGCAATACATCGCCCGGTGTCACCCGCGCATCCCGATTGAGGTGAAACCACCGCTGCCCCTGCGCTCTCGTATCCCAGGCGATGGAAAATGCCTGCAGACGGCCGCCGCCCACCTCGAGCAAGTACTGCTGCAAGGGATGAGCGCCAAAGGTGTGTGTGACCCGAAATCGCTCCATCACCCCGTCTGCGTTCGGCGTCTCCACTGCATAGCCATCCCCGTCCCGCACGAACCGTGTCGCCTCATCGCCGTAGTGGAAATCGGCCTCATCAAAATCACCCAGCACGGTTTCCGGATCTGCAACCTGCATGGCGAGGGCGTGATGAGAGCCAGACCAGGACTGGTACTCTCGCACGTGGCAGTCCCGGCAGGCTTCGGAACCGACATACTCCGCCGGCGCCTGAACCTTGCTCGTAGGCTCACTTGCAACGCCGCGTTCCGGTGCATCGGAACAGGCGCTGAGCACCATGAACGCCAGGACGGCGAACAGGACACACAATGATGGCTGCCTCTCAAAAAAGATCGTCGCGTTTCCGTGTGAGCGAGTCGGAGCCAGGATGCTACGTGGCGCCCCCGCGCTTTGCCAGGCCGCAAAGCTTCGTTCCAAAACGAAAACGCCCGGCGCAAATGCACCGGCGTTTCGGACATTTCAAACAGGCTGGAGCGGCCTAGTCGAGCACCACTTCGTGACCGAGGCAGTCAATCACCTCAGCCACAGGCATGTCCTGCAGTTTTCGCGTTGCATCAATGCGCCGCACGGGCAGGCAGTTGGCCGATTTCGGCCGATGTTCGGTGACGATGTAAAAGTAGCCTTCGCGCTTGAAGATTCGGCCTTTACAGAGTTCCTGTACGTGGGGCATCAGGGGATCCTTCCTGTACTGCTAGGAAGTTCACTATGCGTTTCACACACCCCGATAACGTGAGAGCTTCCACACACAATGTAGAGGCGTGTATGAAATATATGAGCAGATCAGGACTTCAGAACGCGCAGAACGTCTTCCAGCTCCACGATCATCTGTTTCACCAGCAACTTGAACTGGGTGCGGTCTTCCTTGGCCTCGTCTCCAGAAAGCCGCTGCCGGGCCCCCCCGATGGTGAAACCCTGCTCATAGAGCAACGCTCTGATCTGACGAATGACGATGACGTCCTGACGCTGATAGTAGCGGCGATTGCCACGACGCTTGACGGGTTTGAGCTGGGGGAATTCCTGTTCCCAGTACCGCAGCACGTGCGGTTTGACGTCACAGAGCTGGCTGACTTCGCCTATGGTGAAGTAGCGTTTGCCCGGAATGGGTGGCAGCTCATTGTTCTGACTCGGTTCCAGCATACGCTTCAACCCTCGCTTTCAACTTCTGCCCTGGACGGAAGGTCACCACACGACGGGCGGTGATCGGAATTCCTTCACCGGTCTTTGGATTGCGGCCCGGCCGCTCGCCCTTTTCGCGCAGATCGAAGTTGCCGAAACCCGAGAGCTTTACCTGCTCGTTGCTTTCGAGAGATGAACGCAGCTCGTCGAAGAACAGCTCAACAATTTCCTTGGCTTCGCGTTTGTTCAGGCCCAGTTCCTCAAACAAGCGATCTGCCAATTGGGCTTTGGTCAAAGCACCCACCAGCGCCTCCCTATTGCCAGCCTGTCAGCTTACTTTCATCGGTTAGCGCGTCAATCGACTCAACGAGTCATTGCGCGCAACCGTCAAAGGCCGACTGCTCGGTCCAGCTCGCTGGCGTGTCCTGCCCGCGGCTCGTGTCCAGCACGTCGCGCTTCATGCACGATCTATTGCCGGTTGATATCGGAGTCCACTAGCGCAGACGTGCACCACATTTACTGCCGAGGGCGGTAAGGGCGGCTTCAACGTGAGCCGTGATTTCCGTATCGGTAAGAGTGGCGGATGGATCCTGCAAGGTCAAGCCCACTGTGACACTTTTTTCATTAGAATCAATACCTTTGCCTCGATACACGTCAAATAAGGTGAAGCCAACAAGGGTCTTGCCCACTGCCTCACGTACTGCCGACTCGAGTTCAGACGCGCTGATCTCGTCACCCACGATGATCGCCAAGTCGCGTCGCACACTGGGATATCTGGACACTTCGACGTAGCGCCTGAGCGGATGCCCGAGCAAGGCATCAGCCTCTATCTCAAACACATACACACCCTCTACGTCGAGTCGCCGCTCTATTTCGGGATGCAGACGACCCAGTCGACCCACGGTGCGCTCATCAACACTCACCCGCGCCGCCTGCCCCGGATGCAGCACCGCATCCTGCAGCGCGGAGAATCGTACCGGCGTCCCGCTCCAGGCAAGCAGTTGTTCCAGCCCACCCTTGAGGTCGAAAAAATCAACACCCCGGGATTTGGCATGCCAGCTTTCCGGGACCTGATGTCCCCACATCAGGCCGCCGAGCATTTCCGGCTGCGCCAGTGTTTCGCCCGGTCTGAACACGAGGCCCAATTCGAAGATCCTCACCCGCTCCTGCTGACGCGCGACGTTGGCACGCAACGCATCCACCAGTCCCGGCAGCAGATTGGTGCGCATGACCGACTGTTCTGCCGACATGGGATTAGTCAGCATCAGAGCTTCGGATCCTGGATCGAGCACATCCAGCAACACCGGGTCGATGAAGCTGTAGGTCACCACCTCCTGAAATCCCACCGCAGCCAGCCGACTCTTGAGAGCGCGCTCCGGCGAACGTTCGAGCGCGACGCTGCGCAGCTCCAGATTCGCGACCGGTGTGCGGCTCGGCACGTTGTTGTACCCGTGGATACGGCAGACCTCTTCTACCAGATCCGCTTCTATCCCGATGTCGAAGCGGTGCGAGGGGGCCCTGATGGTCCACACCACGCCCTTCTCGCTGTTCACCCTGCTGAGTACTTCGAAATCGAGGCGCCGCACCAGGTCGTCTACTTCGACGGCATCGATATGCACGCCAAGCAGCTCATCGAGCCTGCGCTGGCGCAACGACACACGTGCACGTTGCGGCAATGCTTGTGGGTCAACCGCCTCCACCACCGGGCCTGCCTCACCTCCGACAATGTCGACAAGCAAACCAGTAGCCCTTTCCATGGCCGCTTGCTGGAGTTCGAAGTCCACACCGCGTTCGTAACGGTGAGCAGCATCCGTTTGCATATCGTAACGGCGTGCGGCACCCGCGATGGCATCGGGAGTAAAAAAGGCACACTCGAGAAATACGTTGCGCGTTTCCGGCTGCACGCCACTTCGCTCACCGCCCATGACACCCGCAATGGCCACGGGGCCGCTTTCGTCAGTGATCAGCAACGTCGACTCATCCAGTTCTACGTCGGAGCCATCCAGCATGGTGAGTTTTTCGCCGGGCCGCGCATCGCGCACCACGATTTTGCCGGTCAACCGGTCGAGGTCGAACGCGTGCATGGGCTGGCCCAATTCCAGCATGACGTAGTTGGTGACATCCACCACGGCATCGATGCTACGAAGACCCGAGCGCCGCAGGCGTTCGGTCAACCAGAGCGGCGAGCGTGCACCCGGGTCGATTCCCTCTATGACGCGCCCCAGATAGCGCGGGCATCCGGCCGGATTGTCCAGATGTACCTCAAAGCGGCGCTCGTGTGCAATTGCCGCCTGCGCAATCTCCACGGCGCTGACGCTGACGCTGTTCAGAACACCCACTTCGCGGGCAAGGCCACGCACGCTCAGACAATCTCCCCGGTTCGGGGTGAGATCGAGATCTATCGTCACATCGTCCAATCGCAGCGCAGTGTACAGATCCGTGCCCAGAGCATCCAACATGCCAAGCTCCATGATGCCGTCAGCATCGTCACCCACGCCCAGCTCATCAGCACTGCACAGCATGCCGTTGGATTCCTCGCCCCGCAGCTTCGCCTTCTTGATCTCAAATCCACGGGGCAGCACGGCGCCCACCCGCGCAAACGCCGTCACGAGCCCCGCGCAGACGTTGGGCGCACCGCACACCACCTGCATCGTCTCGGTTCCGTCGAACACCTGACATACAGATAACTTGTCCGCACGCGGATGAGGCGCCACGCTCTCCACACGTGCAAGCACCACACCGCTGAATTCCTCGCCCACGCATTCGGCACTCTCCACCTCGAGCCCGGCCATGGTCAGCTGCTCGAGCAACGTATCCCGGTCGATGGGCGGATCGACGAATTCTCTCAACCAGGCTTCACTGAATTTCATATCGCCGCTCCTAGTTGAACTGTCTCAAGAACCTGAGGTCGTTCTCGAACAAACGACGCAGGTCGTCGATCTCGTAGAGCAACATGGCCAACCGGTCGCCTCCGAAACCAAACGCGAAGCCCGAAAACTCCTCTGGGTCGATGCCCGACATCTCAAGCACACGCGGATTCACGAGGCCGCACCCCATCACCTCCAGCCAACCCGTGTGGCTGCACACGCGGCACCCCGCTCCGTCGCATTTAACACACTCCACATCCACCTCGGCCGAAGGTTCCGTGAAGGGGAAATACGATGGGCGGAAGCGCACATCGAGATCTTTCTCGAAGAAACGGTGTACGAAATCGACGACGGTCCCCTTGAGGTCCGCGAAGCTGATGCCACGGTCGACCACCAACCCTTCCACCTGGTGAAACATCGGTGTGTGCGTGAGATCTGAATCGCGCCGGTAGACGCGACCGGGGCAGATCACGCGAATCGGCGGATCCTGCGTTTCCATCGTGCGAACCTGCACCGGCGAGGTATGCGTCCTCAGTAGCGTCCCGTCTCCGAAATAGAAGGTATCGTGCATGGCCCGCGCGGGATGGTTCTCGGCTAGGTTGAGGGCCTCGAAATTATGATAGTCATCCTCTACTTCCGGCCCGGTAACCACCTCATACCCCGCGCCCACGAAAATGTCCTCGATGCGCTCGAGCGCGAGTGTGACCGGATGCAAACCACCGCTACCAGCGCTTCGACCCGGCAGCGTGACATCCACTGCCTCCTCTTCCACCACACTCTGCAAGTGCTCATCTGACAGTGCCTGCTTGCGCTCACCGATCAGCGCGAGCAGACGCTCTTTGGCCTGATTGATGGCCGCACCCATCTTCGGGCGCTCTTGCGGATCTAGCCGTCCGAGCCCCTTGAGCAGCACGGTCAGTTCACCTTTTTTGCCGAGATAGGCAACACGCACTTCATCGAGCGTCTTCTCATCACGTGCCGCCGCGATAGCGTTCTGCGCGTTTTCCAGTATCTCTTCTGTATTCATGGCATTTTCTCTCGAGCCAAAACAAAAAAAGGAAGGCGTTTCCAACCTTCCCTTGATGTTTCAGATCAACTGCACATACCACCAGGAAGGTCGTGGTTCACGGCCTCCAGAAAGCGGTACGAGTCGTGCGTTTAGTCAGGCTGCCAGCGCTGACTTGGCTTTCTCGACGAGAACGCCGAACGCCTCCTTTTCGTGTATGGCGATGTCCGCCAACACACGCCGATCTACGTCGACGTCCGCTTCCTTGAGACCGGCGATAAAGCGGCTGTAGGACAGTCCGTGCTCACGCGCGGCGGCGTTGATGCGGACGATCCAGAGACTCCTGAACTGGCGCTTGCGCTGGCGCCGATCACGGTAGGCGTACTGGCCGGCCTTGGTGATTGCCTGCTTGGCGACCTTGAAAGTGCGGCTGCGGGCACCGTGGTAACCGCGCGCCTGTTTGAGAACCTTTTTGCGGCGTGCACGCGATGCAATGCTTCGTTTCGCTCTTGGCATTGTTCGTCTCCTACCTGGCCTTCTTGGGCAACATGCGGCGTACGAGCGGCGTATCCGCAGCAGACACATCATCGAGCCCACGCAGGTGGCGCTTACGTTTCTGCGACTTCTTGGTCAGGATGTGATTCCTGTTGGTCTTCTTGTGCTTGAACCCGGTGGCGGTGCGGCGAAACCGCTTCGCGGCACCCCGGTTCGTCTTCATCTTAGGCATTTAATGCTCCACGCAATTCGTTGTCTGGGCTCACGCCCGTCACGCCGGTTTTGGGGAGGGTTCTAACCCTTTTCTTCACCTCTTCTTCTTTCTGGGAGCGAGCACCATGATCACCTGCCTGCCTTCGAATTTCGGCTCGGCTTCCACCGTACCGTATTCCGAAAGGTCGTCTTCGATGCGCGTCATGAGTTGCATGCCAATTTCGGGATGCACCATCTCACGACCGCGAAAACGCAAACTGACCTTAGCCTTGTCGCCGTCCTCCAGAAAACGAATCAGGTTGCGTAGTTTTACCTGATAGTCACCTTCCTCGGTGCCCGGACGAAACTTCATTTCCTTGATCTGAGTCTGCTTCTGCTTGCGGCGTTGTGCCGCCTTGGCCTTCTTGACCTCGAACAGATGCTTTCCGTAATCCATTACCTTGACCACCGGCGGTTCCGCATCAGGTGCGATGAGCACCAGATCCAGTCCTGCTCGCGTGGCTTCGCCAAGGGCTTTGTCTCGCGACACGATGCCAACCTGTCCACCATCGGCACCAATCAACCGCACATTCCGGGCTGAGATGTCCTCATTGAGGACGGCCCGATCCGCGCGCTTCCCACTTTTATTGATAGGCGTTCTCCATCTGACCTCTCTTGGTCTTGTCGGCCCAACCGGGCCCATTAACTAACGGCCGGAACAGCCCTGCCCGTCTCATCATGTGCCAAGAAGGGATGTTATACCAGCCACGGTCCCCCGCACGGCGCCGTCTATGGCCCAATTCGGGGGAGCGCGGCATTCTACTGCCAGGATGGGCGCTGCACAACTGCAAATATCCCAGCGTTTTCGTGGCTTTGAGCGCTACTGTGCAGTGACGCAATGGTTACGCTGGGCATCCGGGCCGGTTCGGGCCACACCAGACACCATGCCACCATCGGTATTGCCGCCCACACGGGCCGGGTGGCCGCCGTCACCATCACGCTCGAACGTGACGATTTCCCCATCTTACGAACCGACGGGTGGAGACCGCCGCCCCCGGCAACCGGCTCGCACTGGAACCTTTCCATGTTGCCGGGGGGTCGCGGCCTCGACCGCGTGGCGGGTTAGGTCAACAGCTGAGTCTCTGCGCCGGAAAATGACCAGCAAGGCGCGGTACCTGGCGTAAGCACCACAAACTGGCCGCGGTGGCGGCCTGGTTGAGCATCAGAAGTTGAGTTCTGCCGGTCAATGAGTAGACTTGCGCGCCTCACCGATAACGGCGATTCTTCGGGATGCCGTGGTCGGTGTACCCCACCCGCCAGCAATAGGCGCGTAGCTCAGTTGGTTAGAGCGCTTGCTTGACATGCAAGAGGTCGGCGGTTCGAATCCGCCCGTGCCTACCACCCCTGCCTCTTCAACGTGCGTCTCGCGCAGGTCCGCGCTGTCGTGTACTGGCGTGTCGTGTAGATCCAGAATCTATGGCTGTAACCGGGCAATCGACCAGTCCTTCGCACGCCGTACGTACCTGAACCGGTCGTGCAAGCGTCCCTCGCGTCCCTGCCAGAATTCCCAGCGCTGAGGCTTTAGCAACCAACCCGCCCAGGACCCGGGCCGCGGAACCGCGCCCTCGCCCACGGATGCCTCCACCGCTGCCATGCGGCGCACCAGTTCATCACGGGAATCGATCTGCGCCGACTGTATCGACGCCGCGGCCGCGAATTGACTGTCGCGCGGTCTCGTGTCGAAATACTCTTGCGCTTGTGCATCCGGAAGACGCTCCACCTGACCGGTGACGCGAACCTGGCGCGACAACTCCCGCCAATAGAACAACAGACTGCCAACCGGATTGCCGAGTATTTCACTGCTCTTCTGGCTACGCGCATCGGAGTACCAGCAAAACCCTTCTTCGTCGTAGTGCTTCATCAACACCACCCGCACAGACGGCACAGCGTCTCGCGTAGCCGTCGCCAGCGTCATGGCCGTGGCGTCGATGATGCCGCGCTCCACCGCATCGCCAAACCATCCCGCAAACTGCTCGAGGGGGTCATCGGCGAGATCGACGCGCCGTAGCGAAGGGGCCGTGTACTCACGCCGCGTGGCGCGCTGGTCCTGGAGATCTGTCACGTGCGAATTCTGCTGCAATCCTCGAACACGTAGTATCGGTCCGTACCTCTCCGGGAGGCAAGTCGAATGCGGTGGTCGCGTTCAGAGTATGCGTTTCACCAGCACGAATTCTCCGTCAGCGCAGCGGGTGGCGAACTAACGCTCCTGTGCGGCCGGGCTCCAATCACGATACCGCGCCGCCGCAAAATCGTAGGCCGCGAGCGACAGCCCGAATAGCGTGTACACGACGCACTTGATCATGACTTTACCGTCTACGGCTGCATAAGGTGATGTACGCATCACGTTCTCCCTAACCAGCCTCCTGGATCTAATCCACTCCTCAGGCTGTGCCTGAAACGCAACCCCATGTTAGAAATTGTGAAGCACACACATCCCGTGTTTACAATCGATTTTCAAAATAGCCCGGGGGAGACATGGACACGGAAGCACTAGAGCGGGCCATTGCCACGGGCATGACGGTCGCTTTCCATGCAGCCCGGCAACCGGACACGTCCGCGGTGGTCACGCGCTACGGCGACCGGACGTTTGCACAGCTCAACGCCAACGCAAACCGACTCGCGCGTCTTCTGCGGCGCCATGGGCTCGGTGACGGCGACAGCATGGCGGTGGTCGCACGCAACCGTCCGGAGTTCATCGAGGCTCTGGTGGCTGCCTGCCGTACCGGAATTCGCTTCACTCCGATCAACTTCCATCTGAAGGGTGAAGAGATCGGCTACATAGTCGACAACTGCGATGCGAAGGTGTTCATCGCCGACGCGACGCTTGCTCCGTCACCAATTGAAGCGGTTGAGTCCGCCCCGAATCTGGAATTGAGACTGGCCGCAGGCGGCCACATGCCGGAGTTCGAAGACTACGACACCAGCATCGAGCAAGAAGACGGCAGCGACATCGAAGATCCGGTTTTCGGTTCGCGCATGCTCTACACGTCCGGCACCACGGGACGACCCAAGGGCGTCTCACGCCGCGAACGCATTCCGCAGGCGCCCGTGTGGGGTGAAGCCCCCGGCGCCTACCTGCCAGGAGACCGCGACCTGGTTACCGGGCCCGGCTATCACGCCGCCCCCTTGCTCATCGACATCATTCAGCCGCTGACCTCCGGTGCCGGTATCGTGATGATGGACAAGTGGGACGCGCAGGAGACGTTGCGCCTCATCGAGGAGTACCGCATCACGCACACGCACATGGTTGCCACCATGTTCCACCGGCTGCTGTCTCTGCCGGAAGCTGTGCGCTCGAGATACGACCTGTCATCCATGCGCCACATCGTGCACGGCGCAGCCCCATGCCCCGTGCACGTCAAGCAGGCGATGATCGACTGGTTCGGGCCCATCATCTGGGAATACTACGCAGCGACCGAAGGCGGTGGCGGATTTCTCGTCGGTAGTGAGGAATGGCTCACCAAACCCGGAACGGTGGGCAAACCCGGGCCTGATTTCGATAACAAGATTCTGGACGACGACGGCAACGAGGTTGCGGCCAACGAAGTGGGAACCATCTACATGCGTGCCCCCGAGAAGGGACGTTTCGAGTACTACAAGGACGAGGACAAAACCTCGAGCTCATACCGCGGTGACTATTTCACGCTCGGCGACATGGGTTTCTTCGACGACGACGGCTACCTATTTCTCACCGGACGCTCCGCCGAGCTGATCATCTCCGGTGGTGTCAACATCTACCCACAGGAGGTGGACGGCGAGATCATGAAACATCCCGCCGTTCATGACGTGTGCACCATCGGCGTGCCAAACGACGAATGGGGCGAGGAAGTAAAATCGGTGGTGGCGCTCAGCGGGGGTTTCGAGCCGAGTGATCAGCTCAGTGACGAACTTATCGCGTGGGCGCGCGAACGCCTGGCCAGTTTCAAGTGCCCCCGTTCCATAGGCTATGCACAGGAACTGCCGCGTTCAGAAGCCGGTAAAATCCAGCGCCGGGTCGTCCGTGCACCGTATTGGGAAGACTGACGGCTTGAGCAGCCTCTGACTCACGCCAGCAATCGCTGGTCGCGAATGTCCTGCAGTTGATCCCTCACCTGGGCTGCTTCCTCGAACTCCAGATTGCGCGCGTGCTCCAGCATGCGCTTCTCGAGTTGCTCCATCAGCTTGCCCAGCGCTGCCGGATCTTCGGGGATGTCGATACGCCCGGCATTGGCCGCGCGTCGGCGACCAGGGCCTCGTGCCGCGCCAGGCGCCGTCGTACGCGCGCCCTCCATGACATCCGCGACCCGTTTTTTGATCGTCCGGGGAGTAATGCCCTCGGCTTCATTGTGCACCAGCTGTTTGGTGCGCCGACGCTCTGTTTCCGCGATGGCCCTGTCCATGGAGCCGGTCATGTCGTCGGCGTACAGAATGGCACGACCATTGACGTTGCGGGCCGCGCGGCCAATGGTTTGGATGAGAGAGCGTTCAGCTCGCAGAAAACCCTCCTTGTCGGCATCCAGAATCGCCACCAGCGATACCTCCGGCATGTCCAGTCCCTCTCGCAACAGGTTGATGCCCACCAGCACGTCGAACTCACCCATCCGCAGATCACGGATGATCTCCATACGCTCGATGGTATCGATGTCGGAGTGCAGGTAACGTACTCGCACACCATGATCGTCCAGGTAATCGGTGAGATCTTCCGCCATGCGCTTGGTCAATGTGGTCACCAGCACCCGCTCGCCACGCCCCACCGTATCATTGATCTCGCCAAGCAGATCCTCGACTTGCGTCGATGCCGGGCGGATGACCACGTCCGGGTCCACGAGCCCGGTGGGACGTACTACCTGCTCCACAATTTGTCCGGCTCGTTCTGCCTCGTAAACTCCGGGGGTAGCCGAGACGAAGATCATCTGCGGACTCAGTATTTCCCACTCATCAAAGCGTAGCGGCCGATTGTCGAGCGCCGATGGCAAGCGAAAACCATACTCCACGAGCGTTTCCTTGCGCGAACGATCGCCCTTGTACATGCCACCGATCTGCGGAACCGTGACGTGTGATTCGTCGATGATCATCAACGCATCTTTGGGCAGATAGTCGAATAACGTTGGCGGTGGTTCTCCAGGCTCGCGGCCCGACAGGTAGCGTGAGTAGTTCTCGATTCCGGAACAATAGCCGAGCTCCTTTATCATCTCGAGGTCAAACCGGGTACGCTGCTGCAGACGCTGCGCTTCCACCAGCTTGTTATGGTCCTTCAGGAACTTCACCCGGTCGCGCAGTTCGTCGGCGATATGATCGATTACGGCGAGGATGCGTTCGCGCGGTGTGACGTAGTGTGTCTTCGGAAACACCGTATAGCGAGGTACGCGATTGAGTACCTCGCCCGTGAGCGGGTCAAACGTGGATATGTTCTCTATCTCGTCGTCGAACAACTCCACGCGCACCGCCTCCTTTTCGGACTCCGCCGGGAAGATGTCGACTACATCACCTCGCACGCGATACGTGCCCCTCTGGAATGCCATGTCGTTGCGCGTGTACTGCAATTCGGCCAGGCGCTGCAAAATATAGCGTTGGTCGACCCGATCGCCTCGATCGAGATGCAGCACCATGCGCAGGTATGACTGCGGATCGCCAAGTCCATAGATGGCAGACACGGAGGCCACGATGACGGTATCGCGCCGTTCCAGCAATGCCTTCGTGGCAGACAGGCGCATCTGCTCGATGTGCGCATTGATGGAGGCATCTTTCTCGATGTAAGTGTCCGACGACGGGACGTAGGCTTCCGGCTGGTAGTAGTCGTAATAGGAAACGAAGTATTCCACCGCATTGGCGGGAAAAAACTCACGGAATTCGCCGTACAGCTGTGCGGCCAGGGTCTTGTTCGGCGCCATCACCAGTGTGGGGCGCTGCACGGCCTGTATGACGTTAGCAATCGAGAAGGTTTTTCCCGAACCGGTGACTCCGAGCAGTGTCTGATGGCTGAGCCCCGACTCCAGGCCTTCTATCAGTTGGGCTATCGCGGTCGGCTGATCGCCCGCCGGTTCATAGTCTGCCACCACTGCCAGATCGGCGACCGCCTGCACCATCGTTTTTCATCCACCACGCGGGCGTTCATTGTAGAGCAAACCTGAGGAGCCAAGGAGGATCAGGCGGCGCAAGTAGACGCTGCCCCGTCTTTCGGATGGGGGGGGAGGAGTTCGGGGGCACGGGCGGGCACCTTGCTCTGGTCGGCGTCGAAGACGCCATTGATGAGCACATCGAAGAACTCGGTCGCCATCCCGTACCGGTACAGGCTGCAGTCGAGAATTTCCTCGAAATAAAACTGCCGCATGAGCGAGTTCGTCGGCGCGCGCGCGCCGATGAATTCAAACCACATTTTCAGCAGTCTGCGCTGCTCTTTGATGGTCAAGCTCTGATCCCCCAAGATCGAGGATCATTATGCGCGAGTCGCACCACGTTGTCAGGTGCGAACTACCCCAACGAACGGTTCGCTTAACCAGTTGTATGGACCACGTTCACATCGTATAGGGCAATCTGTGGTGTCCTGAGTAACGGTCGAGTTACTCGTCAGTTTTTGTGTCCTCGGCCGCCTCTTCCGGTGCGGGAGCCTCTTCGGCGGCTTCCTCAGCGCTTTCCTCAGCGGCTTCCTCAGCGGCTTCCTCAACGACTTCCTCAGCGGCTTCCTCAGCGACTTCCTCAGTGGCTTCCTCAGCGACTTCCTCAGTGGCTTCCTCAGCGACTTCCTCAGTGGCTTCCTCAGTGGCTTCCTCAGTGGCTTCCTCAGCGACTTCCTCAGCGACTTCCTCAGCGGCTTCCTCAGTGGCTTCCTCAGCGACTTCCTCAGTGGCTTCCTCAGCGACTTCCTCAGCCGATTCCTGGGTCGCATCGGCTTGTGCGGCGTTTTCTGCCGCAGGGGCTTGTTCAGGCCGAGCCGCCCCGGGTTGTACGGCCTCTATGAGCTTGTGCTCGAGCAGAACACGTACCTTGTCTTCGCCGTTGATCCACTCGCGGCTGGAACTGCGGACCGCATAGCGGTCGCTGCGTTTCTGATAGATGGTGTACTCGTCTGTGCGTACTACGACTTTCACGACTTTCTCCTGCTGAATTGGGTAATAGACTTCGAAGGGCGCGCACTCTAGCCGAAGGTAAGCACGAAATCACCTATGGTTATGTTTCGAAAACTGTGTCCATCTTTCACGCGATTTCACTAAAATCGCGCTCTTTCGCTCAAGCCACCCTCTGAAAACACAGAGAAAAACGTCCGTGTCATTCGATTTAGCCGACAAACTCAACCATGTCGTGCCCTTTGCCGGAGATTCCGGTGACGGTATCCAGTTGCAGGGACAGTAGTTCACGATCGCTTCCGCCCTCGCCGGCCACGAGCTGGCCACACTCTCGGACTTTCCAGTAAAAATCCGCGCCCCGACAGGCACCCGCTTCGGGGTTTGTGCCTTTCAGATCCAGTTCAGCGGTGAACGCATCACCACTCCCAGGGACGAACCGGACGTCCTGATCGCGCTGAATCCGGCCGCTCTCGCGGTCAACCTCGCGCACCTCGAACCGGGCACGCTGATCATCGCGCACGACAGCACCTTCACCGTGCACGACGAGACCGTTGTCGTGCTCGCACAGATATTGCTTTCCCTCGAGGCGCACCGGTGATGCGGTCGAGGTGAACGCCGCCCACTACGAGATCATCGCGCTCTCCTATCCTGCCCCTTAAAAAAACAATCGAGGTGACGGATGTGCGCGGCTCGCTCGTATAAGAAGTACCGAAACGAGAATTCAACCGACATTTCAGCAAGGAGCATGCACATGCGATTCACATCCTTGATCTTCCCCATCGCGGCAGTGATTGCACTGTTCGCCGGCAGCATTCGATACCTCGTTGTAGTCCGCGCATCCTGCCGAAAGGTGCACCTGGGTAAGCGACCTGCTACACCGCGGCAACCTGCTCGACCACCGCTGACCCCTAAATCCGGCGTCAAGCTGGGCGCTCGATCACAGACCAGGCAACGTCTTCGTTACATTAGGTAACATACGCTGGACTTTTTGGCTGTAGGCGTTATAATTGCTCCGACCAATTTGGTCTGACCATATTGGAAAGACCAAACGTGACTTCTAGCCGAGGGCCCATGGGCACCAAACACGATCACATCACCGACTCTCTCACCCGCGAAATATTGTCCGGTCGCTATCAGGCCGGCGACCGCCTGCCGTCCGAACGCGATCTGGCAGACCGTTTCGACACCAACCGCGGAGCGGTACGCGAGGCTATGAAGTGTCTCGCCCAGATGGGTCTGGCTTCCATACAGCCCGGCGGCGCACGGGTCGCCCCGCTTCAGGAGGCGAGTCTCGACGTGATCGGGCACATGCTCAAACAGAGCGACCTTCCCGATCCTCAGTTAGTCGATCAGATTCTCAAAGTGGTCAACAGTCTGGTCACGATGGCGGTAGAAGACATTGTGGATGAAGGTTCGGATGCAGACATCGAGACACTGCGCGCACAGATCGCGCCCCTGCACTCGACGAACCTGTCCCACGAGGAACACAACGAGGCACGCGCGAACATGATACGCGCATTCATGATCACCAGCGGCAACCTCGTGTGCCAGCTCATCGCCCGTACCTTGTTCGAACAGTTCGCACCCAACATGGCGCCCTTGAAGGCGTACGTACAGATAGACCACCCGGCCTACTCCACCTACGCCCTTCAACTCGACCGCGCACTGCTTGAGCGTGATCGCGCGGCGGTGCGCACCATATTCAACGCCTTTGCCGATCTCAATCGACAGACTTTCATCCGCGCGTTCGATGCCATACGTGCCGACTTGCTCGAGGCAGAGGCAAACCATCTCAAAACGAAAGTGGCCATCTCATGATGCGCAAGATACTCATTCCCGCACTTGTCATCGTCGTCTCCCTGTTCGGCGCGGTGACGCTGCTGGCCACAGCCCCGCAACTCGAACCCGACGTACCGGTCGCCATCCCTACGACCGTGCGCGTGCGTGTGGTCGAACCGGAAGCCATCAAGCTATCGGTACACAGCCAGGGCACCGTTTCACCCAACATGGAAAGTCAGCTGATTCCCGAGGTGTCGGGACGCGTGGCATGGATGTCGCCAACCCTGGTCACCGGCGGCTATTTCAACGCAGGCGATACACTGTTGCGCCTCGAGGATCAGGACTACCACTCAGCCAAACAGCGCGCCGAAGCAGCACTGACGCGCTCCAAGGCGGAATACGAGCATGCGCGTTTCGAGTACCAGCGCATGAAAAGTCTAGAATCGCGCCAGCTGGTGAGCAGGTCGCAGATGGAAAATGCCCTGCGTGCCCGGCGTGTATCCGGAGCCACACTCCAAGACGCGCGCGCGAATATCGAACAGTCCACGCGCGATCTGGCCCGCACCGAGGTCACGGCCCCCTTTACGGGTCTGGTACGCAGCGAAAACGTCGACCTCGGTCAGTTCGTCGCCCGCGGCACGCCAGTTGCCACTATCTATGCGAGCGATCAGGCGGAAGTGCGCCTACCCATCGCCGACCGCCAGCTGGCCTTTCTCAACCTGCCCGTTGGTGTGCGCGGCGAACTGCCCACCAATCAGCAACCGGCCGTGGCGCTGTATGCCGAATACGCGGGGCAGCAACTTGAGTGGCACGGCAACATCGTACGCACCGAAGCACAGATAGACACCGCAAGCCGCATGGTTAAGGTCATCGCCCGGGTCGATAACGCCGACCAGACCGCACCTCTCTCCGTTGGACTGTTTGTCAACGCCGATATCGAGGGGCTCACGGTAGAGGATATCGTGGTCATGCCACGCGAAGCCCTGCGCAATGGCAACCGAGTACTGGTGGTGGATCGGGACAATAAGCTGCGTTTTCGTTCGATAGAGCCGTTGCGCTTCTATCGAGACGACGTGTTGATCAAGAGCGGACTGCGAGCGGGAGAGCGTGTCTGCGTGTCTCCGTTGCAGACGCCCATCGACGGCATGAGCGTCAACCCCGTCGCCGACAAGCAAATCGCCGCCAGCTGACGGAATACCAACATGCACACCGCTATCTCCTGGTTCACGCGCAACCCGGTCGCCGCCAATCTACTGATGTGGATTCTCATCGTTGCTGGCGTCATGGGCCTGTTGATAGTCAATCAGGAAGACCTCCCGAATTTCGATATCCAGGTGGTCAACGTCTCCGTACCCTACCTCGGAGCCGCGCCCGAGGAAGTGGAACAAGGGGTCTGCATTCGCGTCGAGGAGGCCCTCGAAGGTCTCGAGGGCATCGACAAACTACACTCCACCGCCAATGAAGGTCAATGCACCGTATTGGCAGAACTCAATCTCGAAGCCGACGAGGTGGTGGCGCTCAACGAAATCAAGAGCCGCGTCGACGGCATCAACAGCTTTCCGGCGGAAACCGAAAAGCCCATCGTCTCGAAGCTGACCATGAGCCGGGAGGTGCTGCAGATAGCCATCTCAGGTGATGCTGACGAGCGTAGCTTAAAGGAGATCGGCCGGGAGATACGCGACAACATCGCCGCTATCGACGGAATCTCCCAGGTCTCGCTAACCTACGTGCGTCCTTATGAGATCTCTATCGAAGTTTCCGAGAATACGCTGCGCCGCTACGGGCTCACACTAGAGCAGGTCGCGCACGCGATCCGCTCCACGTCCCTCGACCTGCCCGGCGGCACCATCAAGACTCAGGGTGGCGAGATTCTGATCCGCACCAAGGGGCAGGCCTACTGGGGCGAGGAATTCGAGAACATCGTCGTCATGACACGCGCCGACGGTACCAAGGTCACGCTCGCCGAGATAGCCGACATCCGCGATGACTTTGCCGAAGGCGACCTCTTGGCGCGCTTCAACGCTCAACCCGGCGTGATCGTCAAGGTCATGCAGGTCGGTACCGAGAATCTGCCTACCATCGCCCGCGAAGTGAAGGCCTATGTGGACGAAGCCCATACCATACTGCCTGAAGGTCTGCAGATGACCATCTGGACGGACCGCTCGCTGGGCCTCGCCGCGCGCATGAACATACTCAATATGAATGCCGCGGGTGGTCTGCTGCTGGTACTAGTCGTGCTGACGCTGTTCCTGCGCTTCCGGCTCGCCATGTGGGTGGCCGCCGGTATCCCCATCGCTCTGCTGGGTACTTTCGCCGTGTTTCCATACGCCGGTATCACCATGTCGACGATGACCATCATGGCATTCATCCTGGTACTCGGCGTTCTGGTAGATGACGCCATCGTCGTGGGTGAGCGTGTCTACAGCCACGAACAGATGGGCAAACCGCCCATACAGGCAGCCATCGACGGCACGTGGGAAGTATCCGTACCCGTGATCTTCGGCGTCCTCACCACCATGGCCGCCTTCCTGCCTCTTGTGATCGTACCTGGGCGCATGACGGACTTTTTTGCCGTGATCGGCCACGTGGTGATCATCTCACTGGTTTTTTCGATCATTGAATCGCAACTCATCCTGCCCGCCCACCTTGCACACAGAAACCACGAGGAATCCGATCATGGCTTCGCTAAGTGGTGGAATGACCTGCAAGGTCGCTTGTCCGACTGGCTCCAGAATCTGGCCAACTACTACGTGCCCTTTCTGGCCCGTGCCATCGAGTGGCGCTACGTCACCACCGCAGTGGGAGTGGGTATCCTGATCATGGCCGTGGCGCTCATCGCGAGCGACCGCGTGGTCTTCGGCTTCTTCCCTGCTGTGGAAGGCGACCGTATCTATGCCACGCTCGAGATGCCCGACGGCGTCACGATAGCCGCGACTACCCGTGCCGCAGAGCAGATAGAAGAAGGGGCCCGGCTGCTCAGCGATGAACTCGCCCACTCACTCGGTGTCGACTACCCAGTGGTCACGAACCAGCTCACGAGTATCGGCGCCATCGTCAACCGCAGCGGACCTCCACGCCAATTCGGTCCCGGGCGCAGCAATTACGCCGAAATCGTCATCGAACTGGTGCCACTCGCCAAACGTAACAACATGAGTGCGAAGGAGGTCGCCAACCGCTGGCGCGAGCTCGCAGGCGACATACCCGATGCAGTGAAACTCTCGTTCAACGCCGATATGTTCAGCGCCGGCGAGCCGATCAACTATCAGTTGTCCGGCGAAGATGTGGATCAGCTGCGCACCGCCGCAGAGGAGCTCAAGGCGGAACTGACTCGCTACGATGGCGTATTCGACATAACCGACTCCTTCCGAGCCGGCAAACAGGAGATCAAGCTCTCGCTGTTGCCGGAAGCGCGTAACCTGGGGCTGACGCTGAACGATCTGGCACGCCAGGTACGCTCTGCTTTCTACGGCTCCGAGGTGCAGCGCATGCAGCGCATGCAGGACGAGGTGAAGGTTATGGTGCGCTACCCCGAATCCGAACGCACCTCCATAGGTAACCTCGAGGACATGTATATCCGCACCCCGGACGGCTCAGAAGTGCCCTTCTATAGCGTTGCGAGGTTCGACATCGGGCGCGGCTACTCCTCCATCCATCGCACGGAGGGTATGCGGGTCATCAACATCACCGCGGAGGTCGACCGCACTACCGTGGCTCCTGAAGTGGTATTGCAGAGCATGGACGATACCGTCATCGCGAGACTGCAGACCCAATTCCCCCGTATGAAGATCGGTATGGCCGGTGAACAGGAGCAACGGACCAAGGCGATGCTCGGCCTCACTACCGCTGCCATGATATCGCTGGTCATCATCTATACTCTGCTCGCGATTCCTCTGAAGAGCTACGTCCAGCCACTCGTCATCATGAGCGTCATTCCTTTCGGCGCCGTGGGAGCGATCGTCGGCCACTGGGTGATGGGGGTGGAACTGATGTTCTTCTCCGCCCTCGGCATCGTGGCACTCTCGGGCGTGGTGGTGAATGCGAGTCTCGTATTGGTGGACTACGTCAACCGTCTTCGCAGGGAGGGTAGCGAGGTGAACGAGGCTCTCCTCGCCGCCGCATCGGTACGATTCCGGCCCATCATCCTGACCTCCGTCACCACCTTTGTCGGACTCATTCCGCTGATGAGTACCCAGACGCCTGATACATCCCCGTTCATTCCCATGGCGGTGTCGCTCGCCTACGGCGTGGTGTTTGCCACCTTTATCACCCTGATTTACGTGCCCGTGCTCTACCGTATCACCGAGGACCTATTCGGCTGGGATCCGGTGGCGCAAGGTGTGATAGAGCCGGATGCGATCACCGCGCGCCGCGGCGCAGCCGTCTCCGACCCGGTCGCCTGAATAGAGTGCGCCGGCGGGCGTTCAGCATCCTTTCCAGATCGGTTGCCGTTTTTCGGCAAAGGCTCGCGGTCCCTCGATGGCGTCTTCACTGGCATAGGCTTTCTCGTGTAGCTGAGCGGCTTCTTTCAGCGCATGCCCCATGATGAGATCCATCGTGGCCATCGAACTGCGTTTGGCCGCTTCCACCGACAGGGGTGCAGCTGCGGCAATACGCCCGGCCAGGGCGCGGGCGCGTCGCATCAGGCTCTCGACGTCAGGTTCGATGTAGTTGATGAATCCGAGATCGTAAAAACGCTGCACCGGCATGAAGTCTCCGACAAGCGTGAGTTCCGAAACCAGGGACTGTGGCATCTGCCAGTAGAGCGGCATCGCCCAGGGTGAGCCGCGGCCCCGGTGTACCTCCGTGATGGCCAGCCGCGCGTCCGTGACAGCAATGCGCAGATCACAGTTGAGCGCCAGCATCAGGCCGCCCGCCGGTGCGTGGCCATTGATCGCGGCAATTAGCGGCGTCCTGATATCCCGCATATTCGAGAACTCTGCACCGCCGATCTTGCTGAGGATGTCCACGCCTTCCTTTTCCCGGACTTCCGCCATCTGTTTCAGATCCATACCGGCACAGAAGGTTCCGCAATCGCTGCCCGTGAGAATGGCGACGCGCACCTCAGGATCCTGGTCGATCTTCTTCCAGATGCGCCCCAGTCTCTCCAGGGTCTCCACGAGCAGCGCATTGCGCTGGCGTGGTCTATTCAGCGTGATGGTGGCAACGTGCTCATCCACCTCGTACAGAACAATGTCTTCGTCAGCCATTCGATCACCTGTCATATCCGCCAATCCAGGCACACCTTCAGACATCGGTCAGAAGCGCTGCGCCAGCTGCCTTCATCATGACACGCGCGTAACGACGTGACGACCAGCCCGAGTCGACTACCACTTCCTCCCACAGTTTCACCGAACACTGCGCGGTCAGCCAATCACCCGCGGCGAAAAAAAGCGGCAACCACTATCAGGCCAACCAGCACTTTGCGCATCGCACACATCCCCTTTACACACTGTCAATGTGAATTGACCGGCGCTAGGGAACTTCCCGCGCAACACCGATCCATCTATCCTCGGTTACTACCAACCGCGGTTGCGAGGGGCACCGCCAGCGGGAGGATTCATTGATCGACATCGGTTTGCCATCTACCTCTGGTGAATGGCACCGCACCATCTGGTCACTATCATGGCCCGTGATTCTGGCCAACATCACCATTCCGCTGGTGGGATTGGTGGATACGGCCGTCATGGGAAGGCTGCCCGATCCGGCCTACATCGGATCCGTGGCCGTGGGCACCGCCATCATGACCGCGCTCTACTGGCTGTTCGGTTTTCTGCGCATGGGTACCACCGGACTCACGGCGCAGGCGCTCGGCGCGGGCGAGAAGGCCGAGATCGGGGCGATAGCGGTGCGTGCCATGATGCTTGCTCTGCTGCTGGGCGGGTTCATGATCGCCGGTCAGGTCGTGTTGCGCGATGGCCTGCTGTGGTTGTTCGAGGCAAGCGAACGTGTCGAGGGACTGGCGGCCGACTACTTTGCCATCCGCGTGTGGGGTGCACCCGCGATGCTCATCTACATGGTGGAACTCGGCATTCTGTTCGGTACCCGGCAGATGCGGGCTACGCTCGTGTTGAGCATCCTGCTGAACGTGACCAACGTCATACTCGATGTGCTTTTCGTCGTTGGATTTGGCTTGGGAGTGCAAGGAGTGGCGGCGGGTACCGTGATCAGCGAGTTATTCGCCTGCACGCTCGGTTTCTTCATCATCCGCCGCGTGCTCGGCGATCTGCGGGTGCCCCGTCCCGATCGCGCCCTGATTCTGCTGATGGATCGGTTGCGCTCCTTGTTCAGTGTCAGTGCTAATCTCGTCATACGCACTTTCTTCGTACAGCTACCGTTTTTCACACTCACGCTGGTGGGCGCCGCCTTCGGCGATCTGACGCTGGCCGCCAACGCAGTTCTCATTCATTTCTTCCATGTCATGGCTTTCAGCCTGGACGGCTACGCGCACTCGGTGGAAGCCCTGGCTGGCTACGCATACGGCGCAAGAGAACCGCAGCGTCTACGCCAGGTGACGGTGTACGCCACACTCTGGGCCGGCGGCAGCGCGCTGCTCATCGGGGCGATCTATCTGCTCGCCGGCGAGCTTGTCATTGCGCTGATCACCCAACTGCCGGAGGTGCGCGCCACGGCCGCGAGCTTCCTGCCGTGGGTCGCGCTGCTGCCTCTGTTGTCGGTGTTTGCCTTTTTGTTCGACGGTATCTTCATCGGTACTACCCGCATCGTCGAGTTGCGCAACAGCATGTTCCTCGCCTGCGCAGCATACCTGGCGGCAGTACTGGCAACGCTCGACACCTGGGGAAACCACGGTCTGTGGTTTGCGATGTGTATCTTCATGTCCGCGCGCAGCCTGCTGCTCGGCCTGCTGTACCCACGCATCGAGCGTCTCGCGGCATCCACGTAGCGCACCGGGGGCTTTCACCGCTAGAATGATCGGTTCCGAATTTCAGAACCCAAAAAACAACTATCCGGGAGGAGAGATGTCTGAATCCGACGGCCTCGAAGCCGACCTCAACAACCTGGCCATGTCTGAAGAAGCACAACCACTGCTCGATGCGGTGAAGCGGCATATCGCCGACAACGTGGAGCCCATCACCGAGGAATTCTTCGACCTCGGCAGAGGACGCGAAGAGCGCTGGAGCTACGCACCCGGGCAGCTTGAGTTGCTGGACACCGCCAAGCGGAAGGCCAAGGACAGTGGGCTCTGGAACTTCTTCCTGCCTGACGCTGACACCGGTGAGGGCCTGAAAAACCTCGACTACGCCTACATCGCTGCAGAACTCGGCAAGAACCCGCTGGCGTCTGAGACACTCAACTGCAGCGCGCCGGACACGGGTAATATGGAAGTGCTGGAACGCGTCGGCACGCCGGAGCAGAAGAAGCAATGGCTCGAACCACTGCTCAATGGCGAGATCCGTTCCTGCTTCGGAATGACCGAACCGGCTCTGCCGTCTTCGGACGCCAAGAACATCAGCACGCGCGCCGTTCTCGAAGGTGACGAATGGGTCATCAACGGCGAGAAGTACTACATAAGCGGAGCTGGAGATCCTCGCTGTAAGGTTATGATTTGTATGGTGAAAACCAGTCCAGATGCACCACCACATAAGCAGCAGTCACAGATTCTCGTTCCCATGGACACGCCTGGTGTGAACATCCAGGGTCCGATGCACGTCTTCGGTGAAGACGGCGCCCCGCACGGTCACATGCACATCAAACTGGAAAACGTGCGGGTGCCGAAAGAGAACATGCTGCTCGGTGAGGGCCGTGGTTTCGAGATCAGCCAGGTTCGCCTCGGCCCAGGCAGAATTCACCACTGCATGCGTTCCATCGGCCAGGCCGAACGCGCACTCGAGCTGATGGTCAAGCGCGGCATTTCCCGCGAGGGCTTCGGCAAACCGCTGATCAAACTCGGCGGCAACATCGAGAAGATTTCGCACATCCGCATCGAGATCGAAGCCATGCGCCTGCTGGTACTAAAGGCCGCCAAGGCCATGGATGTGCTGGGCAACCAGGAAGCGCGTGTGTGGGTACATATGGTGAAGGCACACGTACCGGAGCGCGTGTGCTCCATCATCGACCAGGCTATCCAGCTGCATGGCGCCACGGGTGTATCGCAGTGGACGCCGCTGGCCGGCATGTACACGGGTCAGCGCACGCTGCGCATCGCCGACGGTCCGGACGAAGTGCATCACATGGTGGTGGGCCGCGCCGAACTCAGAAAGTACGGCGACTCCATCTGAGGTTGCACGGACCTCGTGTGCCGGTGCGCATCCAGCGTACCGGCCCCGGGGCAGCCCTAATCGAGAATCCCGGTGGGTGCACCGTCCAGGCTGACGGTGCTCTTTTCTTCCCAGCACTCGCAGATACCATCCTCCCTACGCTTTTCCGACCAGCGGGTCAGTACATCCCGGTCATCCTGGTAGTCATATAGTGGCACGGCGTAGTCACACGACGTCTGCACCAGATCGATATCCACCTCGTAATACTGACGCACTCCGCCCATCGCGCATGGTGCGGATGTATCGTTTCCGCGCTGCCGTACACGCGCAGGATTTGCCGCGCTCCCTCGAAAGCGCACCACATCAGCGTCAAATGATTGCGGTCCTTGCGACGAGCGGCGGTCTCATTTCCGTCGCTGGTCAGATTCAACCACGGCAGTTTACCGGGCGAGAGTAGTCGCAGGTTGCCCCTTCGGCGAGACGTTCACCCGACCCGCGCTCGCCGCAGAACCGACGAAGAAGATCTTCTAGGACTCTATGAAGCGGATGTGGTTCGCATCAAGTGCCGGAAACCGTTCAGCCATCAGTTCTCTCCCGCTCCCGTCACGCTATCGACCACTGTTCGCCGAAGGGACGAATCAGCACATTGAACGTCCACGCCGATCTAGGCTGGTGGGCGATGTGCCAGCATTCACCCGCGATGTCGGTGGGTTGAATGAAGAAATCGTCGGGTTTGTCACCAAACCGCTTACGCGTCCACTCGAGATCGATCACTGCATCGATGCCGATGTAGGCGACGTGTACGCCCTTTGGCCCTACGTGGCGCGCCATGGATTCGAGCAGAATGCGCTGCGCGGCCTTTGATGGTGCAAAAGCGGCGAAGTTCTCGAGCCCCCGGTAGGCCGAGGTGTTACCCGTACAGATGATCGCGCCATGGCCCTGCTCGATCATCGCCGGTGCCAGCGCTTGACCGAGGTGCAGCAAGGCCATCGTGTTGACCTGAAAATTCCTCTCAAGCACCGCCGAATCGATGCTCAGAAAGTCACCAAACGCGCCGCCCACGGCGTTGTGTAACAGGATACTCGGCGTTCCAAGATCGATACGGATCTGATCGAGGGTCGCGGTTAGCACATGCAGATCGGTCACGTCACATGGATAGGCGTGCGTGTGCTCCACCGACGCGGTGATTTCATCCAGGCGCTGTTCGTTGCGCGCGAGCATGGCCACCTCATAGCCCTCGGCAAAACGCTCGGCGAGCGCCTTTCCGGTACCCGGCCCGACCCCGGTTACGACACAAACATCCCGACTCATCTCATTCTCCTCCTCGTGGGCGCTGGTTCACGGATACTCGGCCCTCGTATCAACTGGCCACAGGGCTTCCGCGCAATGCCGCCTGGGAAACACCTCGATGTGATGCGTGGTCAGCCCCGGTGGGTCCGCGGTGACGATGCTGCTGGCGAGATCCTGAAACCCGGCACGAAAGTGGTTGCTGGACTTAAGTGCCACGATATCGTAATCCGTCACCTCGATTCCCACCGCGACAAATGGACCCACGTCGAAAGTCTGGCTACGTACGGACGCGACCACGATGTCCATGCCGTCCACGACGAGCCGCGCGATCGGACCGAGATTGATGGGGGTGCCCTTGCCCATGGCGCGCATCACGAGACGGCCGTCGTGCAATGCCTTCACATAGACATGCAACGGCAGCGGGTCGCCATGTACGTCGTCGTACTTGCCGCCGAGTTCCACGTCTATCATGGCCCCCACTCCCGCGGCGTGCGCCTGCATGGCCACCTCCGGATCCACCACGAAACCGAAGCAGGCACTCTTCACACCCGCTTCGAGGAGCGCCCGTAACAAGTGTGTCCCGTCACCGGGCGCACCGCCTCCGCAGTTGTCAGATGTCTCGTTCATCACCACCGGCCCGCCATCCTGAATCCTCGCAAGCGCGGTCTGTACCGCTTCCGCGGCATCCAGACTGGTCGGCCGGAATGCCTCCCGCCTGTTCCAGATGGCAAGTGCGGCTTTCTGCGCGGCAAGCTGGGCGACCCGTACATCCGTGGCCGTCACGGCCACGTAGCTGCCGACGTGCGGTACGTCGGTGTAGGGAAATCCGTGAAACCAGCTCACATCGATGATTTCCGATTGCGCCTCCTCCACAGCGAGCACTTCGGCGAGCATCTTCTCGCCGATGCCTTCGAACGTGGTGGTGGTCGGCAGCAGTGCGGGAATACGTCTCACGACCACTCGGGTGGTGCGCCCTTCTTCTGCAAGGCGCACGATGAGGTCAATGGCCCGCTCCCCCTGTTGGTGCATGTCGATGTGGGGATAGTGGTGGCAAACGAACACACCATCGAGGTGATCGGCCATCGCCTGTGTTACGTTGCCGTGCAGATCGAAGCTCGCTGCCACAGGGACATCGCCGACCACCTCGCGTACCGAGGCGGCCAGATCGCCCTCCAGATCCGGCAGGCCATCCACCACACCAGCACCGTGTAAGGCGAGGTAGACGCCGTCCACGACCTCTCTGGACAGGTCGTCGAGAATCTCCTGTTTGAACTGCTCGTATGTGGCGCGCTCGATGGTGCCGGATGGCTGCGCCCACGCGTGCAGCAAAGGCAGCACTTCCGCTCCATGGCGTTGACACGCGTCGACGGCGCCGCCCACGTCTGTCTGGCGGCCGCTCGAGCCGAGCAGCTTGTGGGCACGCAACTGGTGGAAGTCGGACGCCACCGTAAGGCCCTTGCAGTAGGTGTTTGTCTCGTGGGCGATACCGCCTATGGCAATCTTCATATGGCAGCCTTCATTCCCGTGCCTCATCCGAACACCTGACGAGGGTCTTGCCGAAGTTGCGCCCGGCAAGCATGTCACCAAACGCGCGCGGCGCACTCTCGAGACCGTCGTAGACGTGCTCCCGGTAGACGATTTCCCCAGCTTGAAAGCGTGCTCCCATCTCCTCAACAAAGCGCTCCTGATGCGCCTCGACGAAGTTGCCGACGAACAGATCATGCACCGCTACGTTCTGACGCTCGAACGTCGCCGCACCCATTGCGTCCCACACCTCTCGCGGATTCCTGCCGTCCTCGTTGCCGTACTGGGATATATACCCGCAGACGGTGATGCGCGCATTTCGATTCAGGAGCGCGAGCACACCCTCATACACGGCACCGCCCACATTTTCAAAATACACGTCGATCCCATCCGGACAGGCTGCGGCAAGCACCCCGGCGTATTCAGGGTCGCGGTGCGAAACACAGGCCGCGGCACCCAGTTCCTCGACCACGAAACGGCATTTTTCTTCCGATCCCGCGACGCCCACCACACGAGCACCGCGCGTGCGCGCCAGTTGCACCGCCACCTGGCCGACCCCGCCGGAGGCGGCGGACACCACCACGGTTTCACCGGCACGCGGCTCGCACTGTACGATCAGGCCGGAGTATGCCGTCAGGCCCAGCATTCCCAGTACGCCGAGCGCGGTGGATACAGGCGCGACGCCCGGGTCGAGCTTGCGGGGAAACATGTAGCCGTGCGTCGTGATGCCCTCACCGGTCAACCCGTACGCCTGCCAGCCGTTCGTGTTGAAGATGATGTCACCCTCCGTGAAACGCTCCGTTTTACCGGCAATCACACGAGACACGCTGCGGCCATGACAGACATCGCCCGGTTGCTCCGTCCCGCTGCGCCGCCGGCTCCATTGGTAGGGATCCATGGACACAAACAAGGTGAGCGTCAGCACCTGTCCCGATCCCGGATCGGGCATGTCGCTTTCCACCCACTCGAAGTCTCCATTCGTGGGCCAACCCTCCACGGGGGTGCGCGCAAGACGCCACTGCTGGTTCATTTCTGCTTCCCGGCTGATGAGTGTGCGTTGTACCACACGGGCGAGGTTCGGGCGCGTTTGGGCACCGCGTGCATCAGGAGGCCGCCACCGCGCCTCCATCGCAGACAATGGTATCACCCACGGTGTAAGCACCCGCGCGCGAGCTCAGGAATATCGCCACCCCGGCAATGTCCTCTGCGCTTCCCACACGCCCGCTGGGATTGCCACTGCCAACCGCGTCCCAGCCGATCTCCGGAAACTCGTCGGGCGGCGCACCCCAGGATACACCGGCGTTGTTCACCAGTACGTCCAGTTGGCTCTCGCGCTCGGCTACCGCAGCCGCCAACGCCCCTACGCCGTCGAGGTTGGAACAGTCGGCCGGCGCCGAAATACACTGCCCACCGTATTCGGCACTGAGTCGTTCGGCCGTCGCATCGCATACATCCGCCTTGCGCGAACTGATGTACACCCTGGCGCCGTTGGCCAGGAAGCCGGCGGTAATCATCTCGCCAATGCCCCGGGAGCCCCCAGTGACCAGAGCTAGTTTTCCCTCGATCGAAAACAGATTCTTCAAACTCATGCGCTTTAATGATGTGTCTTTGTGGTGAAAAGCGCACGATGGTAGCGCAGTGATTGCCGAGCACGCACGGAGTCTTTAGGCTCGCCCCCATGCCGGACCCACGCTCAGCTCAGGAACAGACGATTGCCGACTTCGGCGAACAATGGCCATCGTTTCACGACATCGACACGGGCTACTACGGCGAGGACGTTCTTTTCGATGACATTCTCTCGCCTTTCGTCGACGAAACCCAGTTGACCGACTGTCATATGCCAGACATTGGAAGCTGGACGGGCCGCATCGTGCGCATGCTGAGCCACGCACACCCGAGCGCATAGTGGCGTTGGAAGCCTCGCAGGCGTTCGAGGAACTCGTTCGCAACACGAGTTCCATCGCCGGTTTCATCGAGTACCTGAACCTGCCTGGTGATGAACCGCCGCAGAATGGCGATCTCGACTATGTCTTTCCATCGCCGTGCAGACCAATCGTGACGGAGACGTGAACCTCGGTGGGCTTATCGGACGTATCTCAAGGCTTCTCGACGCTGCCTGACGGGTTCTGGCCCCACCACCACTGCTGCGGCAACGGCCGCTCGACGGGCCAGATCTGGTCCATGGTGGCTGCATCGAACACCTCTCCCCCCTTGATCACAAAACGTAAATCTGCGCTCGAACGGATGTCCTTGAGCGGGTTGCTGTTCAGCACCACGAGATCCGCCAGCTTTCCCACGGTGATCGTGCCGAGATCCTGGCCGACCCCGATCATCTCCGCACCCATTCGGGTTGCCGAGGTCAGTGCCTCGCCCGGGGTCATGCCAGTGGCCAATGCCCTCAGCTCCCAGTGATAGCCGAGCCCCTGCAGCTGACCGTGCGCGCCCACACCCACGTTGCCGCCGGCACGCACGATCTCAGCGGCATGTTCTGCCACATGCTGGAAGTTGTACTCGCGCTCGTGTACCCAGGAGCGCCGCAGGGTCCGGCGCGCGATGGACGGATAGGGCATGTAGCGGCGCAGTTTGGCGTCATCGAGGGGGGATTCGTGCGTGTAGAACCAGTTTTCGGTCTGGGGTCCGCCATAGAGCACCAGCAGCGTCGGTGTATAGCCGATGCCGGACTCGGCCACCAGTTGCACTACATCGTCGTAGATCTCCATGACAGGCAGGTTGTGTTCCGTACCATTGAATCCGTCCAGCACGTGCGTCATGTCCATCTTCATGTCGAGCGCACCTTCGGCCGTCGGCATCAGCCGGAGCTCGGCGGCGGCTTGCGCGAGCCACTGCCGCTGCTTGCGGTTACCGGCAATGTACGCCTTCAGGTTGTGCACGCCGTAGTGTTCGCGGTAGCGACTCAGCACGTTGCGGGCGTGTGCCTTCGATGCGAAGGCATTGTTGCTGAACACGCCCGGACCGGTGGAGAGTGCCCTCGGACCCAGCATGAGGCCGGCATCGATGAGATCCTGGTACGACAGGATGTCCGTGGTGCTGGGCTGCACGTCGAGACCCGTGGTGACCCCGTAGGCAAGGTTGGCCAGGAATGCCCAGTTGCTCGTATCCAGAACCCGCCGCATCGGCAGAAAGTGGGCGTGTGTGTCCACGTAGCCAGGCACCAGGTACTTCCCGGAGACATCGATCGTATGCGCATCGACGGGCACATCCACCTCGTCCCGCGCGCCGGTAGCGACGATGCGCTCGCCCTCTATGACGACCACTCCGCCGTCGATGGGCCGCGCACCCTCTTCCATCGTGAGCAGTGTTGCGCCGATCAGCGCCACCGTACCCCGTGGCACATGGCGGGCCCGGTATATCTCGAGCAACGTCGAGCGCACCGAATCATGGTCTTCGCGCAGCTCGTCTGCCTGATCGCCGCCCACTTCTGCGTGTGTGTCCTCTTCTTCATCCGAACCGTTCAGGTCGAAGTCCACATCGGCGAGCGAGCGCCGGTACAGTGTGTGTCCCGCAGACCAGTAGAACTCTTCTTCGTTCGACCAGCCGAGAAAATCGTTGCCGACATCGGTGACGCGCACCAGAGGCACTGCCGCGGCCTTGATATCCAGTTTCAGGTTGCGCAGGTGCTGGGTCAGGAGACCCGCGACGTATAGCTGATTGGCGTGCTGGATGAGCGCATGACGACCATCCGGAGAAATTCTGATGTCGTCCGCACTGACGCTGCCCTTGGCGTTGAAGTAGCCGGGGCCGGCTACCTTGAGATGGTCGCGGCGGTCACTGCCGTCGAAACGCAACGAAACCAGAACGCGGTTGTCACTGTCGGCAAACGGGCTGTTCCCCGACAGGTAGAGGTATACGCGATCGGCTTCTAGACCGAAGTGCGGTCGTGTGAGTCCCCGCGCGGGTAGAATCACGCGTGCTTCGCCACCCCCGGACGGTAGCCAGACGAGATCCGATCCCACCGGTGCCCCCATGTCGAATTCGCGGTAGAGGCGGTCGAAACTAGTCGCGCGCAGGGCCACCACACGCTCTCCGTCGGGCGACCACGCGGGATCGGTATAATATGCCGGCCGTTGCGTGAGTTGCTTCGCTCGCCCCCCGTTGCTGCGTACCCGCCAGACATGACCACCGGTTTGCTGCCAGCTGACGAACGCCAGATAGCGGCCGTCCGGCGACCAGGCCGGTTGAAATGCCTGCACGCCGTCCGGACTCACGGTTTTGGTTTTACCGTTCGAGAATTCGTGCACATACACCCGGGTGAACGCGGAGAACGCGACCCGTTCGCCGTCGGGCGATACCTGCGGGTCGCGAATGAGGCGTGCCTTGACCGGTCCCATGCCCAGCCGATAGGGAAAGTGCAGCCGTTCGCCCAGTGCTTGATTCACCTCGGCCCGGAATCCTATCGCGCTGACGTCTCCAGTGGCCACGGAAACACGCCGAATACCGCCCGCGCTGGCGTAGACGACGGATTCTCCGTCGGGAGTAAACGCATAACCCGGCAACAGGTCGCGCGTGAATCGCGATTCCTGTTCGTCGAACTGCACCGGGTAGGCCAGCCAGCGCTCCCCCCCTGTAGCGAGATCGCGGATACGCAGACCCGTTTTGTGCTCATGCCGCGTTCCGAACACCAGCTGAGACCCATCCGGCGACAACACTGGACGAAAGGCACTGCCAATGGCCTGTGTCAGTATGTCCTCGATGCCATCGCGCAGATCCCAGCGGGCGATCTGCCACAACGGCAGGCGCACGTTATAGCCGAATCCTCCGTTTTTCCGCGCGTAGTAGAGATAGCGGCCATCCGGTGAGTAAACTGCCCCCAGTGCATTGTGACGCTGGCTGTTGGGTGTGGACTCCGAGGTGGCCGAGCGGGTGAGCTGCACTCCCTTGCCGCCATCGATGTGATAGGCCCACAACTCGAACGTGCGCTGGCCCCACTTGGTGCGCGAGGCGACCACGTGCGACCCGTCCGGCGAGAACCCGGGAGAGGCGAATTCGATTTGGCCATCGCCGGAGGCAATCTCGACAGCGTCGCTGCCATCCACGGCAACCGTCCACAGCCCCTCATAGCCACCTCGGTCGCTGACGAAAACGATGCGCTGACCATCTGGTGAGAAGCGCGGCTGACTGTCGAACGCCATACCGCTGGTAATGCGGACCGCCTCCCCCCCGGTGAGCGGTAGCGTATACAGATCACCGAGCACCTCTAACACCAGCATCTCCCCGTCCGGAGCCACATCCAGAGACAGCCAGGTGGCCTGAGTGACCTCGAAACCGACCTCACGATCGGTTGCGAGCGGGAGTTCTGGTTTGTCTTCCTCACTCCCGTTTTCGCTGGAAGCAACTTCAGCACCCGGCGACAACAGTGCGGCCAACAAGATCAGGCTGTTCAGTACGCGCTGGTGCATGGTCGATACCCAAGAGAATAAGCGCGACATTTTCTTCATACCCGGGCGGTCGGGCAACTGCCGCGCCGACCGATACAATTGGTTACGATACGGTCGCAGCCGTTTGACACCCGAATGCCAACCTATGACCCGCACAGACAATCTGCGCATCGAACGTACCCGACCGTTGATCGCGCCCGCGGTGCTGAGTGAAGAGATTCCGCTTACCGAACCGTCGTCGCAGTATGTTGCCGACGCACGCCGCACCATTTGCGACATTCTCTTTGGGGATGACCCACGCCTGCTGGTGATCGCCGGACCGTGTTCGATTCACGATCCAGCGGCTGCGATGGAGTACGCAGAAAGACTCAGGGCGACAGCCCAAGAGCATCGGGAAAAACTCTACCTCGTGATGCGGGTGTACTTCGAGAAGCCTCGTACCGTCGTGGGTTGGAAAGGCCTTATCAACGATCCGGACCTCGATGGCAGCTATCGCATCAATCACGGTTTGCGCCTGGCCCGCAAATTGCTCGCCGATGTCGCCGAACTGGAGCTACCCACCGCCACAGGGTTTTTGGATACCACTTTCGGACAGTACTACACGGATCTGATCAGCTGGGGCGCTATCGGCGCACGCACTGCCGAAAGTCAGATCCACCGCGAATTGGCCTCGGGCCTGTCGATGCCCGTGGGAATTAATAACCGCACGGATGGCGACCTGCAGATAGCCATCGACGCCATTCGTGCAGCAGCTCACCCACACCTGTTTCCGTCACTCACGAAGTCTGCAGCCGGTTACCCGCACAGCGCTTACGTTCATCAGCCGGTGTGTGTCCCGAAGCTAAAGCTATCCCCGAGCTAGCTTCGGAATGCCAGCAGAAATGGTGTGTGTCCTCACCTCAAGACTAGAGTCTTGCTGCGTACGTGGTTAGGATTGGGATTCACAAGGGAGAGGCAGTCTGTCAATGAGATATGAAGCACCGTCTACAACGCGGGAGGCGTCAGCGCTGCTTGCGAACGCGAAGGGTAAAGCCGTCGTGCTCGCAGGGGGTACCGATCTGCTGGCACGTCTTAAAAGCGGAGACATCGAACCCGATCTGGTCGTGGACATCAAACGCATCGACACTACCCAGTCGATCAAGCGGATGGCAAGCGGATTTCGTATCGGAGCAAGCGTGCCTTGTGTGGAGATCGGTCGATCCGCAGCACTCAAGAGAGCCTGGCCCGGCGTCGTCGAGGCTGCCCAGCTGATCGGGTCCGATCAGATTCAGGGCCGCTGCACCATCGCAGGCAACCTGTGCAACGCATCTCCCGCGGCAGACAGCGTACCCGCTCTCATCGCGGCAGGCGCAAAGGCATCCGTCGTCGGAACAGCGGGCAGGCGTACAGTTGCGGTCGAGAAGATCACCACCGGACCTGGCAAAACGTCTCTCGGCAAAGACGAGATCGTGGAATCCATAAATCTGCCAAAGAGGCCGCCCAGAACCGGAGACGCTTACCTACGTTTCACACCGCGTACCGAAATGGACATCGCGGTTGTCGGTGCCGGCGTCTGCCTCACGCTCAATGGCAAGGGCGAGGTCAGTAAGGCACGCGTGGTGCTAGGCGCTGTGGCACCCACCGCCGTGATCGTGGCGGATGCAGCCAATGCCATCATCGGCTCCCGGCTCGAAGACAGCGCACTCGCCGAAATGGCCGCAGCTTGCGAGGCAGCCTGCAATCCCATCGACGACATGCGCGGCACCATCGAATTTCGAACGGACGTGTCCGGCGTTTTGGCCAAACGTGCGGCGAAGATCGCCTACCAGCGCGCAGGAGGAAAATAATGTCCGCAGTACAAGTATCAACCACCGTCAATGGCGACGCCATCGACTTCGTCTGCCAGCCCACTGAGACCTTACTCGATGTGCTGCGCAACAGACTGGGCCTGATCGGCTCCAAGGAAGGCTGCGGCACCGGCGATTGCGGCGCCTGCAGCGTAACCGTCGACGGCCAACTGGTCTGCTCCTGCCTTGTGCTGGGTGCGGAAGCCGAGGGACGCAAGATAGGCACTGTCGAAGGCCTCGCCGACGGCGACAAGCTGCATCCGCTGCAAAAACAGTTCATCGACAACGCGGCACTTCAGTGCGGTGTCTGCACACCGGGATTCCTGGTCGCTGCCAAAGCGCTGCTCGATAGAAATCCCAACCCAACGGAGCAGGAAATCCGTTACGCGCTGGCCGGAAATCTGTGTCGTTGCACCGGCTATGACAAGATCGTCCGAGCGGTCAACGCCGCCGCCAGAGACGTCAGAAAACAGCAAGCGCGGAAAAAACGCTAGGGCTCAGCACGGAATTTCAGGAGACTCCCAATGGCACACGATACGAGTTACACCGACCAAGATTTCAAAATCGTCGGATCCCGGCCGCCGCGACCGGACGGAATAGACAAGGTCACTGGTCGCGCCCGCTATGGCGCGGACGTGTCCGCGCCAGGTCAGCTGGTAGGGCGCGTCCTGCGCTCGCCTCACGCGCACGCGAAGATCCGCAAGATCGACACATCACGCGCCCAAAAACTCAAAGGGGTGAAGGCAGTTATTACCAGCAAAGACCTACCGGACCTCACCGAAGGCAATCGCGGTAACTACGACATTCTCGAGAATTGCATGGCACGCGAGCATGCACTCTACGACGGTCACGCAGTGGCCGCGGTCGCCGCTGTCGATGAGCAGACCGCTCGAAAGGCCCTGAAGCTCATCAAGGTCGACTACAAGGTGCTGCCACACGTCACGGACGTCGATGCGGCGATGCAGGACGATGCGCCCGTGGTGCAACCACACATTCAACACGACGGCAAGCCATCCAACATCTGCAACGTCTCACAATTCGGCCACGGGGACGTGGAGGCGGGTTTCGCGCAAGCCGACGTGATTGTCGAGAAGACCTACAAAACCGAACAAACCCACCAGGGCTATATAGAACCGCACGCCTGCCTCGCCAGCGTCGGGCCAGACGGCCAGGGTGAATTGTGGGTGACCACTCAGGGGCATTTCACCGTCCGCAATTTATGTGCATCGTTGCTGGGAATGGACATAGCCAAACTGAAGGTCACGTCATCCGAGATCGGCGGTGGATTCGGCGGCAAGACCCACATCTGGACAGAACCCCTGGCGCTCGCATTGTCGCGCAAGGCAAATCTGCCGGTAAAACTGGTCATGTCGCGCGAAGACGTCTTCAAGGGCAGCGGCCCCACCTGCTCCACATCCATGGACATCAAGATCGGCGCAAAAAAGGACGGCACCGTCACCGCCGCCAGCGCCACGCTGCGCTATCACGCGGGGCCGCACCCGGGGCCCTGGGGAATGCTGGGCGGCATGACCGCGTGGGCGTGTTACGACTTCGAAAATGTACAATCCATTGCCTACGACGTTCTGGTCAATCGCCCGAAAGTGGCTGCTTATCGCGCGCCCTCCGCACCCATGGCAGCCTTCGGCGTGGAAAGCACGATGGATCTGGTGGCCGAAGCAATTGGCATGGACCCGGTGGATTTCCGCATCAAGAACGCCGCCAAGGAGGGAACCCGCGCATCCTACGGGCCCACTTACGGCCCCATCGGCATTGGCCCCACCCTCGAGGCGGTCAAGAACCACCCGCACATGAGAGCCAGACTTGGTAAGAATCAGGGGCGCGGCATGGCTTGTGGATTCTGGTTCAACTTCGGCGGCCAGACCTGCACCGACCTCAACATCGGAGTCGATGGCAGCGTCAATCTGACCGTGGGTACGGTAGACGTCGGCGGGGCTCGTGCTTCCATGTCTCTGATCGCCGCCGAAGAGTTGGGCATTCCTTACGACCAGGTGAAGTGCAACGTCGGCGACACCGCATCGCTGGGCCACAACGACACCACCGAGGGCAGCCGCGGCACATTCTCCTCGGGTATGGCCACCATTTTTGCCGCACGCAATGCCATCGAGGAGATGAAAGCACGCGCGGCCAAAACCTGGGAAATAGACATCGAAGATATCGAGTGGCGAGATGGTGCTGCACATGCCATGGGCATGCAGCACAGCAACCTCGCGCCCTTGAGTCTTGCCGAGATCGCGGGGGCTTCTCCCGGCACCGGCGGGCCCATTGCCGGTCACAACGAAGTGGTCGCGGACGGCGCGGGGGTTTCGTTCGCAAGCCACATCTGCGATGTGGAGGTCGATCCGGAAACCGGCGCGACCCGGGTCATCCGCTACACAGTAGTACAGGATGCGGGCAAAGCCATCCACCCCGACTATGTGGAGGGCCAGTTCCAGGGGGGGGCTGCACAGGGCATAGGCTGGGCACTGAACGAAGAGTATGTCTATGGCGAAGACGGCTGCCTGCAGAACCCGAGCTTTCTGGACTATCGCATTCCTGTTTGCTCCGACCTGCCGTTCATAGATACCGAGATTCTCGAGATCCCCAATCCAAATCATCCCTACGGGATCAGGGGGGTCGGCGAAACTTCCATCGTACCGCCGCTGGCGGCAATCGGAAACGCGGTGTCCAGCGCAGTTGGGGTTCGCCTCGATCACACGCCCATGTCGCCACCGCGCGTACTAAAAGCCATCAAGGAAAAGCAGGCAGGTGGATAGTGCCCCGGGTCGGCCTCTCCGGCCAGCACCGGGAAGCCGCAGACGGAGCTGCGTCACTGGACATCGAGGCGAGCACGATTCGGGAGCTGCTCGCCATACTGGTACAGCGCTACCCGCGCATGCAGCGTCATCTCGATGAAGGCCTCGCAGTCTCCATCAACGGCGAGATCTATCGCGACAACCGGGACATGGTCATCCCGGAAACGGCGGAGGTGTTCTTGTTGCCTAGAATCCAAGGCGGCTGAAAGCACCGCCGCAAACAGGAGAGGATAATGGAAGGTTCTGTCAGCGACATTCTGCTCGCAATTCTCAAGAAACATGGCGTGCGGTATCTCTGTGGCCTACCGGCAGCACAGATCGGCCTCGTGATGCATGGTGCATCGAGTGACCCTGAACTGACCTATGTGACTACCCGCCATGAAGAAGCCGCGGGTCACATGGCACACGCCATCTCCCGGATCACCGACACGCTTGGTGTCTGCTTCGCCACCGTGGGTCCGGGGGCGACTAATCTCGTTCCTGGTGTCGCGGCGGCCTTCGCGAACAACATACCCATGATCGTTTTGACCGGCCAGAATCAGGCGGCGGAGATCGATCCCAGCAGAGACCAGTTGCAATCGGCGGATCAACTCGGTCTGTTTCGATCCATCACCAAGTGGAACGCCAGCATTCACCATGCCGAACGGGCCGCTGAACTGGTCGAGCGTGCCGTACACATCGCCCTCTCCGGTCGTCCGGGCCCCGTGCACCTGGACATTCCCTGCGACGTGGGTACTCAGCTTTGCTCATACGATCTCGATTCGATACCGCCCTATCGACCGGCGCGGCCGATGCCGAGTGCGGAGGAGATCCGCAGCGCCACCGACATGCTGTTGCACGCGCGGCGGCCGTTGTTGGTCGCTGGTGGCGGTGTGGTCCGTTCCGGCGCCACCGAAGAGTTCCGGACCCTGGTGGAGAAAACGGGCTTCCCGGCGATCACCACGGTAATGGGTCGGGGCATACTGCCACCCGGATCGGTGAACAACATCGGATCCGGGGGGCTGATCGCGGGTCAGGCGGCGCTCGACGCTTCGAGAGAAGCAGACGTAGTACTGGCTGTCGGCTGTAAGTTCTCTACCTTCACTCCCGTTCACAAGCCCCCGCACTATCCCAAACCGGACGGTCAGAAGATCATTCAGATCGACATCGATGCCGAATCCATCGGCAAGGTCGCTCCTATCGATCTGGGCCTGGTAGGCGATGCCAGGTCCAGCCTGCGCGCCATTCTCAAACTACTGCACGAAGAGGTGGAAATGGGTGCCGATCCCGAATGGGCAACGTCTACCGAGCGCAACTATCAATCCTATCGGGACACCGTGAATCAGACCGCCAACTCCAAAGTCGTGGGTGGCGGCAGTGCACTGAACGAAGCCACCGTCGCCAGAGCCATGAGCGACATTCTGCCGCCCGATGCCATCACCGTGCTCGATGGCGGCCAGGCGATGATGTGGAACACGACATTCATCCAACCAGCCGATCCACGCAGCATCCTCGCCGAGCCCGGCATGGGTCACCTGGGTTTCGGACTTCCGTTCACCAATGCCGCAAAGCTCGCACATCCAGATCGGCCCGTCGTGTGCATCACTGGAGACGGCGCCTTTGGCTGCACCGTGCAGGAACTGGAGACCGCGGCACGCTACCAGCTCGGCATCGTCGTGGTCGTGTTCAACGACAGTTATTGGGGTATGTACAAGCCTTTCGGCGAGATGCTGCAGAATCCCAATTTCGGCACCAAGCTGACCCAGGTCGACTTCGCCAAGGTGGCCGAAGGTTTCGGTTGCCATGGCGAACGCATATCCAGCCTCGAGGCTCTGCCCGACGCTTTCCAGCGCGCGCTAGATACGGGCAAGCCCGCCGTCATCGACGTGGAGGTGGAGTACACTCCCCACCCCATGGATTTCATGTGGAACGACATAATCCTGCACGGGTTCCAGTTCCCGGAACCCGGCAGAATTCAAGCTGTGGCCTGATCACCGTGGTAGAGGACACATGACGATCGCAACCTTTCGTGAAGAGGTGCGCAACTGGGTAGAGGAAAACTTCACCGAGGAGATCGTCAATGCCGCGGAAGGCAGCGACGCACAACGACAAGGCGTGCGGCTGCTCGCGGACAAGGGTTGGATCGCGCCGAACTGGCCCGTTGAATACGGCGGAGCCGGACTGGGTTTCCGGGAACATATCGCGCTGGTTAAGGAGTTGCGCGCGGCCAATGTTCCTCTACCTCATGACAACGGCGGTCAGGCACTGGGGATGATAGGCCCCACCTTGCTCGAGTTTGGCACCCAAGAGCAGAAGCTGCGCCACCTTCCAGGCATGGCCAGGGGAGAAGTGCAGTGGTGTCAGGGTTACAGCGAACCCGGGTCGGGATCAGACCTGGCCAGCCTCTCCACTAAGGCGGTTCGCGACGGCGACCACTATCTGATCAACGGGCAAAAAATCTGGACCTCCGGTGCGGATGGTGCGGATTGGATTTATGTCCTAGTTCGCACGGACCCTGACGCTCCCAAACACAACGGCATCAGCCTGGTGCTCGTCGACATGGATCAACCAGGGGTCACCGTCAAACCGATCCGTCTCATCTCTGGCGCATCGCCATTTTGCGAGACGTTTTTCGACGACGCCATAGCAACGGACCTGATCGGCGAGTTGAATCAGGGATGGACGATTGGCAAACGATTGCTGCAGCACGAGCGTTCAGGGATTTCGGGGATGGGGGCGAGCGGTGCGGCGTCTTCACCGACGACGCGCCAGAGGTACCGTCTCGCGGAACTGGCCAAAGAGTACCTCGGAGAAGCATCTGGCGGACGCATTTCCGATTCGGTCTTTCGCAGTGATGTCATCCGCCACCAACTGAATCAGCGCTCCCTACAACTTACCTTGAACCGCACCCGGGAAGAAAATGCCTCGGGTAACACCCTTGGCCACGTAACTTCGATATTCAAGGCGGTCGGCGCGGACCAGGACAAGACGCACACCGCCCTCCAAATGAAGATCATGGGATCTCGGGGCATCGGCTGGCAGGGTACCGGATTCACACCGCACGAGCTGGGTGCGACGCGAACCTGGTTGGGTTCTCACGCCAGCAGTATCGCGGGAGGCACCAATGAGGTACAGCTCAACATCATTGCCAAGCGAGTACTCGGACTACCCGACTGATACTCCCCGGTGCCAGCCCCAAAGCCGCACATAATCAGCACACCAAGGCCATGACCTCCCGGGCACCATTGCATTACCATCGACGCTCAGGCCGAGGATGCAAAGATGCTCACACGATCATGCATGCTCATCGCAGCACTCTCGATGTGCTGCAGGTGCGCACCGCGAAGGCAGCCGACATTGCCTTCGTCCTGCACGTGATCGGATTCGACATCGCGGATTCAGACACTATGCTGCTCGAGTGCGCCGCCCAAGCCGGCAACGGCCTATATCTCGGTGCAGCGAAGCCCAGCACCCATACGCGCGACGGCAGCAACCCGAGAGCATTCGAAATCCTGCCGGGCACAAATCGCGTACACATCAAGACCATGGATGGTGAAATGGGAGAATTGCGAGCGCAAGTGGAGGCTGATACGACCACGGAACTCTGGCTGGAGTTGCCAACACAGAACGCTACTCAATGAGGTCTGGGATGAATACACATATGAAAGCGGTAGTGATCGACGAGCAGGGTGAAGCGGACGTAATGCGCTACCGCAGCATTGAGATGCCTGCACTCGAACCCGGCCAGGTTCGCATCGCAATGCGCGCCTGCAGCCTGAATTATCACGATATCTTCACCCGGCGCGGCATGCCTGGGGTGAGAACCCCACTTCCCATGATCCTCGGCTGCGACTGTGCGGGCGTCATCGCTGAAATGGCGCCTGACGTAAAGGGATGGGCACTGGGTGAACGTGTGCTGGCGGATCCGATCGCCCGCTTCACGAGGCAGGAAGATCCAAACCCGACCATACCGATCAAGTTCATCGGCGACACGCGCTGGGGAGGTTATGCCGAATACTGTGTGGTATGGGATCGTCAGCTGATCAGAATTCCGGAATCGGTGTCCATCGAACTCGCCGCCTGCCTTCCTGTCGCCTACGGATCCGCATATCGCATGGTCATGCGCCACGGGCAGATCACGGCGGGAGACAAGGTGCTCGTATTGGGCGCTTCCGGTGGTGTCGGCAACTGCGCGGTGCAACTAGCCAAAAGCGTAGGCTGCTTCGTCGTCGGCGCCTGTGGCAGCGCTGCGCGTTGCCAGCAGCTCAAGGAGCTTTTCGGTGTTGACCAGACCATCAACACGGCCGAACAGGACATAGTCAAGGCAACCCGCGGATTGACCGGCGGCTCTTTGCTGCAAGGCGGCGGGTTCGACGTGGTGGTCAACAGTCAGGGTGGTGAATTCTGGGCAATCGGCATCCGGTGTGTCAGAGCAGGCGGAACGATGGTGACCAACGGTGCACTGGCCGGTTTCGACCCACCCACGGACATCCGCTACATATTCCAGGGCGAACTCACCATCCAGGGAAGCAACGGCTGGCGGCACCAAGACATCGAAAACCTCGTCGATCTCGTGGCAGATGACAAGCTCAGACCGTTCATTGGTGCTACCTACCCTCTGCACCAGGCCATCGAGGCTCACAAGGCACTCGAGGCACGTGCTCATTTCGGCAAGATCGTCATCACGGGGGACGCTCCCATACAACGGTGAGGTATCGATTCACGGTCGGCTCGCCCTAGTCGCGAGCCGTTAGCCCCCCTTGCCACACAAACACAGAATGCGGCGCCACCTGATACGACTGCACCATCCACGTTGACAAACGTGATTGCACTGGGGGATAGCCGACGTGTCCTACGCAGTATTCCTCGACTGGCTCGTCATATTCCGGGCTCGACGAGCCGGAGCAGCCCCGGAAAGCAAGGTTGAACCAACCCGAGACTAGGCAATAAATAGGGAATGGTGCCTGACGCCGAGGGAAGCGGCGCAAGTACCCTGTTTTGGGGGGGCCAAGCTGTGAAAAATAGAGCTTTGCTCTGCGTACTGCTTTATACACTTCTAGCTGCCGCGCCTGTCACTCTGACCGAGGAAAGCCGACGAATCGGCGCCAATGGATCCCAGGCTCTGGGGTCTGGAAGTGCGCTACAAGTTCGGCGCTTATCGTTAGGGGGTGTTCACAAGCATTGAAATCAAAAAAAAGGGCACCTCAAGGCGCCTTTGCTAGAAGGCTTCTTCTTCCCACCACGGAAAGAATTCCGGCAAATCCCGGCTTACTTTCCCGGGAAATTGCGGTGCGCGCTTTTCGAGAAAGGCGTTTATCCCCTCCTTCGCATCCGGGCTGGTAGCCAGCGCGTTGATTCCGGCAGTATCGATACGATGGGCATCGATCGGATCAGTCGCGCTCATCATGCGCCACATCATGTGACGCAGGACGGTATTGGATATCCTCGAGGTATTGTCGATGAACTCGCGAGCGAGTTCTCGCGCGGCGGGTATCAGTTCGTCTTTCTCGTGCACGCTGCGCAGCAAGCCCGCCTCCAGTGCCTCCTCGGCCCTGAATATGCGAGCCGAATAGCACCATTCAAGCGCCTTGCTGATACCTACTATTCGCGGCAGAAACCAGGCGGAACACCCCTCCGGTACGATGCCACGCGCTGCGAACACGAAACCCATCTTCGCCCCCCTGGCCGCGATACGCACGTCGGCCGCCAATGGTACCGTCATCCCCATGCCTACCGCCGGGCCGTTGAACGCCACGATGACCGGCTTGAGACTGCGAAAGATGCGGCGCGATAATTCGCCTCCGCCGTCACCTTTCTTCGACTTCTCCAGCGCTTCTTCGTGACCCTCCCAGGTGGCATCCCCCCGGGACAGATCCGCACCCGCACAGAAACCAC
>DCWG01000125.1 GCA_002327525.1 Gammaproteobacteria bacterium UBA2168 | reverse complement strand
CTTTTCAGCGGCCTGCTCACAGTCGGCGGTCTCGTCAACGATCACGGCAACATTTCCCTGACCGACACCGATCGCAGGAGTGCCACTGGAGTATGCCGCGCGGATGTTGTTCTGAGAACCGGTCGCCACAATCAGATCTGCTTGGGCCATCAGATCGCGGGTGGCTTCCCCGCTCACGGGGGATGGCAGCTTTTGGACCAGGTCGGCCGGTGCCCCTGTCTGCTCGAGAGCCGACCGGAAGTAGTCTACAAGCCCAGCGCAGGTCGCATCGGCTTTTGGTGACGGCGCTAATATGACAGCATTGCGTCCCTTGACGGCATTGATCACCTTGTTGGTCGGCGTCGCCACTGGGTTGGTGGAAGGCGTGACCGCCGCGACCACACCGACCGGGCGGGCGATCTCTGTGATCCCAAGCTCAGGGTACTCCGCGATCACACCAACTGAAGCCTTACCGGCCAGGTCGCGAAGCAAGCCCAGGGTCTTGCGGTGGTTCTTGAGTATCTTGTCTTCGGCCCGACCAAGACCGGTATCCGCGACAGCCTGTTCCGCCAGCGCACGGTTTCGGCCTGGCTCCATGACGACCCAGGCGAGCGCACATACTGTCTCGTCTACAGCTGGCTGATCGCAGCGTTCAAATACCGCCTGTGCTGAACGCGCCTTGCCAACAACAATTGATACTGAGTCATCCACGCTCATTTGCGCAATCCTTTGGATTCTTAGCCTGATCACCCAGCCTGGCTGTCCACTCAGCCCGGCACGATCCCGGGAATGCTAGGCGACGCTCAGGCGAAAGCAGAATGGCGAATCAGAGCCACCTGCGACCACAGCATTATCACCCAATTTCAACTCCAGAAAATCAGAATTGAAGTCCCTACCGATCACCGTACCGTGTAGCCGAATAATGCCCCCAATATTGCCCCGCCTAAAGCGCCTGGGTTCAGTGAACATGTAGTTTCAATCCGATACGAAAAGCGTGTTAATACTTCCCATCCGTACCGAGGTCGCTGTAAGTGGCGCCTGGGGGCAGCTAATTTTACGTTTGGATACTTGCCCCCAATCCCACCCTCCTTCAACGCCGGATGTCAAAGGATGTTTTGGGATCCGGTCGGACCCCAAAGACAGTATATTCATTGATTTTCTGGAAGATCGCGGATCTCTATGGACCCGCCCGGAAGCGCTATTGGTGGAGGCGGCGGGAGTTGAACCCGCGTCCGGTGGCTCTCGGCAGTTGGCTCTACATGCTTAGAGTCCGTCTATTGATTTGGCTTCAAACGGCCCGACGGTCAGGGCGTTGTCAGCGAGCTCGATTGAGTTTAACGCTTCAGCCCCGAGCGAGACGTCCACGCGATCCTGCGAACTTTGCCGTCGATTTCACCTCGCAGGCGCGGATCATCGACGTAAGCGGTTTTTTTAGGCCGCTAGTGCGTAGTTTTCGTCGTTGGCAACTATAAAAGTTACAGCGATTGTTTAACGAGAGTCACTACCCTCTCGGCATGCACCGCGTGCTTTGATACCCCCGTCGAAGCCAAGTCGCCCCCAGGGATGTCAGGCGCGCGAGAAGATTGTCTCCTTGCGAATCACCTATTGCGTGAAATGGACCTGGAATTCTACCATGGCCCGTCACGCCCCGTTTGTCATACCTCACGTACCGCCTCAATAGCGGTACACTCGAATAATGGGTTCAGTTGCCACACTTTCAACCCGCACGACCGGTGCCGTTATCTGCGTCGTACTGTGCGTCTTTGCGAGCGGCGCTTCGGCGCTCGATTCGAGGGCCCACATCGCCAAATCGGTGCAGCTGATCGAGGCGCGGGAGTACGCGCTGGCGCGCAGCTACCTCAACCCCGCGCTCATCGACTTTCGTCTGCATCCAACGGAGCGCTCGCGCGCTTACTATCTGCGCGGCTACACCTTCTATGCTCAAGAACTGTACGTCTCGGCCGGGCTCGATTACGCACGCGCGCTCGAGTTCAATCCGGACAATCCCATGGCGCTGCTGTCGCTTGGGGGGCAGTATCTGCGCGGGCAGGGTGTACCGCGCGATGCGGATCTCGCTATGCCGCTACTTGAGCGCTCCGCCGAGCTTGGCAACGTCAACGCCATGTATTTCCTGGGGTTTGCATTTCTGCATGGGGAGGAGATCGAAACCGATCTGGAGGCAGCGCGGACCTGGCTCACGTCAGGGGCGGAAGCCGGACACACGGATTGCATGCATCTGCTCGCATCCAGTTTTCGCCTCCCCCACGCCGACCCACCTGACCCCGAGCAGGCACGGCACTGGTACGAGCGTGCGCACACGGCCGGAGATGCGCGCGCGCTGGCCGTGCTGGGGTACATGCACACAAAAGGCGAATTTGGTGAGCCCGATGCGCAGACCGCGGCCACACTGTTTGCACAGGCGGCGGCGGAGGGCCTCGCTTCCGCCATGCTCACGTTGGGACATGCCTATCTCCTGGGAGCCGGTGTGCAGGCGGACGCCGGTCGAGCCCATGAGTGGTTCACGCGCGCGGCCGAAGCCGGTGAAACGGACAGTTATGCGTGGATCGGGTACCTGCATCAAACGGGCGCGGGTATTCAAGCGGATTTGGACGAGGCGCGCTCGTGGTACCAGCGTGGGGCCGATGCGGGCTCGCACGAGGCTCAGCAGCGGCTCGCATATCTGCTGCTCGGCGAGGCAAACACACAAGCGACAGAACAGGCCGCCGGGCTGCTGTCGGGGCTGGCGCAACAGGGTCTACCCCAGTGGCAGAACGACTTCGCCTGGTTGCTCGCCACCTCGCGCGAAGCCGGTGTACGCGACGGTGAACTGGCCCTCGAGCACGCGCGCGAAGCCGTGCGGGCCCAGCGCTCGGCCGCTTACCTCGATACGCTCGCTGCCGCACATGCAGAACTCGGCGATTTCGAGGCGGCTATATCAGTGCAGCTGGAGGCCATCGCTCTGCTGAGCGCGGAGGATGCGCGGGCGCTGGAGGAACTCAGCAAGCATCTTGCCGCATATCAGGCAGCCCGTCCTTGGCGCGAATAGTCGCATCTGGTACAAAGTCTCGCGGCCGTGAGGTCCGCCGCAGACAGCAACGAGGAACAGCTTTGTCCATTGAGCGTAAACGCACAGAAATGATCTACGCCATCTTCCGCAGGCTCGTGAGTGGCGGCCGCACGGCCGTCAGACCGGGCGACATCGCGAGCGTACTGCGGGATCGCGGCCAGCCGCTCGGCAGCTGGGAAGTGCGCGGCGAACTCAGCACACTCGAAGCGCAGGGTCTCATCTGCTGCAACGAAGACACAGGCGCCTGGCAGCTCCCGGAAAAGGGCGCCTCGCTCAAGAAGACCGGCTGAGCGCTATGGCGAAAACGCAAGCAAAACCCGACGACGAGCTCAGCTTCGAAGAAACGCTCGAAGAACTGGAAACGCTGGTGCAGCGCATGGAGTCCGGAGAACTCGGCCTCGAAGATTCACTGAAGGCTTTTGAACGCGGCATCAAACTCACCCGCGCATGCCAGGACGCGCTGAAGAACGCGGAACTCAAAGTTCAGACCCTGACCGAGGCTGGCGAACTCGAAGATCTGGACGTTGACGACCTCGAATAGCGCCGGTTGCCTGAACCGGGCGCTGCTACCATGAACGCCGAACTCACCGAGCTGAAAGAAACCATCGAGACTGCCCTCGATCAGCACCTGCCCGCCGACTCACCGATTGCCCGCCCGCTTACCGACGCCATGCGCTACGCCGCACTGGGTGGCGGCAAACGCCTGCGGCCGATGATGCTCTGTGCTACCTGCACCGCCCTGGGCGGCACGCTGCGCAGTGCCCTGACGCCAGCCTGTGCGTTGGAGTTCGTCCACGCCTACTCACTGGTGCACGACGACCTGCCATGCATGGATGACGACGATCTGCGCCACGGTCATCCGAGCTGCCACAAAGCCTATGGCGAGGCAACCGCCGTGCTGACGGGAGACGCCCTGCTCACCACCGCCTTCGAAGTGCTCGCCGGTGCACCGGGACTCACTGCCGAGACGCGCGTGAGGCTGGTGCAGCTTCTCGCCGCCGCCGCGGGCTGGGGCGGAATGGTGGGCGGTCAACACTTCGATCTGATGGCGGAGGGTGGAAACCTCGATCTTAACGATCTACAGGCGCTGCATGCCGCCAAGACGGGCGCGCTCATTCGTGTGGCCATCCAGGGCGGAGGGTTGATCGCGGGCGCCGACGATGGAGAGCTCACACTGCTTGACCGGTTCGCCGGCAAGCTCGGGCTCGCCTTTCAGGTCGTCGATGATGTGCTGGATGTCACCCGCAGCAGCAAGGAGCTGGGCAAGCCCGCCAACTCCGATATCGAGGCGGACAAGAGCACGTTTGTCGCGCTGATGGGGATCAACGAGGCAACTTCTTTCGCGGGAGCTTTGCTCGACGAAGCGCTGGACATGCTCAAATCCATTGGGCTCGAGCATTCACAGCTCGCGCAGATCGCCGTGATGGCCGTGCGCCGGACGTTCTGATCAGTTCCTTGCGGTGAGTGTCAGAACACCGCCGGCTTCTTCCATCTGTACCTGACTCAGAAACGACATGCCGAGCAGTACGTCCTCCGGAAATTCGCCGTCGATGATCGCCGCATCGACATTATTCGCTGTGATGCTGCCGATCGTGACACTGCCGAGGGTCACGAAGTAGGAGTCGGTCACGCCCTGTGCGGTCTGCACCTTGCCCGCACGGCCGGATTCGTACTCGATACCGGCAGCACGCGCATCGTTGCTGCTCATGGCCACCACCGAGGCGCCGGTGTCCACCAGAAAGTTGGTGAAACGTCCGTTGATCGCGCCACGGATGCGGTACTGGCCGAGTCCGTCGGAATTAATGGAGATGCGGGGCTTTTCCACCTTCTTGAAGGTGGAGCTGACGCGATTGGTGAGGCCCACTTCGTATTGCCGGCCCTGATAGGTAAACACCGCCCTGCTCGCATCCGCACTCAGCAGTTGCACGCCATCCCTGGAGGTCTGGCCCACCTTAACCAGCGACTCGCTGCCGTTCATACGTATCACGGCCATGTCGCGGAACAGTCCGACCACCTCCATGGGGGCCGCTGCATGGGACGCAGGTACAACCAGAGTCAGGGCAAGCGCTAGCAACAGTGATTTCATGAGGCTGTCCGTCAACCCAATGGCTTGGAACAAAGTCGGAGTGTAGCGCGATCAGCCCAAACTCGAGTATTACAGCAGCCAAACTGTGATCGCGAGCACACCCGCAGAAAGTACCCCAGCCACGATATCGTCCGCCATCACCCCCAGCGCGCCGGGAATACTTCTTTCCACCCAGCGAATGGGAGGCGGCTTCAGAATGTCGAAAAACCGGAATGCCGCAAAGGCGGCCAGCGTCCACAAGAGTGTGCGAGGTACTACCAACAGCACGATCCACATACCGACGATCTCATCAATCACGATCTCACCGGCATCGCCTACCTCGAAACGTCTGCAGACCTCGTGAGTCACGCGCCAGCCGGTGAAAAAAGCGATGACAACCGCGACTGTCTGCACAACCGGGTCGGCTGGTATCAACCACCATAGCGCCACCGCGACCAGCGATCCCCAGGTACCAGGCGCCTTCGGCAGAAAGCCGCTGCCAAAACCGGTGGCAACCAACAGCCAGGGGTCCGCAAAGGTTCTTGGCAGACGGCTCACTAGAAGTGGCTGAATCCGCGCCGCGCGACCAGTTCGCCGTCGAGAACAAGCGCAGGTTTCTCTGTCACCTCACCGATCACAATGTGCTGCTGCGCGAACTCTTTCGAGGATGTCGTGAAACACAACACGTAGTCGTCGCCCCCGCCAAGTGCCTGGTCCAGCGTCGCGCCCGACGCACCAGGGATCCGTTCCGCTACCAGCGATGCGCCAACACCGCTGGCACTGCATATGTGCGAAAGATCCTGCAACAAACCATCCGACACATCGATGGCGGCGGATGCGTGCGCGCCCAGCTCCTCGGCCAGATCGAAGCGTAGCTCCGGCGCGTAATAAGCGCGGCAGGCATCATCCAGTTCGTCGAGCGAGGTGGCGGAATTCACAGCGCCACCGACGAGCGCGGCGGCGGCGGCACCCACCGGACCCGTTACGCACACAAAATCACCCGGCCGTGCCCCCGCACGCGTCAGGGCCCCACCGTGGTCCACGAAGCCGTGGGAGCTGACGCTGATGCTGAGCCGTCCGCGCGCCAGGTTTCCGCCCACCACCGGGGCGGTGTAGCGTTCGGATGCGGCGCGCACACCCCGTGCAAAAGCTTCCACCCACGACCCATCCACGTGCTCCGGCAAATTGGCCGCCACCAGCACATAGCCGGGCCGTGCGGCCATGGCGGCGATATCCGACAGACTGACCATCATCGCCCGATAGGCGATCAGCTCCGCTGGGACGTCGTGCGGAAAGTGCACACCCTCCACCAGTGTGTCGATGGAACTCACGGTGTCACAGCCTTTCGGCGTGGCCACTATCGCTGCGTCGTCGCCTGGGCCGAGGGTCACCCAGGGGGCGGCCGTGCTGTCACCAAGGGTGGTAACGATGCGGTCGATCAACTCGAATTCGTTCATCGCGCCAACACCTCCGCGGTGCGCGTGTCCGCCGCCACCTTGTCCAGCACACCGTTGATGTACTTGTGGCTCTCCTCAGCGCCGAAACGCTTTGCCAGCTCCACGTACTCGTCTATCACCACGCGAAACGGTACGTCGATGCGGTTCAGCAGTTCGTGTGCGCCGAGACGCAGAACGGCGAGTTCGACCTGATCCAGGCTCTTGAGTTCACGGTCGAGGTATCCCACAAATGCGCTGTCGAGTGCGGCCGTATCGTGTAACACTTTGCTCAATGCCTCACAAAAAAACTCGCGATCCGCCTTGTCAAGAGACCCGCTCTCCTCGAACTCACGGATCAGCTGCGGCCGGTCGGCTTGCGTCATCTGCCACTGATAAATCGCTTGCAGCGCGGCGCGGCGCGCCTGGCGTCGTGCGTAGGGATTGACCTTACCGCTCATGTGTCATTTCTTTCGTTGGACGCAGTGATGATGATACGTAGATCCTCACCGATGGCTTGCACGTCCGCAATGGTGCCACCGATTGTCTCTCCAAGCCGCTCGAAATCGATATCCGCCATGGCGCGTGCGCTGCCACCGAGCAATCTGGGTGCCACAAACAGGATCAGTTCATCCCACAGGCCACTCTCAAGGAACGCGCCCGTGAGCGTGGAACCCGCCTCCACCATTAATTCTCCGCAATCGCGCTGGAGCAGTACTTCCAGCAGCGCGTGCAGATCCACCCTACCCTCACCACAGGAAATGGTCTCGGCGCGCGGATGCTCCGCCGCCTCGCCGGTGTGAACCAGCAGCACATCTCCCGGTTCATCGAACAGCGCCGCATCTGCTGGTGTGCGCAGGCGGCTGTCCAGCACCACGCGAAGCGGCTGGCGAATGCGGCGTCGTGCAGCAAACCGCCCACCTCGCACGCTGAGGCGCGGGTTGTCGGCGAGGATGGTTCCGACGCCGGTCACCACCGCACAGCTTCTCGCACGCCAATGCTGCACGTCTTCCCGCGCATCTCGGCCGGTAATCCACTGGCTCTCACCCGAGGCCATGGCCGTGCGCCCGTCGAGGGATGCCCCCACCTTCACGCGCACCCAGGGCTTGGCGCGTCGGCGTCTGGCGGCGAGACCAGGATTGAGTGCGAGTGCTTCTGGCAGTTCCAGCACCTCCACCCGTATGCCCGCCTCACGCAGCACCTCTATGCCCCGGCCGCTGTTTTTCGGGTGCGGGTCGATCATGGCGACCACCACCCGCGCAACACCCTGGTCGATGAGCGTTTGGGCGCAGCTCGGCGTGCGGCCCTCAAAAGAGCAGGGTTCGAGACTGACGTAGACCGTCGCACCCCGTACATCACCCCCGGCATCCTTTATTGCATTGGCTTCCGCGTGGCCCTGCCCCGCCCATTGATGCCAGCCACGGCCAATGACGTGGCCCTCGCGCATGATCAGGCAACCGACACAGGGGTTGGGGGAGGTGGTGTAACGGCCGCGTTCCGCGAGCTCGGTGGCGGCGAGTAGAAATAATCTGTCGCTCTCGCTGACGTGGCTGTCTCGCGACACCATCAGCCGTCTTCAGTGGTGAGTTTCTGAATTTCCGCCTGAAACTCGGAAACGTCCTGAAAATCCCGGTAAACAGAGGCGAAGCGCACGTACGCCACCCCATCGATCTGACGCAGTTCGTTCATCACCTCTTCACCCACGCGGCCGGAGGGCAGTTCGCGTTCTCCGGTCGAGCGCAGCCTGTGCATGATGCGATTGAGCGCAGCTTCCTGCTCTTCCACACTCACCGGACGTTTCTCCAGCGCCTTCTCCAGCCCCTTTTTCAGCTTTTCTTCGTTGAATGGCTCGCGTTTACCGTCGCGCTTCACGATGCGCGGCATCACCAGTTCGGCAGTCTCGAACGTGGTGAAGCGCTCACCGCAGGTCTGACACTCGCGGCGCCGGCGCACCGAGTCGCCTTCGGCTACCAGGCGCGAGTCGATGACCTTGGTGTCGTCCGCAGCGCAGAATGGGCAATGCACGGATGGGTTCCTGTTGTCAGGGAGGCTTTAGGTTACCCCAAACTGGCAGCCGTGGCTGGCTACCGAATGCTGCCGGCAGAACCCGAAAAAAACTCAAGCCGCCCGATAGACCGGAAATCTCGCACACAACTCCACTACCTTATGCTTCACGGAAGTGATGATGTTGTCGTTGTCGAGATCGTCCAGCACGTCGCACATCCAGCCCGTCAGCACCTCGCACTCCTGCTCCCTGAATCCGCGCGTAGTGGCCGCCGGCGTGCCGATGCGCAAGCCACTGGTCACGAACGGCGATCGCGGATCGTTGGGTACGGCGTTCTTGTTTACCGTGATGTTGGCGCGCCCAAGGGCTGCATCCGCCGCCTTACCGGTAATGCCCTTGTCGATCAGGTCAAGTAGAAACAGGTGATTGTCCGTACCGCCAGACACGACGTTGTACCCGCGGGCCAGAAATCCCTCCGCCATGGTGCGCGCATTCGCGAGCACTTGCGCCTGGTAGGCGCGGAACTGATCGTTTTGAGCTTCTTTGAAGCATACCGCCTTGGCAGCTATCACGTGCATCAGCGGCCCGCCCTGTGACCCCGGGAACAGCGCCGAGTTGAGCTTCTTCTCGATGTCGGCGTTGGATCGCGCCAGAATCACGCCACCCCGCGGACCGCGCAGGGTCTTGTGGGTGGTGGAGGTGGTGACATCGGCAATCTGTACCGGGCTTGGATACAGATCCGCCGCGATGAGTCCCGCTACATGCGCCATGTCCACCATCAGATAGGCACCCACGGCGTCAGCGATGTCGCGAAAACGTTGCCAGTCCATCCGACGTGAGTAGGCCGAGAAACCGGCCACTATCATCCCGGGCTTGTGTTCGGCAGCGAGCCGGGCCACCTCTTCGTAATCTACCTCGCCGGTTTCGGCATCGAGGCCGTATTGAACGGCGTTATAGGTCTTGCCGGAGAAGTTGGGTGCGGCGCCATGCGTGAGGTGACCGCCGGCATCGAGGCTCATGCCGAGAATGGTGTCGCCGGGTTCGAGCAATGCCAGGTAGACGGCCGCGTTCGCCTGCGAGCCCGAGTGCGGCTGAACATTGGCGTAGTCGGCGCCGAACAGCTCCTTGACCCGGTCGATGGCCAGCACCTCCACCTGATCCACGTACTCACAGCCGCCGTAGTAGCGCTTGTGGGGATAGCCTTCCGCGTACTTGTTTGTCAGCACGCTGCCCTGCGCTTCCATCACCAGGGGAGATGTGTAGTTCTCCGAGGCGATGAGTTCGATGTGTTCTTCCTGGCGGCGGTTTTCCTCCGTAATGGCGGCGGCGATGTCGGGGTCGAAGTCGACGATACAGTTGGCGTCGGTGAACATGGGCGTTTTGGGTTCCTTTCGTGCCAGGAGGCTGATGCTCTGTAGTGGGAAAGGCGCGCATTGTACTGAAGGTGCCGTGGCATTTCGACGCACGGTGTTCATTGAGAACGTGAGCGATTTCGAATTTAATGCGCACCCTCCCAATCATCAGGACAAACGCTTGGCTCAGTACGTCTACACCATGCAGGGTGTGACCAAGGTGGTGCCGCCCAAACGCACAATTCTCGAGAACATTTCTCTGTCTTTCTTTCCGGGTGCCAAGATCGGCGTACTGGGTCTGAACGGCTCCGGCAAGTCGAGCCTGCTGCGCATTATGGCGGGTGTAGATACCGAATTCGACGGCGAGGCCCGTCCTCAGAAGGACCTCCGCGTCGGCTATCTGCCACAGGAACCCGAGCTCGACGACGAGCTGGACGTGCGCGGCAACGTGCAACAGGGAGTCGGCGAGATCATGCAGCTTCTCGATGAGTTCAACGCCATCGCCGAGAAGTTTGCCGAACCCATGGACGATGACGAGATGAACACCACGCTCAAGCGCCAGGGAGAACTGCAGACGCAGATCGACGCCATGGACGGCTGGGATGTGGATCGTGCGCTTGAGATCGCGGCCGATGCCCTGCGTCTGCCACCGTGGGATACGCCGGTGAAAGTGCTCTCCGGCGGTGAGCGCCGGCGGGTCGCGCTGTGCAAGCTGCTACTCGCGAAACCCGACATGCTGCTGCTGGACGAGCCCACCAATCACCTGGATGCCGAGAGCGTCGCGTGGCTCGAACGATATCTGGACGAGTATCCCGGCACCGTGGTGGCCGTGACCCACGATCGTTACTTTCTCGACAATGTGGCCGGCTGGATTCTGGAACTGGATCGCGGCCGGGGCATTCCGTTCGAGGGCAACTACTCCGCGTGGCTGGAGGCCAAGGAACAGCGCCTTGCAATGGAGGCCTCACAGGAGAAAGCGCGCCAGCGCACCATCAAGTCCGAACTCGATTGGGTGCGCGCCAACCCCAGGGCCCGTCAGGCCAAGAGCAAGGCCCGCCTGCAGCGCTTCGAGGAGCTGATGTCGCGAGATACGCAGGCGCGAAATGAAACCGCCGAGCTCTACATACCCCCGGGTGAGCGTCTCGGAGAGAAGGTGATCGAACTGAACGGGGTGAGTAAAGGGTTCGAACAGCGGCTGTTGATCGACGACCTGACGGTCAGCATCCCGCAGGGCGCCATCGTCGGGCTCATCGGGCCGAACGGCGCCGGAAAGTCGACGCTGTTCAGGATGGTCACCGGGCAGGAGACGCCGGATGCGGGAACGTTGGAACTCGGCGATACCGTAGATCTCGCCTTCGTCGATCAGTCGCGCGATTCGTTGAACAACGCCCACAACGTGTGGGAAGAGATCTCCGATTCGCAGGACATCATCCACGTGGGGCGCTACGAGATCCAGTCGCGCGGCTACGTCTCACGCTTCAACTTCAAAGGTCCCGACCAGCAGAAACGGGTGGGCGATCTCTCGGGCGGCGAGCGCAACCGGGTGCATCTCGCAAGGCTCTTGCGCCGCGGAGCGAACGTGCTGCTACTGGACGAGCCGACCAACGACCTGGACGTGGAGACGCTGCGTGCGCTCGAGCAAGCGCTGGTGAACTTCCCCGGTAGCGTGCTGGTGATCTCCCACGATCGCTGGTTTCTCGACCGCGTGGCCACCCACATCCTGGCTTTCGAGGGAGACTCGCGCGTGGAGTGGTTCGCCGGAAACTACAGCGACTACGAAGCGGACGCCAGGAAGCGGCTGGGGGACCACGATCCGACGCGCATCAAATACAAGCCCGTGACCCGGTAACCAGGGACCGGCTTCAGCCTCGATTCCCCAGAATCCTGAATACCGCACTGGCACGCGCTATACGCTGCTCTCCACACACCAGATAGGCGTTGGCGAAGGCAAGCGTGTGCCCAGCTTTTTGAACGCCTACCCGGGTTTCCACCCAATCGCCAGGCCGTGCGGTGCCGACGAAGTCGGTGCCGAGACTCACGGTGGTGATGGGTGCGCGCGGCACGCCGCGACCAGATTTTCGGGGTGCACCACCGGCGGCATCTGCGAGTGCGAGCCCGACGTTGTGGCCGATGGCGATGTCCGCCATCGAGTACACCATGGACCCGTGCAGGCGGCCCGCGCTGTTACAGTGTTGCTCCTGAACCCGCAGTCCCAACACCAGCCGGCCGGCGTTCGCGCATCTGCTTGTAGTAGGGTCCCACCAGCTGACTGAAGGGACTCACCGTCTCGAGTGCTTCGAATCCGGAGGGTGCGTCACTCACAGAGCGTTCACCGCATCGAGTGCCGCCGCGAGGTTCTTCACCCCGTGCACGGCCATGCCTTCGATAGCCTTCTTCGGCCGATTGGCGTGCGGGATGATGGCGATGCGAAAACCGTGCTTGCGCGCCTCGTTGAGCCGCTCCTGGCCATTGGCGACCGCCCGCACTTCTCCGGTAAGGCCGAGTTCGCCGAAAACGATTAGCTCCTTTGGCAGAGCGCGGTTTCGAAAAGACGACAACGCCGCCAGCAGCAACGCCAGATCGGCACCTGTTTCCATGATGCGCACGCCACCCACCACGTTGGCGAACACGTCCTGATCCGACAGTGCGATACCGCAGTGACGATGCAGCACGGCCAGATGCATGGCTAGCCGCTGCTGGTCGAGACCCACGGCCACGCGCTTGGCGTAGCCGCCCTGCACCTCGTCCACCAGCGCCTGAATTTCCACCAGCAATGGACGCGTGCCTTCCCAGGTGACGGTGGCCACACTGCCCGGCGCATCCAGCTCGCCGCGCTGCAGGAAGATGGCGGACGGGTTCGACACCTCGCGCATGCCGCGATCGGTCATCGCGAACACGCCCAGTTCGTTCACGGCGCCGAAGCGATTTTTATGCGCCCGCAGCGTCCGGTAGCGGGCGCCGTCCGGACAGTCGAGCATCACGAAGGTATCGATCATGTGCTCCAGCACCTTGGGACCGGCGAGATTGCCTTCCTTGGTGACATGCCCCACCAGCACCACCACCGTACCCGTTTGCTTGGCGAGACGGGTAAAAAACGCCGCGGTCTCGCGCACCTGCGAGACACTGCCCGGCGTGCTGTCGACAGACTCGAGCTGCAGCACCTGCACAGAGTCGAGCACCAGCAGCCGCGGCTGCTGCTCGCGCACCAAATCGGCGATCACCTCAGCCCGCGTTTCCGCCGCCACCCGAAGGTTGGCAACATCGAGTTCGAGCCGCGATGCGCGCAGTGCCAGTTGCTGCAGAGATTCCTCGCCAGTGACATAGAGAACGCGTTCGCGCGCACCGAGTTTCGCACACACCTGCAGCAGCATCGTGCTCTTGCCCGCCCCAGGGTCACCGCCGATCAGCACCACGGACCCCGGCACCAGACCGCCACCGAGTACACGGTCGAACTCACCGAAGCCGGTTTGTATGCGTGTGACCTCCTCGGCTTCCACTTCTCCGAGTGTTTTCACCTCCGCGCGCGTGCCACTGAATCCGACCTGCGGTTCGCTAATGGGGCCGATGGAGACGCGCGAGAGCGAGTTCCACTCGCCGCACTCGTTGCACTGCCCCTGCCATTTCATGTGCTCGGAGCCGCACTCGCCGCACACGTAGGCGGTTTTGGCTTTGCCTTTCGCCACTAGCGCTCCTTCACTAGTGATAGTCGTTGTAGATATCGGGAGCCAGATCCTCGAACTTGGTGAGGCTGTTCAGGAAGCTGAGCCGTACCTTGCCGATGGGACCGTTGCGCTGCTTGCCGATGATGATCTCGGCGATGCCCTTGTCCGGTGAGGCGTCGTTGTATACCTCGTCGCGATAGATGAAAAAGATGACGTCTGCGTCCTGCTCGATGGCTCCGGATTCCCTCAAATCCGCCATCACTGGCCGCTTGTCCGTGCGATTCTCGAGACCCCGGTTGAGCTGAGACAAGGCGACCAACGGACAACCGATCTCCTTGGCAATGGCCTTCAACGAGCGCGAGACCTCCGATATCTCGTTGGTACGATTCTCAGGCGTGCCGGAAGCGCGCATGAGCTGCAGGTAGTCAACCACGATGAGTCCGAGACCATGCTCGTTGTTTTCACGCGCCACCCGGCGGGCGCGCGTGCGCACCTCGTTCGGCGTGAGCGCCGGGGTGTCGTCGATAATCAGCGGCCGGTCGCGCAGCTGCGATACTGCACCGGCGAGGCGCGAGAACTCGTCCGGCTCCAGATTGCCGGTGCGCATGCGTGACTGATCGATGCGCCCGAGCGATGACAGCAGACGAATCACGAGCTGTTCCGCCGGCATTTCCATGCTGAACACCAACGTGGTGGCCTCGCTCTGCATCACGGCATGTTCCGCCATGTTCATAGCGAGCGAGGTTTTCCCCATGGACGGACGCCCGGCCACAATGATGAGGTCGCCGTTTTGAAGTCCGGCTGTTCTTTCATCGAGATCAGCGAAGCCGGTTTCGAGCCCGGTGACGTGGCCTTCCTTGCCAACCAGGCTCTCCACCCGCTCCATCGCCTTGACCAGCAGGGGGTTCAGCGGCTGTGGGCCGCCCTCCGTCACACGTCCCTCCGAAACATCGAACACCAGCTTTTCCGCCTGGTCAACGAGGTCCCGGCTGCTGCGGCCATCGCGGCTGTACACTGATTCGACGATGGCGTTGCCAGCGTCGATGAGCTGGCGCAGCAGGGACTGGTCGCGCACGATGCGCGCCCAGGCGACCACATTGCTGGCGCCCGGCGTGATTTCGGTGAGCTGGCCGAGATAGGCAATGCCACCGGCTTTTTCGAGCTTACCGGAAGCCTGCAGTTTTTCGGCGACGGTTACCGCATCCACCTCGGCGTTATCGGCCGCCACGCTGTTCATGGCTTCGAAGATGATCTGATGCTGGGTGCGGTAGAAATCGGTGGCGCTGACTACCTCCGAGACGTTGAACCAGGCCTGTTCGCCCGCGAGCATCACGCCACCGAGCACGGATTGTTCGGCTTCGAGATTGTGTGGTGGGGTTTTCAACGACTGAGCCAGAGACTCGCCCGGTGGCTCCAGATCGAATGCGTCTACCGAGGGAAACGAGTCGGACATGAACGGTTGAACCAACGTTTGCGCGGGAGAGAACGATGCATCTCAACACGGGTGGATTGCAAGGGATAACACCACCCACAAGCTGTGGAAATGGTGTGGATGAAAACGCAGACGTCGGGGGCGCGATGTGTGGGAGCGGTGATCGCCGCTCCGAGGCCAGGATGGCTCTATTCGGCAACCACCTCAACAGGTATTCCGACAGTCACTTCCGAGTGCAGCTGCACGTTCACTTCATACTCGCCAAGCGAGCGGATCACGCCTTCCGGCATGCGCACCTCGGATTTCTGAATCTCGATGCCCTGCTCGGTGAGCGCGGTGGCGATGTCCTGCGTGCCGACGGAACCGTACAGCTTTCCTTCGTCACCGGCTTTCACGACGATGCTCACCGTCACGCCTTCGAGCTGTGCGGCACGCCCCTTGGCTTGCGTCAGACGATCGCTGGCGGCGCGCTCCAGCTCGGCGCGGCGTCCCTCGAACAGGGCACGGTTTTCGTCCGTGGCGCGTACGGCCTTGCCCTGAGGCAGCAGAAAGTTGCGCGCGAAGCCAGGCTTCACGGAGACCTCCTCGCCCAGATCACCCAGATTGGCCAACGGTTCGAGCAAAATGACGTTCATGGCGGCTCCCTACTTGTGCTGGTCGGTGTAGGGCAGCAGCGCGAGATAGCGCGCACGCTTGATCTCGGTGGCCAGCTGGCACTGGAAGCGCGTGCTCGTACCTGTGATGCGGCTCGGTACGATCTTGCCGGTTTCACCGATGTACTGCTTGATCATGTCGAGATCTTTGTAGTCGATGTCGTTGGGATCGGTGTCGGCACCGGCAAATTTACGACGACGGAAACGGCGGCTCATGATGTGGCCTCCTCGGTGGTGGTGCCGGTCTCTGCCGGTGCATCCACAGGCGCGGGTGCTTCGGATTCTTCGGCGGGCTTATCTTCGGATACCGGAGGTGATTCCTCGCGCCGGCGGCTCTCACGCTCGCGATCGCGCTCCTGCTCCTTCAGCTCTTCCTCGTAGATCTTGGAATGGCCGGTTACCGCCGCCTTGCGGCGGATGATGAGATTGCGAATCACCGCATCATTGAAACGAAAAGCACCTTCCAACTCCGCCAGCGTGTCGGAGTCGATTTCCACGTTCATCAGCGCATAGTGCGCCTTGTGAATCTTGGCGATGGGAAAGGCAAGCTGGCGCCGGCCCCAATCCTCCACCCGATGCACCTGGCCCTGACCCTTCTCGATTAGGGACTGATATCGTTCCAGCATACCGGGTACCTGATCGCTCTGATCGGGGTGTACGAGGAACACTACTTCGTAGTGACGCATTGAAATGCCTCCTTCTGGTGTACGCCGCCTCCGCTCGAACCTCCGTTGAGGGAGATCGGCGTGAGGCAAGGAGCCTGACCCGCACCACGAGGCGCAGAATCAGGGGGCCGCGATTCTAGGGCCGATTTCCGGACGATGCAAGCGCCGCCCGGCGCTGTCGAACAGCTTCGAACAGCAGAATTCCAGTGGCGACCGAGACGTTGAGGCTGCCCACAGCACCCGACATCGGGATGGAGACCAGCACATCGCACTTCTTTCGGGTGAGCTCGCGCAATCCCCGCCCCTCGCTACCCATCACCAGAGCGACATCCGTCGCCAGATCCGCGCCGTTCCAGGGAATTTCCGCCTCACCGGCTGCGCCAACCACCCATATTCCCTCGCTCTTGAGCCAGTCGAGCCTTCGGGCCAGATTGGCAACCTCCACCAATAGCAGGCGCTCGGCCGCACCCGCGGCAGCTTTCAGCGCCGCGTCGTTCAAAGGGGCGGCGCGCCGGCGCGGTAGCAACACCGCCTGCACGCCGGCAGCCTCGGCGCTGCGCAGACATGCACCCAGGTTGCGGGGATCGCTGATCCCGTCGAGTGCCAGCAGCAGACGCGGCGAGGCCAGACCCTGCCAGCGCAGTTCGAGTTCCGCCTCTGCCGCGAGCGTGAGCGGATGGCACTGGGCCACCACACCCTGATGCGAGGACGAGAGCTTGTCGAGGCGTTTGCGCGACACCTTCTCGATGCGCACCCCCGCCTCACGCGCCAGTTGCACGACACGCTGCATGCGCGCGTCATCCCGCCCGCTGTGTACCCACAATTCGCGCACTCGCTCCGGCTGCTCCTCCAGCAACGCAATCACCGCATGCAGACCGGCGACGGTGTTCATGAGCGCCGGCGCTTGTTACGTCGTCTACCGCGTCTCCCGGTGCTGCCGGACAGATCGAGATCGAGTTTGCCGAGCTCGGGTTCCACGCCCGCAAGCCTCACCTCGATGCTGTCTCCCAACCTGAAGCTGCGCCCGCTCGCATCCCCAACCAGCGCTTGCGCCGCCGGTCGGTAGTGGTAGTAGTCATTGCCAAGGGCGGATATGTGCACGAGTCCCTGGATGAAAAAACCGGTGAGTTCGACAAACAGCCCAAATTCCGTCACGCCCGCGATGACACCTGCAAAGTGCTCGCCCACCCTGTCGGCCAGGTAGTCGCACTTCAACCACGCATCCACCCCCCGGCTCACTTCCTCGGCGCGACGCTCCGCCATCGAGGTTTGCATGCCGCAGGCGGTAAGCCATTCCAGAGGTGCGATGTCGCCGCGCTTATCAGCCAGCGCGCGCTTGATTGCACGATGCACGACCAGGTCCGGATAGCGCCGAATGGGTGAAGTGAAGTGCATGTAACGCTCCAGCGCGAGCCCAAAGTGACCCTCATTGTCCGGCCGGTAGTCGGCCTGGGTCATGCAGCGCAACACGGCCATCTCCACGATCCAGCGGTTACGCGCGGCGCCCACCGAGGCCAGTGCCGCGGCTATGGACTGCGGTGTCACATCGTCCGCCCGCCAGGCGACACCAGCCAGCGCAAATGCCTGCTGCAATGCCGATGCTTTCTCCGCAGACGGACGCTCGTGTACCCGGTACAGAGCCAGGCGATGATGGTCTTCCAGGTAGCGCGCCGCACACACATTGGCCGCGATCATGGCTTCTTCGATCAGACGGTGGGCATCATTGCGTTTCACCGGTGTGATGGCGACGACGCGCCCTGCGCGAAGCTGCAGGGCACCCTCGTGGCTCGAGAAGTCGAGCCCTCCACGCTCAACGCGCGACCGGCCAAACCCGCGGAATACTCCAATGAGCGCATCGAGCGATGCACGCACCTCGTCTTCCACTTCGAGGGCCCCGCCGTCTATGTAGGCAGCCAGCTGGTTGTAGGTCAGCCGCTGCCACGAGCGGATGACCGCCTCGAAAAACCGAAACCCGGTTACCCGGCCGGAACCATCGACCATCATCTCGCACGCCAGCGCCAGACGTTCCTCCTGCGGGCGCAGCGAACACAAATGATTGGACAGGCTCTCCGGCAGCATGGGCACCACCCGATCCGGCAGGTAGACCGACGTACCGCGCCGCCACGCCTCACGATCGAGTGCGCTGCCCGGTTTCACATAGTGGCCGACGTCCGCTATGGCCACCGTCAAACGCCAGCCTTTGCCTACCGCCGCGGCGTGTACGGCATCGTCGAAATCACGCGCGGTTTCGCCATCAATGGTCACGAGTGCGCGTTCGCGCAGGTCCTCACGACGATGAAATCGGTCGCCATACACGTGTTTCGGCAGCGCATCGCTCTCGCCAGTAACATCCTGCGGCCATTCCGCCGGCACCTGATAGGCAACGAGCAAACTCTCTGCTGCCTGTCCTGCCGCAGATTCATGGGCGACGACGCTTTGCATCACACCGGCCAGTGTGCGGCGCTCCTCACCCAGAACGCGCACCGCCACCGTGTCGCCATCGCTGCCCTGCGGCGGATCCACCAACGCAACGCGGCCCTTGTAATCCGGTCCCAGCGCCTCGACGTAAGGCGTGCGGCCACGCATCCTGAGAATGCCGATCACGGGCTCAGGCGAGTACGCGGTAACTTTCACGATGCGCGCACGTCCCTCCACGACGCGGGCCACAACTGTGTCGCCGCAGCGCACACGGCTGCGCCCCCGCTCCAGGGCAATCCCGCCAACCCCCAGCTCACCCCCGATGCGCTCTACGACCCCTTCGATCTCTTCGCCCGAGTCGCGCAGGTGATACCAGCCGCCATGGTCACGAACAACATCGCCGTTGCGTTCCAATCCACGCAACACCTTGCGTAGTTGCGGCGGATTGCCGAAGCGCGCCTTCAGCGCCCGCCAGTCGTGGGTTTCCTCGCGCAGCGCATCCAGCACGTCCGAACCGGTCGCGACGCGCCGTCGTCCGTCCCGGCCTGATGGATTACGCCGGGGCATACCAACCTCCCAGCAATCGGGTCATGGCACACTCAGTCCTCGTCATTGCCAAGCGCACGATACAGCCCTGCGCCGATTGCGCCACCCATGATCGGCGCGATCCAGAACAACCACAGTTGCGCCACGGCCCAGTCGCCGACGAACAACGCCACGCCCGTGGACCGTGCCGGATTGACCGACGTGTTGGTAACCGGAATGCTGATGAGATGGATGAGCGTGAGCCCGAGGCCGATAGCGATGGGTGCGAAACCCTGAGGCGCACGCCCAGACGTCGCACCCATGATGATCAACAGGAACATAGCGGTCATCACCACTTCCGTGACGAACGCCGCACCCATTGAGTAGCCCCCGGGCGAATGCTCGCCATAGCCATTGGAGGCGAGTCCGTTGGTGGGGTCGAAACTCTCGGCTCCCGAGGCAATGACATAGAGCACCCCTGCGGCCACCACCGCACCGAGCACCTGGGCGGCGATATAGGGCAACAACTGACCGGCCTTGAAACGTCCGCCCACCCAAAGGCCCACCGATACCGCTGGATTGAGGTGGCAGCCCGAGATATGACCGATGGCATAGGCCATGGTAAGCACGCTGAGCCCGAAGGCGATCGAGACACCCATCCAGGCGATGCCCACGTCCGCAACACCCACCGCGAGCACCGCACTTCCGCACCCGCCGAGCACGAGCCAGAACGTCCCAAAGAACTCCGCGCCGCATGCTTTCATGTCCCTTCCCCACTGGCTCCCCACTGGCACCGTCGGCCAGGCCTGATTTCGATCAACCAACCATCGCGCACCGAGCGTGACGTTACCCGTGGCCTCGCGCAGTATCAAGACGTAGTCCCGGGCAGACAATTGACACCCGGAGAGGGGTTTTAGTACATTGCGCCGCCCACTGTCGGGGTACCACATCAGGTGCTCCAATTCGATGCCGAGGTGGTGAAATTGGTAGACACGCTAGCTTCAGGTGCTAGTGGGGGTAACCCCGTGGAGGTTCAAGTCCTCTCCTCGGCACCAACTATCCCAATAGCTTAACGATCGTCTTTTTGGTGAATGGGCGTTTCGAATAGTCAGCCCTCTTTCCAGGGCAGGCGCGAGCCAAGCCCGTGGACCATGTCATCCGAACTGTCCCCGGCCTCCGGGTGCGCTGCCAGGTTCCCGGGCCTCAGTTCCGATTCTCCGGCAGCCCCAGCGACACAAGACAACAACAAAAACGCACACGCCACGTGTTTTATCGCAGCCCCCGCACTCTGGTTTCGGAGGCCTACCCTATACCGGCGAATGCTGCCGTTACACGGTAGCGTCCCGTTCCCTGCAGCCGAACAGCGTTGCCCAGCGCAACGCACCCTCTTCGTACGTGGCAACGTCGAGAACGCGCACGCCGGCATTCGCCCACGACGCCGAAATCTGTCCAACGTCGTAGATGTTCATCTCCATCGCTGCAATCCGGTGAGGCTCTCTTTTCACGTGCCGCACGAAGGCGTGCACCAGCGCAAAGCGCGCCTCCATCCAGGCAGCCAGCCGACGCGGCCAGGCGTGACGATTCCCGCACAACACACTCACTGCGAGTACGCCGTCGTTTTGCAGGCGCTCGGCAAGTGCACGCAGCAAAGGCTCTCCATCGCTTCTACGGATGTGCTGAAACACGAGGTGGGAGTGAATGAAGTCGTAGCTGCGCCCACTTTCCGCCAGAAACTCCGACGTGGTCATGAGACGCACGTCGGCTCCCGCCGCCCGCGTGTCACAGTTGCGCCGCGCTTCGGCCAGCATGCTCCTAGCGATGTCCACGCCCGTGACAGAGGTGGATTCCTCGGCCAGCGCCACCAGCAAGCGGCCCGTTCCGCATCCGAAGTCAAGCGCGCTTCGCGGCGAGAATTCCCTGCCGGTGAGCACGCTTATCTTGGTGAGCGTACGCCTGACATGGCCGCGACCGGTATCGAAAAACGCATCGAGCCGCTCGTCGGTGAGGTTGCCGTAAAGGAACTTCTCGTCCGTGAGTACGGCGAAGTATGGCTCTTCGCGACCCCATATTTCCCATGCATCTTCGGTTTTCAGTCCTGTACCCCACCGAGATTAGCGTGTCATCTTTCCAACGCTGACCCCATGCGATGTGCCAGACAGCAACACGACCAGGGTTCAGCATTCTTTCCATGCTCCCTCATGAGCCCGAAGATGCAGGCACCCACGAGCAGGTAGAAGAATACCCCGAAAGCCGGTATTACGCGCCACATCAGCAACGCGGCCAGCCAGCAGTACCACGGAACGGCAACGCTCACCCCGCGTCGAAAAAACTCGCTCAACCCACCTTCCCGGCCTACCAGCGCCAACACCGCCAACACCGCCAACAGGGGTCCATACGTGCCCACCGGCCCCGGCATGCCGGAGAGAAACTCCGGCAGCACCAACATGCCGCGGCTCGCGAGAATGGCCGGCGCCCAGATCAGCCATGAAAAACCGTACGCCAGCCGCACATAGCGGTCCAGCCGCCCACTCATGACCGCAGACACGGGCCGCACCGGCAAGGCATGGTTCGATTCGGCAGAGTATCCATCGCGTACCCCTGTCTTGTAGCGATCTTTTAGCGACGCAGGCGCTGTGACGACTTCCTGGCAGCATACCTACAGTCGCCTGCATCCCTGATTCGGTTTGCACCCACCACCGCCAATAGGCCGCAATCCTCGAACTGCGGGCTCACTCCTCAAAATGCTGTGAGCGCGGATTTCACTTGAGCCCCGCGCGTCGGCATGGGACGCTTGTCGAAGGAAGATTCAAGGGAGAGTTAGCATGAACCCATCCATCCGCGCCAGCGTGTTGTTGTGCACGCTCGTCTATGTCCTTGCTGCATCACCGACATTCGCGCAGGAGTGCACGCCCTCGCGCTGGGGCCCGGACGATCAGATCGGCAACGCCAACCTCATTACCGCCGAATCGGTGCTGAGGGCATCGAAACTCATCAAAACCGGCAAGGCCTACAGCCTGGGCATCACCATCGACCGCTCCACACCCGCATTCGCACCTCGAGTGCTGAACCTCTACGTAGTACAGCCCAATCAACAGGAGAGCGCCCGGCCGTCAGCCGGAATGACATACAACGACGACATCTTCGAAGGGTGGCTCGGCATCGGTCCGCAGATCGACGGTCTGGGGCATCTGGGCCACGATGGTGAGTACTACAACTGCAACAATGCGCGGGATTTCGCACAGATGACAGGGCTCACGAAACTCGGCATCGAGAACGTCCCGCCGATCGTCGCGCGCGGTATCGTGCTCGACATGGCCGGTCACTACGGCGTGGATCATCTGGCTGGTGGCCAGGCCTTCACCGTCGAAGACGTGAAAGCTGTGGAGAAGAAGCAGGGCACGCCCATCCGAGAGGGCGACGTGGTGCTTTTCCACACCGGCTGGACCGATGCAAAACTCGTGAGCGATCCCGATACCTGGGTGAGCACAGAGCCCGGTCAGTCAGAAGCCGTGGCCCTCTACGTGGCCGGTAAGGGTGTGGTTGCGGTGGGTTCCGACACCTGGGGGCTCGACGTGGTTCCGCCGGAAAACCCGAATCGCCCGTACCAGGGTCATGTCACTTACCTGAAGGACAATGGCATCTACATCTTCGAGACCATGAACACGGGATCCCTGGTTCGCGACGACGCATTCGAGTTTCTCTTCGTGCTCGGTCAGGCCAAGGTAAGAGGGGCAGTGCAGATGATCATCAATCCCATCGCGATACGCTGATTGTCATGCCGGTTGGCAGTCCTATATGAGGGGCTGTGCTGACGCTATCCGTTGACCGCCGACCCTCCGCTCGATGCGGCCTGAACTTCCCCGTCTTCATCCGGGGGCGGTTCGTGCTCTTCCTTGCCGCCGCTGGCCACGCATTCCTGCATGGTATTCTTGCGGACGTAGATCTTCGTCTCGTAGAACTCGGGGTGCGACATGGGCAGGCAGGCACCGTCGAGGCTTTTCTTGACGAAGGGTTCGGCCGCCGCAACGTGACCTGTTGCGCCTGCCAGCACTATGCCTACGAAAACCCCAATCATCTTCACAGAGCTCAGCCTTTTTACGAGCGGGTCCATTTGCTGATGGACCGTGCCGCGTGACGCAGTCGCCACTCACATCATGCACCAGGTCGTTTCATTGACGCCAGTACCCGTACTCAGGCGATGAAGCCCTCATCCGAGCCATGGTCGGCCTCGTTTTCGGCCTCGATGAACACGCGCATCACACGACTGTCCAGCGCCTTGATGAGACGTGTCAGGTCGGTGACGGTACGTTCCACCGTGTCCGCATCGATACCGCTCACGAAATCGAGACTCACCACGACGATGATCTGCGCAGGACCCATGTGCAGTGTGATCAGCTCGTTGACGTGCTTCACCCCTTCTCCCGAGCCCGCCAGCCTGCGCATGGCGCGCGCAAGCTCCGGCTCCGCCGCCTCACCGATCAACAAACCCTTGCTCTCGTAGGCAAGCCAGATGGCTGTGGCACCGAGAATCACGCCGATGCTGATCGACGCGAGGGCATCGAACACGGGATTACCTGTCAGCTGATAAGCAATCAGCCCGCCGATCGCGACCAACAGGCCAAGCATCGCAGCGCTGTCTTCGAAAACCACCACGAAAATACTCGGATCCTTGCCGCGTTTGACCGCTTCCAGATAACCCGCGCGGCCCTTGTGACGGTTGAACTCCCGGAATGCGACATAAAGCGCTCCGCCCTCGAACACTACCGCGAAACCCAGCACCGCATAGTTGAGCCAGATGTTCTGGATCTCCGCCGGTTGCGACAGATGCTGCCATCCGGTGTGTATGGACACGGTCGCACCTAGGCCGAAGATCAGCATGGCGACCACGAAGCTCCAGAAGTAGATTTCCTTGCCGTGACCGAAGGGAAACTCCTCGTCCGGCGGTTTCTCGGCACGTTTCAGCCCGTACAGCAGCAGCACCTGGTTGCCGGTGTCCACCAGCGAGTGCACGCCCTCGGAAAACATGGCGGAGCTGCCGCTGATCGCGGCGGCGGCAAATTTGGTTGCCGCGATCAGCGTGTTGCCGACGAGGGCTGCATAGATCGCTTTTTTGGAAGAACCGGCCACGCGTAGGTCGTGCTAGTGGGGCAGCCCACTAGAGCTTCTGAATCACCAGCGAACCAATGGAGTAACCCGCGCCGAAAGAGCAGATCACGCCCACGTCGCCTGCCTGCAGATCCTTGTTGTAGAGGCAGAACGCGATAATCGATCCCGCGGAGGCGGTATTGGCGTACTCATCGAGTACGATCGGAGCTTCCTCCTGTGTCATGTCGCGGCCGATCAGCCGACGCGTGATCAGCTGGTTCATGTTGAGGTTAGCCTGATGCAGCCACCAGCGCTTCACATCCGTCACCGCGAGCTGCAGATCGGCGATCTGGCCCGCGAGATGCTCCGCCGCCATGGGGCAGACTTCCTTGAACACCTTGCGGCCGTTCTGGTGGAAGAGCTTGTCCGTCCCGTAGGGGTCGGAGTCATCCGCGTAGGAGACGTAGCCGAAATTCGAGCGGATGTTGTTGGAATAGAGGGTTACCGCACGACTGCCAAGCACCTTGTAGACATGCTCGGCGCTCGCGTCTTCCTCCCTTTCCAGCACGATGGCCGTGCTGACGTCGCCGAAGATGAAGTGGCTGTCACGGTCGGTGTAGTTGACCTGGGGTGAAGTGAGTTCCGGATTGATAACCAGCACGCACTTCGCGGAACCCGCAGCGATGGCGTCCACCGCGCGTTGCAATGCAAAGGTCGCAGCGGAGCACGCGACCAGCATGTCGAAGCCGAACCCCTCGATACCGAGTGCGTGCTGCGCTTCGATGGCGATTGCAGGGTAAGAGCGCTGTGTGTACGCGCAGGAGACGATGACCATATCGACATCGCCACCAATGCGCCCGGCTCCCTCCAGTGCGAGCTTCGCCGCGTTGACGGCGATTTCTGCCTGATGCGAGAGCTCTTCGTCCGGTCGCACCGGAATACGCGGGCGCATGCGTTCGACGTCCAGAATACCGTCTTTGATGTACGCGTAGCGCTGGCGGATGCCGCTGGCCTTTTCGACGAATTCGGCGCTGGAAAGCGGCTTTTCCTCCTCCTCCCCTGCTGCAATGGTCTCGGCGTGCTGTTCGTTGTAACGCTGCGCCCAGGCGTTGTAGCTCTCGACGAGTTCTTCGTTGGTGACGGTATGCTCGGGCTTCCACAACCCGGCTCCGCTGATGACCACGCCGTTGCTGCTCATGAAACTTGTTCCTCAGAGTCCTCAGAATCCTCGGAGCCTTCCGGATACCCCCCGAGGGCCCTCAAGGGATAGGCAAGTATCCCTTCTCCACACCCTTGGTGAAAATACCCACTGCATCGTGCGCGTGCAGGCTCTCGTGGTGTTCCACGCGCACCCAGAAATCCCTCAACCTTTCGTCCTCCTGAAGAAGGGCCTTGAGCTCGCGCCCGGAATCCTCGATGAACATCAGGTTTTGGCCGTTCAGACGTGCGAACTCCTGTTCGTCCTCGCGTTTCACCGCCGTCTGCACCGGCGTCTTCAGTGTGTCCTCGATGCGATCGATCAGGTCGGTGATGGGAAAGTCGGCAAGTCCGTCCTCCAGCTTCACCAGTACATGTGCGAGGCTGCGCTGGCTGTGCGGCGTGGCGACGATGCCCTGCTCGGTGCCGAGCCAGTTTTCCACTTCCGACACACTCACCTGACCGCGACTGCCGAAATCCTGCTGAAACTGGTTCTGGATCAGCTGGCGGGCCAGAGCAGCGGAACAGGGGCAGGTGGATGAGTAATACACGCCGATGCCGAGTTCCAGATGCATCTCGCCGTCCATGAGTGTGCCCTTGATGGTCACCGGGTAGCTGTTCCACCCCGAAAACTCGCTGACCAGCGCCTGGCGGCGCAGGTAGTAGTCGAACTCGAACTGCAGGAAAGCGCGGCTGGACAGGCCCCGGTGAGACTCAAGCAGCGAGGCCAGCATCAGCTTCAGACCGGCTGCCGTCAGTGCCCGCGTCTCGGCATGCTCATCGAGAATCAAGTACAGCCGGGACATGTGAATGCCCTTGGCCATACAGTCGGCCAGGTCCACATACACCTGCACTTTGGTCTGCACCTGACTGGTGCGCTCCCCGTCCTGGACCAGCAACGGCTGGTGAATGTTGCTCATACCAACCCAGTCCAGGCTCAACTGGGGCTGCATCAGTTCGCGGCTGGCTACGTCCGGCAGGTCGCTCACGACCGCCAGATCCGGCTTGTTCATTGCGTCCATCTAATTCGATCCCGGCCGGCCATTGTACAGAATAAGGACAGGAGGCTCATATGACGAAAACTGCACAGATATGCCCCTCTCAGAGCGACTCCAACTCTTCCAGGGTCAGCCGTCGCGCCTCTTCTTCGAGCATCACCGGGATGTCGTCGCGTATGGGGTAGGCCAACCGACTTGCCTTGCACCACAACTCACCGGCTTCCTTTCTGTACACGAGTGTTGCCTTGGTCACCGGGCAGACGAGAATTTCTAGTAGTCTGGAATCCATGGCGATGCCTCCGCCTATCCCCCGAACGGATCTTTCAAAATGATAGTTTCCGCGCGGTCGGGCCCTGTGGATATGATATCGATGGACGCACCCACGGCCTCCTCGATGCGCGCGATGTAGGCGCGGGCCTCAGCCGGCAGATCTTCCAGGCATTCCGCGCCCACAGTGGAACCGGACCAGCCCGACATCTCCTCGTACACCGGCTCGACCTCCGAGTAGTGTTCACTCGCAAAACGCGGTGAGCTCTGCGCACCATCCGGACCGGTGTAATCGACACAGACGCGGATGGTCTGAAGCCCGTCGAGGACATCCAGCTTGGTCAGACACAGCCCGGAGATCGAATTCATGCGTACGGCCTGCTTGAGTGCCACGGCATCGAACCAGCCGCAGCGGCGCGGCCTGCCGGTGGTGGATCCGAATTCATCGCCGCGCTCGGCAAGACGGCTACCAACGTCGTCGAACAGCTCTGTCGGAAAGGGGCCGGAGCCCACGCGAGTCGAATACGCCTTGGTGATGCCGAGTACGTAATCGAGATAGCGCGGACCGAATCCGCTGCCGACGGCCGTCCCACCGGCGGTGGTGTTGGACGACGTGACGAACGGATAGGTACCGAGATCCACATCGAGCAGAGCACCTTGCGCGCCTTCGAACAACAGGTTGTGACCCCTCTCGCGCAACTCGTGCAGCAGCGACACGATATCGGCCACCATGGGCTGGATCTGCTCAGCCACCGCCGCGCATCGATCGAGGGTTTCCTCGAAATCACAGGTCGGTGCCTTGTAGTAATTCTCGAGCATGAAGTTGTGGTACTCCATCACCTCGGAGAGCTTGGTCGCAAACCCCTGCCAGTGGTAAAGATCCCCCAGACGCACGCCACGCCGCGCCGCCTTGTCCTCGTACGCGGGGCCGATGCCACGGCCCGTGGTGCCAATCTTCTGAGTACCGCGCGCCTCTTCGCGCGACAGGTCGAGCGCCACGTGGTACGGCAGGATCAGGGGGCATGCAGGGCTGATTTTCAAGCGCTCGCGTACCGGTACGCCACGCGCCTCCAACCCCTTCACTTCCTCTAACAGCGCGTTTGGTTCCAGCACCACACCGTTGCCGATGAAGCATTGCACCTGGGTGTGCAAAATGCCGGACGGAATCAGGTGCAGCACCGTCTTCTCGCCATCGATCACCAGCGTGTGTCCGGCGTTGTGACCACCCTGAAAGCGCACCACGCCCGATACCTGCTCGGTGAGCAGATCCACAACCTTGCCTTTGCCCTCATCGCCCCACTGCATGCCGATGACGACCACGTTACGTCCCATTACCACCTACCTTCACTGGCTTACCGATGTCCACGAACGGATCATTGAATTGAATGGACCTGCCACACCCCGCCCTTAAGAACCAGTTGCCGGTCGCAACCGGCCGGTGCGCTCTGTCCCGCGGCGAGCGCGGAGACTACCCGCTCACCCTGCGAGCGCAGCGTATCGATTCGACCCTGCAGATCTTCGCCATCGCCCGCTCTCCAAGGTGCAAATATGCAACCACACTCCGGGGTCGACGCACCGATGAGCCGGCTGAGATTCACATCGAATCCCGTGGCGGGCCGGGCACGTCCGAATACCGCACCGACACCGTCGTATCGACCGCCGCGAGCCAGCACTCTGCCGTGGTCACCATGAAAAGCGGCAAACACCGGACCATTGTGGTAACCGTAACCGGCCAGTTCCGCCAGGTCGTAACGCAACTCTACCTGCGTGCACCGCATCTTCACCAGATCAACCAGTTCTGCCAGCGCATCCACGGCCGCCAGCGCGTCGGCGTTCGTGAGCGCGCTGCGTGTATCCGCCAGCGAATCCACCGCCCCCATGAGCGTGGGCAAGCGCACCAGTTGGTCCGCGGCTTCGCCGTCACCGAGCAATTGTGCGATATCGGTTTCCGACTTGCTTTGCACCGCTTCGAACAGTGCCTGCGTATCGAACTCCGTCTCTTCGCCCAGTGCGTTCACCAGCGCGTTGTACACCCCCATGTGCCCAACCACTAGCACCGGCGTTTCCACACCGCTGCGCCGCAGCGATTCCAACATCAGCGCAACGACCTCCGCATCCGCAGCGAGGCTGGCGTCGCCGAACAGTTCCGCTCCCGCCTTGATGGGCACACGCGACTCCAGGGTCGCGGCAGGATTGGCATGTACCACCGTGCCTGCGTAACACAGCCTCGTGATACCGCCTGCTCGCAAGCTATGGGCATCGATGCGCGCAGTTTGCGACGTGATGTCGGCGCGCACGCCCATCATCCTGCCCGAGCGCTGATCGACGACCTTGAGCGTCTGTAGATCCAGGTCGCTGCCGCCTGCCACCAGCAGGGAATCCAGATATTCGATGATGGGAGGTTCGACGTACTCGAAACCCCATGAGTGGAAAAGGTCGAGTACACAACGGCGGATCATTTCCAGATCCCATGCGCGAGGCGGCAGCAATTCTCCCACCCCTTCGGGCAAACGCCAGTTGTAACGCTTCATGTTCGCTCTACGATTTTAGCCCGTTGGCCAGCAGCTAGTGGAGCAAGCAGTAAACAGGCATCAGCCCTCGTTGCTCTTGAGGTATTTGAAGAACTCACCGTTCGGATCGAGGATCAGCAGGTCGCCTTTGTTGCTGAACACTTTCGCGTACGCGTTGATGCTGCGATAGAACTCGTAGAACTCCGGATCCTTGGTGAAGGCACCCGCGTAGATCGATGCCGAGCGCGCATCGCCCTCCCCCCGAAGTTGTTCACTCTCGCGATAGGCCTCCGCCTCGATGACCACCGTCTGGCGTTCGGCATCAGCGCGAATACCCCGGGCAAGTTCCTCACCCTGGGCACGGTACTGGCGGGCTTCGATTTCCCGCTCGGAGTTCATGCGGTCATACACGGCGCTGGACGCTTCCGTCGGCAGATCGATGCGCTTCACGCGCACGTCGATGACCTCCACGCCCATCTCTTCCTTCATGCGCCGGTTGAGCGCCGCCGTGAGTTCCTGCATCAGCTGGTCGCGCTCACCCGATATGACCTCGTGCATATCGCGGCGGCTGATCTGGTTGCGCAGCCCGGCGCTCACGCGCTCTTGCAACACCCGCATGGCGCGCCGCTCGTCTCCCGTGCTCGCCTGATAATACTTCTGCACGTCCTGAATTCGCCACTTCGCGAAGGAGTCGACGATCAGCGGTTTCTTTTCCAGCGTGAAGTAGGTTTCGGGGCTCGAGTCGAGCATGATTACACGCGCGTCGAACTTGTGCACTTGTTCGGCGATTGGCAACTTGAAATGCAGTCCCGGCGCGACGTCAGCCTCACTCACCGCGCCGAATCTCAAGAGTATCGCGCGTTCCGTTTGCTTGATCTGATAGATGCTGTTCGTAAGTACGAACAGGATCGCCGCCGCGATGATGAATAGAATGAAAGCACGCAGATTCATGTGTCTATCCTCAGCGCGTGTCGCGCACGCGCCCTGATCCGGCGCGGTTGTTGAGTTCGCGCATCACCGCATCGGCGATGCTGCGTACGGATTCCGGACTGCCTGCACTCGCCGCCGCCTGCTGGGTGAGCTTGTCGAGTGGCAGGTACATCAGGTTGTTGCCACCATCAACGTCCACCATGACTTTGGAGCTGTTGGAAAGCACCGATTCCAGCGCATCGATATACAGCCGGTTACGTGTGACTTCTTTTGCCAGCAGATATTCGGCGAGCAACTTCTCGAAACGCTGTGTCTCACCTTCGGCTCTCGCGATCACCTGTTCCCGGTAACCACTGGCCTCTTCGATCAGCTTCTGAGCCCCACCCCGGGCCTCCGGAATGATCTGTTCCGCGAAGGCGTTGGCCTCGTTGATGACGCGCTGTTCGTCCTCCTTGGCCCGCTGCACATCGTTGAACGCTTCGCGCACCTGGTTGGGCGGTGCACTCTCGTCGATGTTGACCTTGCTCACCTGGATACCGGTTCCATAGCGGTCGAGATAGGACTGCAGGCGCTGCTCCACTTCTGTCTGGATGTCCGCCCGCCCATCGGTGATGACGCGGTCCATGATGGTGCCCCCCACGACATGGCGTAGCGCACTCTCCGTGGCATTGCCGAGGCTGCTGCGCGGATCGCGCACCATGACAACCCAGGCCACGGGATCGTTAACCACATATTGAACCGTCAGGCTGACATCGACGATGTTCTCATCTTCGGTGAGCATGAGCGCCTGGTGCTTGTGCGACTGCATCTGCGTCACGTTGACTTTTTGTACGACGTCGATGATGGGCGGATTCCAGTGCAGGCCGGGCAGCTTGGAGGTTTCCTGTACCGCGCCGAAGCGGAACACCACGCCGCGTTCTCCCTGGTCGATCTGATAGAGCCCGAACAGCGAGTAGCCGACTGCCACCACCACCAGCGCCAGCCCCACGAGGCTGCTGTTGAAGCCGCGGCCGCCCCCACCCCTGCCGCCGCCACCGAAAATACCGGTAAGCTGCGATTGCAGTTTCTTGAACGCCTCGTCCAGATCGGGCGGACCCTGGTCACCCCGACTTCCCCAGGGGTCTTTGTCTCCACCACCTGGTTCATTCCAAGCCATTGTTACTCCGTAGACTGATCACTCTGTTGTCGATGTCGTCCTGCCGCGCTGTCCGTCCTCATCGATCCGACTTTCGCAGGCAGGGAGGAAATTCTAGTGGACACACGCCAATACGCAAATCCATACCGCCGGGCCGGGCCCATCCGGCAGAAGAGATTCTACCCTTTTTTGACGGATGCCACCGAACACCGGGGTTCGCGGCGCAAATCCTCCAGCAGCCGCTGGTCAGCCTGCACCCTCAGGGCTATCCGTCCGTCTTCGGTCACAGACTCGTCGAGCACCGCGCCGAGTGCATACAGACGTGCCCGCGTACTGCCCGCATCCGGTGCCAGCACCACATGCACCGGTGCCGGCAGGACACCGAGTGCGGCGGCAATGCGCGCGCAGAGTAAGTCGAGACCGCTGCCTTCGAGGGCACTCACCAACACCGGAGCCTCGATCCCCTGGAGCACCGGCACCTCGCCGGTCACCAGGTCGGCTTTGTTGAGCACAAAAATGCAGGGGATCTCTTCCGCGCCTATCTCACGCAACACGTCTTCCACCTGCTCTATGCGCAAGCGGCACTGCGGGTAGCTCGCATCCACCACGTGCAGCAGCAGATCGGCGTTGCTCACCTCCTCCAGCGTCGCTTTGAACGCTTCGACCAACGAATGGGGCAGGCGGCTGACGAAGCCCACGGTATCGGCCAGCACCACATCTTCGAGTCCCGGCAGCGAGAGCTTGCGCATCGTGGGATCGAGTGTGGCGAACAGTTTGTTCTGCACCAGCGCCTCGCCGTCCGTCAGCGCATTGAACAGGGTGGACTTCCCGGCGTTGGTGTAGCCCACCAGCGAAACCGTGCGCGCAGCCGTGCGATGGCGACGGCGTCGACCCTGAGCCCGGCGTTTCTGTACCCTCGCCAGGCGCCTCTCGGTGGCCCGGATGCGAGCGGCAAGCATCCGTTGATCGAGCTCGATCTGCGTCTCACCCGCACCACGCTGACGAACGCCGCCCTTTTGGCGGTCGAGATGGGTCCAGCCGCGCACGAGCCTGGTTTGCGCGTGTTTCAGCTGCGCCAGCTCCACCTGCAACTGCCCCTCGAAAGTGCGTGCGCGCTCGCTGAATATCTGCAGAATCACCTCTGTGCGGGTCATGACCCGGGCATCCAGGCGTTTTTCGAGATTCCGCTGCTGACCCGCGCTCAGCTCCTGATCGACGAGCAGAATGTCCGCATCTGCCTCCCGGAAAGCGCGTTCGAGCTCTTCGACCTTGCCCGAACCGACAAACCAGCGGGGATGCGGCGTGCGGCGTGAGGCAGTGATCTCGGCCACCACATCGAGCCCCAGCGAGCGGGTCAACTCGTTGAATTCACCCGGGTCATAACCTTCGGCCGACTCCAGGTGCACATGCAGGAGCAGAGCCTTGTTGCCCGCATCCGGGCGATCGATGAATGACAAAATGGTTTCCTAGCTTGGATTATTCATGCATGGTCGTAGCGAGGGCGAGAAGAGTAGTGAAAACACGGGGTGGCGCGGACCAGAAGGCGCCCAGGCGTACTCGATAGTACGTCGAGCACCTGGCGGCAGCACGCCCTGTGTTCTTACTGCTATCGGCGACCGCAGTAGACTATTCATGAACAATCCAGGCTGAACAGGGGCCGCGTTCAAGAACGTTTCGATTCCAGACCCCTGCGGAGCCTAGTCCTCGGACTCGTCCTCACCGCTATTGTTCGACAGGCGCACGCTACGGGATGGAACGACGGTTGAGATGGCATGCTTGTATACCATCTGGCTGACGGAATTGCGCAGCAACACAACAAACTGGTCGAACGATTCGATCTGCCCCTGCAACTTGATCCCGTTCACCAGATATATCGACACCGGTATGCGTTCCTTGCGTAGCGTATTGAGATAAGGGTCTTGTAACGAGTGCCCCTTGGACATTGCATCTCTCCTTTTTTTTGTTTCAGCCCTTCGCTTGTCCGAGACGCCAGACTCCCCCGGCGTCTTTTGGTCCTGATCGATCTCTCCGAGCTATCGCAGACCTCGCGTGCGGCCTCCCTCGACAACTCGTCATATCCGCCCTCAGGGCGCTGCGCTTCCACGGTCCGGGCCCGCATCCCGCAGGGTCAATCCTGCACCATACTAGCAGCCTGTCGTGGTTTGCTCACCCTCCATGCACCCCATCCTCAACCGCCGTTCGCGCAATCTGCCGCGCCAGGGCGCCCGCATCGCCCTCCAGCACGCGAACGTGCGGCCAGGCTCGCAACCAGGTGAGCTGCTTCTTGGCCAGCTGGCGAGTGGCGGCGATGGTACTTTCGCACATTTGTTCGGCGCCGACCTCTCCGTTGAGGTAGGACCACATCTGCCGATAGCCTACAGCCCGCATGGACGGCAGTTCCGGGCCCAGATCTTCCCGTTTGAGGAGCGCACTGACCTCCGCTTCGAATCCAGCCGCGAGCATCCGCCGAAAGCGCTCGGCTATACGCTCATGCAGTATGTGTCGCTCGGATACCGTCACCGCAAATTCGCGCAACCGCACTCCGAGACGAACGCGCGTATCGGCCGGTGTCTGCTCGTCCCACCACTCGCTGAGCGGCTTCCCCGTGGCTCGATATACCTCCAACGCACGCTGCAATCGTTGCGGGTTGTTGGGGTGGATGAGTCTCGCCGCACGAGGGTCCACCTGGGTGAGTTCGGCATGCAGCGCTGCCCAGCCGCGCTCGCGGGCATCCCGTTCGATGACGCTGCGTATCCCCGCATCGGCGGACGGCAGGTTGGCCAGCCCCTCTCGGAAAGCGCGCGCATAGAGCATCGTGCCACCAACCACCACCGGCAGCAGTCCCTTCCTGAGCGCAGCGTCGATTTCCCGATCAGCGTCCGCCACGAAATCGGCCGCGGAATAGGACTGTGCCGGATCGCGTATGTCGATCAGCGCATGCGGGTAGCGTTTTCTCTCATCCGCAGTCGGTTTGGCCGTACCGATGTCCATGCCCCGGTAGACCATGGCCGAATCCATACTGATTAGGGCGCAGGGTATGAGATCGGCAAGCGCACAGGCGACCGCAGTCTTACCTGCCGCCGTTGGCCCGGTGAGCGTGACGACGATCGGCTCCATTACTGCCCGCGCAGGAACATGGCGTCGAGTGCCTCGAGCGGCAGCGCCATGAACGTCGGCCGCCCATGATTGCACTGACCGGCATTCTCCGTTTGTTCCATTTCCCGCAGCAGAGCGTTCATTTCCGTTATCGTCAGCACCCGGTTGGCGCGCACCGACGTGTGGCAGGCCATGCTCGCAAGCAGATCGTCAGTGCGTTGGCTGATCTCCCGCCCCGGGGATCCACCCAGCTCGCCCAGTACATCACGCGCCAGTTGCTCGACATCACCTCCCGCCAGCAGCGCCGGTACCTCGCGTACGGTGACGCTCTGTTGACCGGAGCGCTCCAGTACCAGACCCGTTTCACACAGCAGGTTAGCCTCGATCTCCACCAGCTCGGCTTCCGCCTCCCCCACGTTCAACGTCAGGGGCACTAGCAGCCGCTGACTCACGGTCTCATGCAACCCCACTGACGCCTTCAGCTTCTCGTAAGTGATACGCTCGTGCGCCGCGTGCATGTCCACCACCACCAATCCTTCGTCGTTCTGCGCCAGGATGTAGATACCGTGCAGCTGAGCGATGGCATACCCGAGCGGCGGCACCTCGCCGGCCGATCGTTCGTCCTCAACACTGACATATTCCGCGAACCTCTCAGCCACTCGCGCCCCGACGGTGTCGCGAGTGGCGAGCAAATCGCTCTGGCGCCCCGAATGCGGCGATTCGGCCGGGCCCGTGTACTGCCCACGGGCGGTGGCGGGCAGTTCTCGCGTCCGCAGATGCGTGGGCGCAACGACATCGCCGGGACGCAAATCACGCAACACTCGATTGAGCGTGCCGAATACGAAGTCGTGTACGAGACGCGCATCACGAAAACGCACCTCGTGCTTGGTGGGGTGCACATTGACGTCGACGCTGGACGGCGGCAGATCCAGGCTGAGCACGAATACCGGCTGACGGCCATGAAACAGGACATCCCGGTACGCCTGGCGCACCGCGTGTCCGACCAATTTGTCACGTACCACACGAGCGTTGACGAAAAAGTACTGCTGGTCGGCCTGTTTGCGGGACAGCGTCGGCAGCCCCACCCACCCATGCAGCCGCAGATCACCCGAGCATTCGTCGAGCTCGACCGAGCGCGCGACGAACTCGTCCGAGAGTACCCGCGCCAAACGCAAGCGCATGTCTGAAGCCGGCAGATGCAGCTTGCGAATGCCGAGATCGACTTCGAACGCGACTTCCGGATGCGCCAGGCTCAGACGACGCACCGCCATATCCACGTGATTGGCTTCCGTGCGCTGTGTCTTCAGGAACTTGCGCCTTGCCGGCGTGTTGAAAAACAAATCCTCCACATCGACCGTCGTGCCCTGCGTGTGCGCCGCGGGGCCAAACGAAAGTTCCTTCCTGCCCGACACGACCAGCCGATGACCGCTGGGCTCTCCCACCGCCAGCGAGGTGAGCGTGAGCCTCGCAACCGATGCCATGCTCGCCAGCGCTTCACCCCTGAATCCAAGGCTTTGTACTTCCATCAAATCGTTTGCGCGTATGATCTTGCTAGTAGCGTGACGGCTGAGTGCGAGGCGCAGATCGTCCGGGTGGATGCCATGTCCGTCATCGCGGACCCTGGTGCGCTTGACCCCGCCTTGTTCGATCTTGATCTCGATGCGCCGAGCTCCGGCATCGAGACTGTTTTCCACCAGCTCCTTCACCAGCGAGGCCGGCCGCTCGACGACCTCTCCAGCCGCAATCTGATCGGCCACGTGGGCGTCCAGGGTATGGATACGATCTGCCATGGACAGGCTCAACCCGCTGGAATGATGATGACCTGCCCAACGTGTATGGCATCGTTGGACAGCTTGTTGGCGCGACGTATGCGCTCCGCGCTCACGCCATAGCGCACGGCGATCTCGGAAAGCGTATCGCCTCGGCTGATGGTGTAGCGCACGCCGCCGTGTTCTCGTTGCCACGCCAGCAGGGTTCCGGTGGGCGGTTTTTCATTCATGTAGATCGCGATGCCCCGCACGATGGCTCGGCTCAGGTCTTCCTGGTAGTCGCGTTGGTTGAGCCTGCGTGCCTCCGCAGGGTTCGAGATAAAACCGGTCTCCACCAGCACACTTGCAACGTCAGGAGCCTTGAGCACCAGAAACGCCGCCTGTTCAACCCGCTGCTTGTGCAATTTCGTGGTCTTGCCGAGTTGCTCGAGGATGTATCCGCCCACCTCGATACTCCTGATACGAAATGCGTCCATCGATATATCGAGCAGAATTTCGGCCACTCCGTCCGGCTTGTCGTCCAGGCTGATCGTCCCCACGCCACCGATGAGGTCCGAGCGGTTTTCTTTGTCCGCCAGATAGGCCGCCGTTTCACTGGTGGCACCCCGGTCAGAGAGGGTGTACACCGAGGCACCATTGGGCTGGGAACTCTCGAACCCGTCGGCGTGGATCGAGACGAACAGATCGGCTCGCCGATCGCGGGCGATCTGTCGCCGTTTGGCGTGGCCGATGTAGTAGTCTCCGTCACGCACCAGAAAGGCATCGAATCCCGGCTCGGCATCGATCATGGCCTCGAGCTTGCGTGCGATGCTGAGCACCACCGTTTTCTCCTGCAGCCTGCCAGGCCCCAACGCACCCGGATCTTCCCCGCCATGACCCGCGTCCACGGCCACCACGACGTCGCGCTTGCCGCGCGGTTGCGTCACCACGATACGTGGTGCGGCGCGCGCACCCGTGTCGTATAGATCGACCACCACCCGATGACCGTAGGGGTCGACCGGCAGCAACGTGAAGTCTTTCGGCTGCAGTTTCGCGGTCACGTCGAGCACGATCCGATAGCCGTCCCCACGCCTGCCGACACGTACCCCGTCAACCCGGTCGCGGCCCAGCGCAACGGCGGTCGGATCGAAGGCGGGACCGAGGCTCACATCTTCGAAATCAATGACGAAACGATGCGGATTCTCCAACACCATGGCCCGGTAACGCACGGGCGCAGTGGTATCGAAAACGACCCGAGTGTATTCAGGGCTCTCGTGCAGGCGCAGACTTTCGAGTTGGGCGGCTGATACCGATATCGGTGCCAGGGCACAGAAGGCCAATGCCACAACAGCGCAAGAGACTGGCTTCACGTTGCCGTTACGCCGGGTCGCCCGCCTGCAGGCGGGCGCGGCGTGCCTTACCATCAACCTCGAGATACACCTCGACATCGGGGCGGGGGAGCCGGTCCCCACCTCTTTCCGGCCATTCCACCACCTTGACCACGTTTTCGGCCAGCAGATCGTCCATGCCGATGAACTCCAGTTCCCGACTGTCGGCGATGCGATATAGATCGAAATGATAGAGAGCTTGCGCGTCATACGGCTCGAGCAGCGTGTACGTTGGACTCTTGACCGCCCCGGTGTGGCCCAAGCCCCGCAGTATGCCGCGCACGAGGGTAGTCTTTCCAGCACCAAGCTCACCATGCAGGTAGACAAGGGCCTTGTCGGCACTATTGACCGGATCGGCCAACCATTGTGCAAGCTCGACGCCCAATGCCTCGGTCGCGTGCTCATCCGGAAGATATCGCCCCGAGGGCAGCGCGCTCAACCGGAACCTTTCAGCAATTCGATCATCGCATCCGTCACGTCGCTGGCCAACAGAGAACGTTGCCCGACGCACCTGGCTGCCGCATCGCCCGCGGCGCTGTGTAGTGTCGCTCCCGCCACGGCCGCCGCCTTCAGGCTGAGCCCCTGCGCCAGAAATCCACCGGCAATGCCACTGAGCACATCGCCCATGCCTGCGCTGGCCATGCCCGGATTGCCATGCGCCACAATACCCACAACGTTCTGAGCATCGGCGATGACGCTGCCCGCCCCTTTCAGCACCGCCACGCCGCCAACGCGCTCGCCGAGCCGGCGCGCCGAATCCAGTCTGTCTTCGTTGATCTCGGCGTTGCCGCAGCCAAGCAGTGCACCCGCTTCGCCCGCGTGCGGGGTGATGAGCACCTCGTCGAGCACAGGTCTGCCATCTTCCACCGCGATGCGCAGACCGTCCGCATCAATCAGGGTTGGCTTGTTGGCCGCCACTACCCGCCGGTACAGAGCCCCGGCCCACGAACTACGACCGAGGCCCGGTCCGAGGACCACCGCGCTCGCCGCCCCCAGAAGGCCGCGCACGACTTGCTCGTCAGATGCGTTTCTCACCATCAGTTCCGGCCGACGCGACACGATACCCGCCGCATGCTCCTGGTGAGTCAGGATGCTGACGAGTCCCACACCGGCGCGCAGCGCCGCCTCCCCGGCCAGCAATACCGCCCCGCTCATGGCATAGTCTCCACCCGCGATCACCAGGTGCCCCACGCCCTGTTTGTAGGCATTGATCGGTCGCACGGGCAGAAGGTCCCCACTCCAGCGCAGCAAAGGACATCCCGGCAAAGCATCGAAGACCGCGTCACTCACCCCAAGGGTGTCGTGCACCACCTCCCCACAGCAGTCGAGCCCTGGCCCCGTGTGCAGGCCGACCTTGCGCCCGATGAAACTGACCGTCACATCGGCACGCACCGCCGGGTCGAGCACCATGCCGGTGTCGGCCAGTACGCCGGTTGGGATATCCACGGCCAGTACACCGCAACCAACTGCATTAATCCGTTGCACCGCCGAGCGATAGGGCTCGCGTAGCTCGCCGCTCAAACCCGTGCCCAACAAGGCATCCACGATCACATCCCCGCGCAGCTCGCCGTCGCCAGGCTGCGCAGTCACGCCGCGCCGTGCCGCGAACTCCACCGCCAGTGCGGCATCGCCGGAGAGCACACCCACATCGAGCTGCAGCAGCTGCACGTCAAATCCGCTTTCCCGCGCAAGCCCGGCGATGACGTAGCCATCACCGGCATTGTTGCCTTTTCCGCACACAACGCTGACCGACCCGGCATCGGGCCACCGGCGGGCCAGCTCGTTGAAGGCGGCCTGACCCGCGCGCCGCATGAGTTCGAAGCCCTCGATACCCTCTTCTTCGATGGCTATACGGTCCAACTCCCGGCACTCGCTCGCGAGATAGACGTCCATACCGCCACCCGTACTGAATTCTGTCATCGCTCGTCCTCGTTCCAGCCCATTATATGGCACCTCCCGACATCTCGAACCATCTCCCGCACATGCGTGATCGGCTGCCGCAGGTGCCATATAGTGCCGCCATGAGTGAGGCCACTATCGCAACCCTCAGTACCGCACAGACCCTTGCGCTGCGCGGTCAGCTCGACACCTGGGCGGCAGAATTCGGTTTTGACCAGCTTGGCGTGAGCGATGTCGACCTCAGCGCGCACGAACCGCATGTGCGTGACTGGCTGGCGCGCGGCCTGCACGGCGCCATGGGCTACATGAACGAGCACTTCGAGGCACGTCTGCATCCCGAACAGCTACTGCCCGGGACATTGCGCGTGATCAGCACGCGCATGAACTACCTCACCTCGGAATGCGAGCAACCGCTGCGGATACTCGAAGACCCATCACGAGCATACGTTTCCCGCTACGCTCTCGGTCGCGACTACCACAAGGTCATCCGACGCCGGCTGGCGCGGCTGGCGAAACTTCTCGATGCTGCGGCCGCTCGCATCGACCATCGCTTCCGCGCCTTTACCGACTCCGCTCCAGTGCTCGAAAAGGCGCTCGCCAGCAAGGCCGGACTCGGTTGGATGGGCAAACACACGCTGCTCATCCACCCCCGCGCCGGCAGCTTCTTCTTTCTCGGTGAGATTTACACCAACCTGCCTCTGCCTAGCGACGACGCAACGGTATTGGACCGTTGCGGTGCATGCCGGGCCTGCATGACGATGTGCCCGACCAATGCGCTGATCGCGAATCGGTTGCTGGATGCCAAACGCTGCATCTCCTACCTGACCATCGAACACAAGGGCCCAATCGATCCTGAACTGAGGCCCCTGATGGGCAACCGCATCTTCGGCTGCGACGATTGCCAGCTGTACTGTCCGTGGAATCGCAGCACGGTATCCAGCTGCGAGGTGGATTTTACCCCGCGTCACGGGCTGGACGCAGCCACGTTGCTTGATCTGTTCGATTGGAGTGAGGCGGAGTTTCTGAGACGCACAGAAGGTTCGCCCATTCGGCGCATCAACTTCGACATGTGGCGTCGCAACCTCGCCATCGCGCTCGGCAACGGCCCGGGTAGCAACAAAGTGCGCGACAGGCTGCGCTCGGCTCTCCCTGGTTCATCCGACCTGGCGGCCGAACACATCCACTGGGCCGTCAGTGCTCTCGAAACAAAGATCCGGCACGCTAATGCCTGACGAAAAAGTGCTCGCGGTAGTAGCGCAGTTCGGCGATGGATTCACGGATATCAGCCAACGCTGTATGTGCGTTTTTCTTGCTGAAGCCACCAAGCAGCCCGGGCTTCCAACGGCGCGCCAGCTCTTTGATGCTGGAGACGTCGATGTTGCGGTAGTGCAGATGTGCCTCGAGGGTGGGCATGTAGCGTACCAGGAAGCGGCGGTCTTGCCAGATGGTGTTGCCGCACAGCGGTGCCTTGCGCGGCTCGACGTGACGCTCGAGAAAGGCGAGCGTGACCGCCTCTGCCTCTCGCTCGGCCACGCCATCGCGGCGTACGCGATCGATGAGCCCAGAGGCACCATGGTGGGTCTGGTTCCATTCGTCCATCGCGTCGAGTTTCGCCTGCGGCTGCGCGATGGCGAACACCGGCCCTTCCTCGATGATCTCGAGTTCCGAATCGGTCACGATCGTCGCCATTTCGATGATGACATCACGTTCCGGGTCGAGTCCGGTCATCTCAAGATCCATCCACACCAGGTTGGCAGCCACGAAATTCCTTGATTGTCCTGTCGTTCCGTTAACATAGCTGCTCGCCCACGCGGAGAAAAGCACATCTCTTCCAGAGCGCATATCCTCGAACCCGACTTGCTCGAGCTCGACCACGACCTTTTGCTGGTGCACGTGGCATCATCGCAGGCCTACGCTCAAGCGCACGTGCCCGGCGCAATTCTGGTCACCCCGGCGGAGCTCGTCGACGGCACGCCGCCAGCCAGCGGCCGTTTGCCAGACCTCGGGCGTCTGACTGCACTCTTTCGTCGCATCGGTTTCGACTTCACGAAGAAAGTAGTGGCCTACGATGATGAGGGTGGTGGCTGGGCCGGGCGTTTCTGCTGGACACTGGATGTAATTGGAAAGCGTGACTGGCACTACCTCAATGGGGGAATTCAGGCGTGGCTCGCCTGCGGTCGGAGCGCACGGCAAGGCAACGGCGCGGTACCGGCACCATCGCAGGTCCATCTCACAATCGATACCGGCCCCATCGCGGAAATCGAGGACGTGCTGGCGGCCATCGACGATCCCCGGCAATTGATCTGGGATGTGCGCAGTGACGCGGAGTACCGGGGCGAGCGCAGCGGCTCCGCACGCGCCGGGCACATTCCCGGGGCTGTGAACACGGACTGGATGCACCTCAAGGACCCCGCCCACGACATGCGTCTGATCCGAAATCTGGACGGCCTGCTCAACGCGGTCGGCGTTACCGCCGAGAAGCAGATAATCACACACTGCCAGACACACCATCGTTCCGGGCTGTCCTACATGGTCGCTCGCCTGCTCGGTTTCCAATCGATCCGCGCCTACCACGGCTCCTGGTCGGAGTGGGGCAACCGTGCCGACCTGCCCATCGAGACATGAGCCACCCATTCATCGCACTGCAAAACGTTCTGCCCAGACACGCACTCACGCGCCTGGCTGGCTGGCTGGCTGCCTCGAGGGTACCGCTGGTACGACGTTCGCTAATCCACGCTTTCACCCGATTCTACAACGTGAACATGGAAGAGGCGGACGCTGGTCTTGAGGAGTTCGACTCGTTCAACGCCTTTTTTACACGCGCTCTGGCGCAGGGTGCGCGGACGGTCTGCGACCAGCCGAACGTCGTGGTCAGCCCCTGCGACGGCTCGATCAGTCAACTCGGCAATATCGAGCACGGCACCCTGCTGCAGGCCAAGGGCACGCGCTACTCCCTCGGAGCCCTGGCGGGATCTCTGGCTCACGGATTCGATGGCGGCAAATTCGTCACCATCTATCTCGCCCCCCGGGACTACCACCGCGTGCACGTCCCGGCGGAACTCACGCTTACCGATTCGCAAGCAGTGCCAGGTGAACTTTTCTCGGTCAACGCCCGTTCCGAGGCGTCCATCGGCGATCTGTTCTGCCGCAACGAACGCCTGGTGTGCCGGTTGCGCGGCAATCCAGGCGACATGCTACTGATCATGGTGGGCGCCCTGATCGTCGGCAGCATCGAGACCGTTTGGGATGCGCCGGTCAGCCCCTATCGGAAGGTGGAACAGCGCCAACACGATGTCGCGTTCGAACGCGGCGCCGAGTTCGGCCGCTTCCTGCTCGGCTCTACCGTGATTCTCTGTTTTGAACAGGGACGCTTCGAAGCACACGCCAACCTGCGCTCCGGAACGCGGTTGCGCATGGGCGAGGTCATCGGCCAATGGGCCGGTCCGGAGCGCATACGGTGAAGGTGGAGCCTTAAGGGCATTGAGGCCCTAGCCCGGATATTGCACGAGTACGGCGCAGTTGAAGCCAATCATTTTGATTTCAATGGATTTTTCTACATTTCGAACGTGGTCAAAATATGACAGATGCGCCTTCGCGGTTTTTGGCTGGATCTCGCGGCCGTCATCACAACCACGATCTCTCACCCAAAACGCCGCGTCCTCGTGCAATATCCAGGCTAGCCATCGGGAAACGGCATCACCTCGCTCAGGCTGTTCGCTCCAACCGCCAGCATCACCAGACGGTCAAGGCCGAGCGCGACGCCCGAGCACGTTGGCAGCCCCCCTGCCATGGCGTCGAGAAAGCGTTCATCCAGTGCAAGCGCCTCTCCCCCGCGAAGCTCGCGCGCTGAATTGTCAGCTTCGAACCTGCATCGCAGTGTGGACGCATCACCCAGTTCGAAATAGCCGTTAGCCAGTTCCACACCATCAACCACCAGCTCGAAGCGGGCGGCGACGCTGGCATCGTCCTCTCGCAACCGGGCCAGAGCCGCCTGTTCCGCAGGGTAGTCGGTAACGAAAGTGCGCCGCTCGTCGAGCCCTGTCAGCGCTTGCGCGAAGGCCAGATCCAGCCGCTCCCGCGACGCCACGAGACCTCCGGTGAGCTGTCTGTATGTGAGTCGTTGGTAGGGGGCTGCGCCCAGCACCACATCCACCAGTTCGGCGACCTCGTCCATTAGTTCGGTATCGTTGAATCCGAGGCGATACCACTCCAGCATGGTGAATTCTGGATTGTGCCAGCGGCCTCGCTCCTCAGCCCGGTATACGGGCCCGATCTGATAGATCGAGGGCGCTCCGGCCGCCAGCAGGCGCTTCATGTAGTACTCGGGCGAAGTCTGCAGGAATGGTCCGGATTCAAGGCGTAGACTCTCCACCGCCGGTTCGGTCACGGTGGTGTGACCAAGCGTCGGCGTGCTCACTTCCAGCACCTCGCGTGCACCGAAAAAGGCGCGGATGCGGTGCACGATATCCGCGCGCGCGCGTATCGTCTCAACACTACAGGTCGGGCGCCAGTCGCGCGGACTGGACAAGTCAGCGTGCCCGGCTGACGTACTCGCCCGTACGGGTGTCGATTTTCAGCACGTCGCCGATATTGACGAACAGAGGCACGCGTATGGTCGCGCCCGTCGAGAGTGTGGCTGGTTTGCTGCCACCCTGGGCAGTGTCGCCCTTGATGCCCGGATCTGTCTCGGTAACCTCCAATTCGACGAAGTTGGGCAACACGACCGAAATAGGGGCTTCGTTCCACAACGTGACCTGGCAGACGTCCTGTTCTTTCAACCAGCCCCGTGCATCCGCCACTGCGGCCTCGGGAGCGGCCACCTGCTCGAAGCTGCCGTCGGTCTTCATGAAGTGCCAGAACTCCCCATCGCTGTACAGGTACTCCATGTCGAGCTCCATGACGTCGGCCGCCTCGATGGACTCTCCGGATTTGAACGTGCGCTCCCATACCCGGCCGGTTTTGAGGTTGCGGAACCTAACGCGGTTGAATGCTTGTCCCTTGCCGGGCTTCACGAACTCGTTCTCGAGTATCGAACAGGGTTCGCCCTCGAGCAGTACCTTCAGCCCGCTACGGAATTCGTTTGTTGAATAGCTAGCCATTACTTCGCCTGCTGATCTTGGAACTCACATTCCACTATACTGACACCCGAACCTTGACCAGACCACCATGGATAGTTCTGACGCGCCGAGGATCGCGAGGCCGGAGCCTGATCTCGATACCCTGTCCTTTACCGATCTCACGCTGATCGGTGAGTGGGTTGCGAGTCTGCCCGTGGCGAATACCGATCAAACCGCTTTTTCGCTGGCTCGGGCAACGGATGAGATCGCGCGGCTGAAACTCGACTTTGCCGAACGCCTCGACGCACTGGAGGCTATACGCTCGACGGTGGAGTACGTCTGTACCCGCCTGGATCAGGCTGCGCTACAGAGCAGCGGCCGGGACAGTGCACAGGCTCAGGTGGCACAGCGACTGCAGGCTAATCTGTCGATCGGCTACAAGGCGGTGGTCTTCGATGCGGCCTCGGCATTGCGTGACAACCGCTCCGAGACCCCCAATGGCGCCAAGTCCTCGCAGGCCAGTGAGGCGAAGGAAAGCCTGCCACTGGCCATCCATCGCGCTATCTCGGATCTGTCGCGCATTTTGCTGCGCACGCTTCAGCAATACGTACCGCCGACACCAAATCTGTGGCTGGAACTGAACCAGATGTATGCCCTGGCCGAGCACCTGGAATTGACCGAGAACACGGTACTCGACTCGGCCAACCAGTCAGACGAACCATCGACCATAAATGACGCGTACCTGCGCGCTGTGCTGCTCTCGGCAGCGAGGCCCAATCAGCTGCGGCACACGCAACTCTCGCAAGTATTCAACGCCCTGGAGCTGTGGACACCTCGGGTTCGAATCGAGGCCGCAAACGACGATGCTGTGTTCATGCTCGATCTCCAGGCGGATATGGGACCGCTGTATCAGCGGCTCGCCATCGACCTGAAAGATCCACGGGCCGTGCGCTCGGAGTTGCTCGCCTTCGAGATCGAGGCATATCTCAAGGAGATCGATACCGAAATTCCGATTCCGGACAACGTGACCAAGGAGGTACTGCAGCACGCGATGGCGGCCTGGGGCAGGATGCGTCAGCGCGCCCATCGGCGCCTGGATGCACAGGGCTCGCTGAAGGTTTGCGTGGGGTTCAGCAGTGCCCACTACTATCTGTCCGGTGGGGTGGAGTTCAACGACCAGTTGTCCAACATGGATGCTCTGATCAAACAGGAAGTCAATCCATTCCTGGACACCGAAGGTCCGGAGCTCGACGTGGTCGATGACGATGTGTGGAACGACGCCATCCGGGTCCGGATACCCAAAAACCCAAACGTGGTTGACCCGCAAAAACTCCTGCTCGAAAGGGCTCCCGCAGCCAGGAAGGATCAGGACGCCGCGAACCGTCATCGCATTTTCGAAACCTCCATCGTCGACATCAGTCCTGGTGGATACCACGTCAACTGGAACAGCGATAAGCCGAAAAACCTGCAAACAGGCGAACTTCTGGCCATACGCGAGGAAGGTGATCCACGCTGGCGCATCGCCGTAATGCGCTGGATTCACCAGGACATCTCAAACCTGGTTGCCGGCATGCAGCTCATCGCACCTCGCGCCATCGCCGTGGCTGCGCGCGTCGTGCAGAAGAAGGGCGGCCCCACCAACTTCGCGCGCGCCTTCTTGCTTCCCGAGATCAGGGCCATCAATCAATCGCCAACGCTGATCACGCCCAGCTTGCCATTCCGCAAAGGCCACAAGGTGCACATTCAGCGCCAGGGTATCCAAAGCACCGCACAAATTCAGGATGACGTAATCAGTACCCAAAGTTTTAACCAGTTCACGTTTCGTATGTTGGATGGTTACTTGGAAAATGCCCAGATCAACCTCAGCATGGCAAATCTGTCAAAGAGGATGGATTCCGACGACAACCAGCAGGAAGCGGCTGGCGAAGACGGCAAAGAACAACGCTGACGCGGTCCTGACCAGGCTGCGGAACGGCGCAGCAAATGGACTAGCACGTGCCCGCAGGTCGTATCGCGGGCCGCAGGTGTTATCAGGACATGTCGGTACAGCAGCCTCCCCAACAAAGCCAGCGCGGCTTCTTATCGCTGACAGCAGCAACAATCTCGGAGAGCAAATCAACTCACGTCTGCGCGACGCAGGAGTCGCCGCGCGGATGACCGTCCTCAATGATCTCGCAGAGGTGAAAAAAGTACTGGCTGATGCTGACACGGATCTGCTGGAGTTACGCGGTGGTCTTAACGAACTGAAGCCGATCATGGCTCAGGTTCGCGCCACCTGCCCGGATGTTCCTGTGCTGCTGGCCACCGACGACGACGCTCTCACCACTGAGGAAAGCCTCAGCGCGGGCGCAACCGACATGCTGCCAGACGACGCACCCGAAGCCATCGCCCTGGTGGTGCGACGTGAACTGGCTCACGTCGTCGAACGACGTCGATACGAACACATGCAACGCGCCCTCCGGGAAACAGAGCAACGCTGTCAGTTGTTGCTGCAGAGCTCGAGCGCAGCCATAGCCTACGTGCATGAGGGTATGCACATCTACGCCAACCGAACCTACCTTGGTCTGTTCGGCTTCGACGGCTTCGAGGACGGCTTCGAGGACACAGACGCTCTGCTGGGGCTGCCGCTGATGGATCTTGCAAGCAGTGATAGCGCTGACGAGTTGAAGGCCGCCCGGCTGCCACGCGACGCCGTGATCTTCCAGATCATGGAGGAAGACGCACGGCAATACGTCCGCCAGACGAAGGTATTCATCTCAGGGCTGCAAGCACTTCACATCAGGACCGCCCTTGGCCATTTCGACACTTCGGCCCAAGCACTCGATACGCTACGTCATATCCCGGTCGAGTTCGTGAAGATCTCGGGTGAAGACGTAAGGCAGATGGACTCCGACGAGACGGCGAGAGAGCGGGTTGCCGGACGCTGCGCGAGCTGCAGACCCTGGGCAAACTGACAATCGTGCCCATAGTCGACAGCGCCGCGGTGCTCTCCTCCCTGTGGCAGGCGGGTGCGACCTACATCCAGGGCCACTATCTCCAGGAGCCCAGTACTGATCTCAGCTACGATTTCAGCACCGAAGAGGGTTGATTCGCGTCGAGCACTAGCCCCAATGTAGCAATCCTACGCGGCTCACAGCGCCTACGGCTCACGTTATAATGGGCAATCTACTCACCTGCTCGCTTTCCGCTCAGCTCGCATGCGGTGACGCTATCGTAGATGGCGCGTATGCATCCCCTCGCGAAAAGCTGCACGAGCACGCATCTTGCCCGTTCTAACGCATCTGCGCTCGCGCAGGATCGCTACATTAGAGCTAGATCAGGCCAGCGCCTGATCGATATCCGTGTCCGTGAATCCCATCAGGTAGAGCACGGAATCGAGCCCGAAATTGGATATCGCATGCCCCGCAGACTCCCGGACCACGGGCTTGGCGTGGTAGGCAACGCCCAAGCCCGCAGAAGCAAGCATGGGCAGATCGTTGGCGCCGTCACCGATGGCGATGGTCTGCTGCAAGGCAATGGATTCACGCTTTGCGATCTCTCGCAATAACTCGGCCTTGCGCTGGGCATCGATAATCTCGCCCACCACCTCGCCGGTGAGGTGATCGCCCTCGGCCTTCAACTCGTTGGCGTACACATAGTTGATTCCCAGCTGTTCGCGCAGCCGCTCGCCAACGTACTGAAACCCACCAGAAATTACCGCCGTGCGATAGCCGAAGTGATGCAATGCGGCCAGCAGTTTGTCTGCGCCTTCGTTCAGCCGCACGGCATCCGTGACCTCGTGCAGAACACTCATCGGCATGCCTGCCAGCATGCGCGCGCGCGCGCGAAAGCTCTCCTTGAAATCGATCTCTCCGCGCATCGCCCGCTTGGTGACCGCACTGACCTGCTCGCCAACCCCGAAGCGCACCGCCAGCTCGTCCATCACTTCCACATCGATCAGGGTGGAATCCATGTCGAAAGCAACCAGACGCCGGTTGCGCCGAAAAACGTTGTCTTCGTGCACGCTGAAGTCGAAATACAGCGACCCCGCCGCTTCCATCAGATCGGCCTGGAGAACGCGGGCGTCTTTCAGCTCGCCACCCACGCGTATCTCCATACAGACCTTACTCTCATCAGGATCCTCATTGAGCTGTACCGGTCCCGACAGGCGCCTGACGTGCTCGATGTTCAGCCCGTGCCGGTGGGTCAAGGCACTCACGGCATGCAGTTGCGGGCTCACACTACCCCGGCACAGCAGCGTGATCACGTAGCTGGTCCGGTCCGCTCGCTGCACCCACTGCCCGTATCGATTGGGATCGACAGAGGAGAAGCGTACAGTCGATCCGATGGCGCCCGCCTGCTGCAGCACCTCCTTTTGAAAGCGCTCTAGGTCCGTCCCTTGTGGCAGCAGCACCAGCAAGCCAAGCGCCAGCTCGTCGTGGATTACGGCCTGTCCGAGATCCAGGACACGGGCTTGATAATCGGCAAGCGTGGATGTCAACATGGCCATCAACCCAGGCTTGTCCTGACCGGATACATTTACCAATACGATGTCAGCCACTCTGCTGTGCCTTCCTGCCTTGAGCATTCGAGGGATTTGACGCTAACGACTACTCCCATAGGCGTCAAACTGCAATCCGTGCAAACTCACATGTTCTCGGCCCTGGTCAGTACCGCAATCGCCGCGGCGGTGCTCGTTTGGACATGGCACACGCCTGCCGGTGACCAGGGTGACGATGAAACGCAGCTCGGCGCCATGCTGACACAAACGCTTGCCGCCTCGAGTATCGAACCCATCCTGGCTGGTGATCGCATCCATCTCGGCGTACTGGTAAACCGTCTGCGCCAGGTGGATCGTGTCGCAGGTGCCGCCATCTACACGGTGGACAATCAGATGCTCGCGCTGGGCGGGGAGCTTACCCATGGTTCAGAATACAGTGCGCCCGTGACGCAGGACGACACCGTCATAGGCTTCGTTCGCGTCAGCCTTCAGGAAGTGCCCATCTCCGCCCTGTGGACCAGAGTGCTCATATCCCTTGCCTGCATTCTGCTGGTACCGCTGGCAACCGTCCTGTGCGTCACGCGCCTGGCGGCAGACATGGCCGCGCGGCGAGCCGCTGCCACCGCGGCAGATGACTTCGAAGAACACGCCGACCCGGACCCGGGTGCATTTATCGAGGAAACCGAGTTTCTGGTGCTGGCCAACCTCTACAACCATTTCAGCCTCACGCCGGAGACACGCGACCTGGTGCTGGAGCGCACCCTGACTCTGGCCGCGAGAATCTCGCGGCTGTATTCCGGCGAAGCCGCGATTGTCCCCGGGAAGGGCGTGCTGCTCTCCTTCACTGAAACAGGCACCGACGCAACCTGCCAGCAGCGCGCCTTCGAGGCCACCAGCGCCGCCTTTTTGTTGGCTGGGGTGCTGCGCCGCGAAGAAAGGCTCGGTGAATACCGCCTCGGCGCGCACTGCCTGCATAAGCGCTGGGGTGTACGCGGAGAGACAGTGTCCGTACGACTGGCTATCGAGGACGCCGCGCTGCTCGCCGCTATCGCCGTTGAAGGAACACTGGTCGCGAGCCGAGAGTTTCGTGATCGGCTGAAGAGCGACGTGCGCCTCGATATCACCGATCTCAGCAATCCCGTACTGGAACACCTGCGCACGGCCGCGGGAGAAGCGTGCGCTATCGCACTCATCGATACACGCCAGCTGGCCCTGCTCGAACGCCAGGCCGCGCTGTTGTTCAATTCAGCCGATCAGGACTCCGCTTCCAGCGAATCCACTTTCTGAAAGCCCCGCGGGAGCTTGCGGCCGCGCCGCGCTCTTTCGCCGAGGTAGTTGTCGAGGTCTTTGAACTTCAGGCTCATGTGCCGGCTTCCGGCATGAACCACCAACTGGTCCGTTTCACGCAGCACGGCGACGCCGAGAACGTATTCCTCACCGGATTTGAAGGCCACGCTCGGTATGTTGATGAGTTTGTTGCCCTTTCCGCGTGCGAGTTCCGGCAGTTCCGCCAGAGGGAACACCAGCAAACGACCCTGGTTGGTGGCAGCGGCCACGTACATCGGCCCATCCCCCGGCTGCAGTTCTAGCGGCGGCAGCGCATTGCCACCTTTCGGCACGGTCAGCACGCCCTTGCCGGACCTGTTCTTGGTAATCATGTCGGAGATACGCGCGACAAAGCCATAACCGGCGTCCGATGCGAGTAACACCTTCGTCTCCGGCACACCCAGCAACACCCCTACGTAGCGCGCCCCCTCGGGGGGCTTCAGACGGCCGGTCAACGGTTCGCCCTGCCCGCGCGCAGTGGGCAATGACATTGCCGCCACCTGATAGCTTCTACCAACCGAGTCGAGGAATATCAGCGCATCGCTCGTACGCCCGCGTGCCGCACTCCCGAACCTGTCTCCAGAACGGTAGTTGAACTCCGCCGGGTTGACCTCGTGTCCCTTGGCCGATCGCACCCAGCCCTTCTCGGACATCACCACGGTGATGGGATCGTTACTCACCAGATCCATTTCGCTGAAGGCCTGCGCTTCCACGGCCTCTTCGAGTGGCGAACGGCGGTTGTCGCCGTACTCCTCGGCGTCCGCGATCAGCTCCTTTTTGATCAGCGTTTTCAGTCTCGCCCGGGACCGAAGCGTCTTCTTGAGATCGCCCCCCTCCGCATCCAGTTCGTCTTTCTCACCCTGCAGCTTGATCTCCTCGAGCCGCGCCAGCTGGCGCAGACGCAGATCGAGGATGGCGTTGGCCTGTATCTCGGACAGGTCGAACTGGCGCATCAACACCGCGTGTGGTTCGTCTTCCTCGCGCACGATGCGAATGACCTCATCGATGTTCAGGTACGCGCTCAGTAGGCCTTCTAGAATATGCAGGCGCTCATTGATCTTGCCGAGACGAAACTCGATGCGCCGCCGAACTACCTGCTCGCGGTAGGAGAGCCATTCTTTCAGCAGTAGGTTCAGCGGCTTTACCTGCGGGCGCTGATTGAGCCCGATGGTGTTGATATTGACCCGGTAGCTGCGCTCGAGATCCGTACTGGCAAACAGGTGGCTCATGAGGCGCTCGCAGTCGACCCGATTCGAGCGCGGCACCAGCACCAAACGGGTCGGATTCTCGTGATCCGATTCGTCGCGCAGGTCCGTGAGCATGGGCAGCTTTTTGGCATGCATCTGCTGAGCGATCTGTTCCAGCACCTTGGCGGGCGAAACCTGGTGCGGCAGAGCGGCGACTACGATCTCGCCACCTTCCTTCTGCCAGAGCGCGCGCGCTTTCAGGCTGCCGCGGCCGGTTTCGTACATTTCCCGGATCTCGCTCTGGGGCGTCACGATCACCGCCTCGGAAGGGAAATCCGGTGCCTTGATGTGCGTCATGAGATCCGCCACCGTCGCCTTGGGCGCGTCGAGCAGGTGCACGCAAGCGCTAATCACCTCGTTCATGTTGTGAGGCGGAATGTCGGTGGCCATGCCGACGGCGATGCCGGTGCTGCCATTGAGCAGCACAAAGGGGACGCGGGCCGGCAGCAGCACCGGCTCGTCTTCCGAGCCGTCGAAATTCGGCACGAAATCCACCGTCCCCTGGCGGGTCTCTGCGAGCAACAGTTCTGCATAGCGCGAGAGTCTCGACTCGGTGTAGCGCATCGCAGCAAAAGACTTCGGATCGTCCGGTGCTCCCCAGTTGCCCTGACCCTCCACCAAGGGATAACGGAACGAGAAGGGCTGTGCCATCAGCACCATCGCCTCGTAACACGCGCTATCGCCATGCGGGTGAAACTTGCCGAGCACATCGCCCACCGTGCGCGCAGACTTGGCAAACTTGGCCTGGCTGCTGAGTCCAAGCTGACTCATGGCATAGACGATGCGCCTCTGCACGGGCTTGAGTCCATCCGCCAGGTGCGGCAGCGCTCTGTCGTTGATGACGTACATCGAGTAGTCGAGATAGGCGCGTTCGGTATAGGCGCGCAGCGGCATGGTTTCGATATCGCTGTTTTCTAGGTCCATCAGAAATCCGTCTTTGATTGGGAGGGGTTCAACCGATCAGCGCCTGATCACCTTTGCTTTCCAGCCACTGACGCCGGTCGGGAGCACGTTTGCGGGCGAGCAGCATGTCCATGGTTTCGTCCGTTTTTTCCGGTGAGTCGAGTGCCAGGCGCACCAGGCGGCGCGTGTCCGGATCCATGGTGGTTTCACGCAGCTGCATGGGGTTCATTTCGCCCAGGCCTTTGAAACGCTGAACGGAAACGTTGCCACGCTTCTTCTCCGCTGCTATCCGGTCGAGCACACCTTCCTTCTCATCCTCGTCCAGCGCATAGAACACTTCTTTGGCCACGTCTATTCGGTACAGCGGCGGCATGGCCACATACACGTGCCCCGCCTCCACCAGCGGCCGGAAGTGGCGCACGAACAACGCACAGAGCAACGTCGCGATGTGAGCACCGTCCGAATCTGCGTCCGCCAGGATGCACACCTTGTCGTAGCGCAGCCCGGAAAGATCGCCGGAAGCAGGGTCGACGCCGATGGCGACCGAGATGTCGTGCACCTCCTGTGAAGCGAGAACCTGACTGGCATCCACCTCCCAGGTATTGAGGATCTTGCCCCGGAGCGGCATCACCGCCTGAAACTCTCGGTTGCGTGCCTGCTTGGCGGAGCCTCCGGCCGAGTCGCCCTCCACCAGAAACAGTTCCGCCGACTCTGCGTCCTGACCGGAACAGTCGGCGAGCTTGCCGGGCAGCGCGGGACCCGATGTGATCTTCTTGCGGGCCACCTTCTTCGCCGCCTGGGTGCGCCGCTGCGCATTGGCAATGGCAAGTTGTGCGATACGCTCGCCGTCCTGCGGATGTTCGTTCAGCCACAGGCTGAAGGCGTCCTTGCACACGCCGCCGATGAAGGCGGCCGAGTTACGCGACGACAACCGCTCTTTGGTTTGTCCCGAGAACTGAGGGTCGGCAAGCTTCGCACTCAGCACGTAGCTGCACTGTTCCCACAGATCATCCCCGGTCAGCTTGATGCCCCGCGGCAGCAGGTCGCGAAATTCACAGAACTCTTTGAGCGCTTCCAGCAGCCCGCTGCGCAGACCGTTGACGTGAGTGCCGCCTTGCGGCGTGGGTATGAGGTTGACGTAGGACTCGGTCACCATTTCGCCGTTGTCGATCACCCACTTCAGCGCCCAGTCCACCGCTTCCTGATTACCCTCGGCGCTGTGCACGAAGGGCCGGGCCGGTACCGTTTCCGCACCCTGCAGCGCGCTATCGAGATAACCCACCAGCCCGTTCTCGTAGCTCCATACTTCCGACTCCTCAGGTTTACCCTCGATGCTCAAGGATACGCACAGACCGGAACAAAGTACTGCCTTGGCACGCAGCAGGTGCTTCAATCGAGGCACGGATATGTTGGACGAATCGAAATAGGCGGCTTCCGGCAGAAAGCGTACCGAGGTGCCCGTATTGCGTTTGCCCACACTGCCGATCGGCTTGAGCTTACCGGCGGGTTTGCCCTTCTGGTATTTCTGCTGATACAACCTGCCGTCGCGTTTGACCTCCACTTCGAGCCATTCGGAGAGCGCATTGACCACGGATACACCCACACCATGCAAACCGCCGGCGTAGTTGTAGTTCTCGCTGTCGAACTTCGCCCCTGAATGCAGCTTGGTGAGAATGAGTTCCACCCCCGAAATCTTGTGCTGGGGATGGATGTCCACCGGCATGCCGCGGCCGTCATCGATGACCTGCACGGAGCCATCGCGACAGAGCGTGACCTCTATTTCCCGTGCGTGTCCGGCTAGCGCCTCGTCCACAGAATTGTCCACCACTTCCTGCACCAGGTGGTTGGGCCGCGTGGTGTCCGTGTACATGCCGGGACGCCGCCGCACGGGCTCCAGACCGGACAACACCTGCAGGGATTTCGCAGAGTATTTGCTCGTTGCCATGAAACTACTTGTTCTCGCGATCTTTCAGGTCTATGTGTAGAGGGAAGTCCACGCGTTGTACGTGAGTATCGACGGTACCGTCCTCGTTAAGTTCGAGCCATCGACAACCCGGCGAACGCGAGTCGATACTGAACTTCTGCGCTTCCGGGCGAAACTGAAAACAAGTGGAAGGCGCTCCGTACAATTGTAGCGCATCGAGCGTCGCCTCGACCTCCTGATGAGCATGTCCGAACACCACCGCGCGGATTTGCCCACCGACGCCGTGCTTCGCATTATCTGTGTTGTAGGCACAGAACGAATCGAGCAACGCCTCAGCATTGTCCAGCCGATCCGGGTCGAGCCAGGGACAACCAACCTCCACCAGGGGATGGTGCGTGGCCAGTAACAGATTGCCGGACGCAGAGGCGAGCCACGTATCGAGTGCCGCTTCGGCCTCAGGTGTCCAGAGTGCTGCCAGCGAGTCGTCTTCGTGCGTGTCGAAAGCACACACCGACCAGCCCTCGACCTGGACTGCGTCGGTGGTCAAGCCGGCTTCCAGCATCGCGGCCAGCACATCATGATTACCCGGCACACACAGAAGCGGCCCATCGTAGTACTCCCGCAGAACACTGAGCGCCTTATCGTAGGTTTCTTTCACCGGCTGGTGGGCGATGTCTCCGGTCACCAGCAGGACATCCGGAAAGTCTCGCGAGAGCGCCGCCCCAAGCACCGCACGCAGGCTCTTTTCCGTGTCTACGCCGATGAGGGTCGCTCCGCGCTCGTACAACAGGTGCAGGTCCGATATCTGCAACACACGACAGGTCGGGGATGCGGGTTGTTCTGTCAATTGGGGGGTCAGATACTTACGGGTGCCGGGGCTCTCTCACGCACGGCCACGCCGTCACTGAGACACAATGCCAGAAACTCGCCAAGCAGTCGGTTGACCTGCACTTTCTCGTCTCGCTGGTGCATGCGCTCGTTGGGGTAACCGTATACCGCTTTGAAATGGCGTGCGCGTTGATATTCCACCACCTCTGCGCTGCGCGCATCGTGATACAGCCGCACCGTCATGCTCGGGTTGGTGCCCCACGTGCTTTCGGGAAGCTGCTTCATCCGTACCAGCGTGGTATAGGGGCCGCGTTCGAGCACGGTGATGACGACTTCCAGAGACTCGCCTGCCACCACCACGCCAAAGACGTGCTCCGCATGCTCCCGCATGCCCGGGAACAGCTTCATCAGACGCAGATAGTTCGCGTCGCACTCCGCCATGTGCGCTGGTAGGTTGATGCTGTAGCGTTTCTCGGTCACCGGGCTTGAATGTCTCTCGCCAACTGTTCTTCAGATCTCTCAATTACTGCTTGCTTCCGCTTGCGCGTGCCTCCAAATCCGATAATTAAGGACTGTCGGCCGGTTCGAGGCGCCGCTCGGGGCTGCCACATTCCGGGAAGCAGGCCACCAAATATACCGGGGCCGGATCAAAGCGTCACTGCCTATTGCTCAACAATTCGACCCCTGGCACAAACCAATTCATCGCTTCCTGCGACACTGTAGAGTGCCCAGATGCTAAACTTTGAGGTTCGTATGGAGTTTGCCGACGGCAGAGCGGCTAAAACATACCGGAACCGCCGCACAACGCCCGGAAAATGATGCGCTCGAAAGGATAGATAAAGGACACAGGTGAAGAAAGTGAAGTTACCCCTGCTCTACAGCGTGGCGCTCGTCGTCGTCGCGTTCGTCTCACCCGGCACCATGGCCGCCAATCTGGCAGACGCCTATGCACACGCCGTTCAAAACGATCCCGTGCTCGGCGGCGCCAAGGCGCAGTTCCAGGCACGTCAGCAGCTGATTCCACAGGCTCGCGCAGGGCTCTTGCCCAGCATCACCACCGGCGGGACCAGCTCCTGGAACGACCGGGAGTTTCCCGATCACATCCCCAATACTGTCTCGGGTGTCGGCACGCTCAAGGTTCCGGGCGAGGAATTCAACGAGCACGGCTGGCAAGCCAGTGTCCAGCAGCCGGTGGTGAATCTGACAAACTGGTTCACGTACCGCAGCGCCAGGTCATCCGTGGACGCGGCCGAAGCGAGCCTGGAGGCGGTCGATCAGAACCTCATCGTACGCGTTATCCAGGCCTATCTGAACGTCCTGCGCGCACAGGATCTGCTGGAAGCCACCATCGCCGAGGAGGCGGCCGTGAAACGCCAGCTGGAACAGGTGCAGCAGCGCTTCGACGTCGGGCTCGTGGCCATCACCGACGTGCTCGAAGCCCAGGCGGCCTACGACAACGCCGTCGTGCGACGTGTCCAGGCAGCCGGTGACCACGACATCTTTTTCGAGACGCTGGCCACGCTCACGGGCGAGCCCTATGAGAGTGTCGACCGCCTGTCGATCACCCTGCCCATCGTCGATCCGGAACCCTCCAACGAGGAAGAGTGGGTCACTACCGCACTCGCCACCAATCTCGCGATCATCGCCGCCAAGGCCCAGCTCCGAGCCGCTGAACGCACGGTTGCCGCGCGCCGATCTGGTCACCTACCCACGATTACGGCCGGCATCAACCACAACCACCTTGCCACTGGTGGCCGGTCATTTCTCAGTGGCAAGACCGATCAGACGACCTATCAAGTCGGCATCTCTCTGCCCATCTACCAGGGTGGGTTCACGCATTCGCTCACCAAGGAAGCCGTCGCACTCGCCGAGCAAGCGCGTCAGGAACTGCAAAACCAGCGACTGACGGTGACCCGCGATACGCGCAACCTGTTCCGTTCGGTGGCGACCGACGTGGTACGCGTGAGTGCACGGCTGAAGGCCATCGCCTCCATCACCTCCGCTCTCGAAGCGACGCAAACAGGCTACGAGGTGGGAACGCGTAACATCGTGGACGTGCTGCAAGCACAACAGCGCCTGTACTCGTCCCAATTCGACTACGCTGATTCACGCTACAACTACGTGCTCGATCTGATGTTCCTCAAGCAGACCACGGGGACGCTGATTCCAGAGGACCTACAGGAACTCAATCAGTTCATGGATCCCACGGATTCCGTGCACCGGGTCACATCATTGAGCCAGCGCAGCCTCGATCTCGGCTCGCAGTAGCTCAAGTAATCGTCCGGTCGCGCCGCGGTTTTCACGCACCAACGCCGCCGCGGCCTTCCCCGCGGTGTGTGTCGCTTCCGTATCGAGTAATGCCGCCGCGATGACGCCAGCAAGTTCTTCCTCATCAGCAACCATCGTGAGTACACCGGCCTCCTTGAAGATCGCCACTACATCCGGGAAATTGAACACATGCGGCCCAATCACCAGGGGTTGCTCGCACACAGCGGCCTCGATGGGATTGTGCCCCCCCACTCCCACCAGACTGCCGCCGAGAAAGGCAATGTCGGACAGGCCATACAGAGCCTGTAACTCGCCCATGGTGTCACACACAATGACATCCGCACGCGCCGCACTACTCATTTCGCTCTCACGCAATGCCTCGAAGCCAGCTTCGCGCGCAAGCTGGAGCACGTCCGCGGCGCGCACCGGATGCCTCGGTACCAATAGCAGCAGGGCCGGAACCGCCGCCAAGACTCTGCGGTGTGCTGCCAGTACGACTTCGTCCTCGCCAGGATGGGTGCTACCCGCTATCCATACCGCTCTGCCCTGAGTACCGAACAGCATCGTCAACCGATCGACTTCCCGATGATGCGCGTCCCCCGGGGAGACGTCGAACTTGACGCTGCCGAGTGCAGAGAGCTTCCCCGGATCGGCACCGAGTGCGATAAAGCGCTCCACGTGATCGGGATACTGACAGGCGATCGCCCGCAGTCCGCTGAGCATTTGTCGTGTAAGCCCGCCCACGCGTGCATAGCCACGCGCGGACCGCTCCGATAGGCGGCCGTTTACCAGCAACACGGGTACACCCCGGCGTTTTGCCTCACCGATGAGGTTTGGCCAGAGTTCGGTCTCCATCAGCACCAGCAACCTGGGCTGCACCCGGTCGTAGAAGCGCCGAACCCCGGCACGAAAGTCGTACGGCGCGTAACAATGGGTCACCACGCCGGCGAGGCGGACGGTCACCTGGTGCGAACCGGTCGGCGTCATCGTGGTCACCAGAAAGGGTGTTCGATGAGATGCATCGAACATGGATGCGAGTTCCGCAATGAGCGGCGCAGCCGCGATGGTCTCGCCGGCGGAAACCGTATGGAACCAGATTGCCCCGGCTGGCACGTCCGGCGGCACCGTACCGAAACGTTCCGAGATACGCCGACCGTATTCTGGTTCGTGCCGCGCACGTAGCCTCAGCCGAAGACGCACCAGCGGATACGCAAGATACAACAGGATCTGATAGAGAAGGGCTGACACCGCACCAATGTACGAAAGGCGCGGGTGTTTATCCAGCCGGCCTCCTGGCTTTTAGCCAGCCGGACTCCTGGCTTTTGGCCAGCCGGCCTCTGGAGGTAGTTACCGATTCAAGCTACTGTCGCGCCATGACCGACACGGGTAACACAATCACCGCCTCACATGGCCGCGAACATCGAGTCGACATCGTCATCGCTGGCGGTGGTATTGCCGGACTGTGGTTACTGAACCGGCTCTCGGCGCTCGGATACAGCGCATTGCTGTTCGAGGCCGGCCGCCTGGGAGGCGAACAGACGCTTGCCTCCCAGGGCATGATCCATGGGGGGCTGAAATATGCACTCGGCGGAGCGCTCACCGGGGCGTCCGAGGCCATCGCCGCCATGCCGGAACGCTGGCGTGCCTGCCTTCGCGGCGAAGGTGAGGTCGACCTCAGCGGACTGCCGCCGCTCTCGCACTACTACTATCTGTACGCCGCAGACAACGCGCTGGGGTCGCTGACTTCCTTTTTTGCCAGCCGCGGCCTGCGGGGGCGCATCGAGAGGGTTCAGGAAAGGGACTATCCGCAGGCATTCGCGGATGGCTTTTCAGGCCGCCTATACCGGCTCAATGACTTCGTGCTGGACACCGCCGCGCTGGTTGCACGTCTGGCCCAACCGGTACGCGAGCGCATCTTCCAGCACAGCGTGGAACATGCCGAATGCAGCGACGAGGGCGTGCGCCTGGATCTCGACGGCCGTAGCCTTGTGTGTACCAGCCTGATCGTGGCCGCCGGCACGGGCAGCGAACGACTGTGCACGGCCCTCGGCATCGACCAGGTTCCCATGCAGCGTCGGCCCCTGCACCAGGTGGTCGTCCGCCACGACTACCCTCACCCCATCTACGCGCACTGCCTCACCGGCATCAAGACCCCGGAGCCGCGCCTGACGATCACGAGCCACCCTACAGGACGCACGCAGCGCAATCGCTGGTTGTGGTATCTGGGGGGGCGTCTCGCCACGAGCGGAGTAGATCGCACGCAAGCCGATCAGATCGCTCACGCCAGGGACGAATTGAAGGTGTGCATACCCTGGGTCGATCTAGACAAGGCCGAGTTTTCCACACTTCGTGTGGATCGCGCGGAACCAGCTCAACACCGCCTTCTGAAACCCGACAACGCTTACGCGAAACGCGTCGGTCAAGTACTGGTGTGCTGGCCGACGAAACTGTCCCTGGCGCCGGATCTCGGAGATCGTGTACTGGCACAGCTGCCGCCGCCCGCGTACTCCGACAGCGTCGATATCGATCTGCCGCGACCACCACCGGCCACACCACCCTGGGTCTGACGTGGAACTTCGGCAACTCGGCAAAACAGGTATCGAGGTTTCTCTGCTGGGTCTCGGCACCGTTAAGATCGGTCGCAATACGGACGTCAAATATCCGCGAGCGTTCACCCTGCCGAGCGACGCGCAACTGCACCGATTGCTCGATAGCGCGATGGATGTCGGCATCAACCTCATCGACACGGCACCCGCGTACGGGACCAGCGAGGAGCGGCTCGGTGTCCTGCTGAAGGGCCGTCGGGAGCGTTGGATCGTGGCTACCAAGGTGGGTGAAGAGTACGACGAGGGCGGCTCACGCTACGACTTCTCACCGGAACACGCCCGCGCAAGCGTAGAACGGTCTCTGCTGCGATTGGCGACCGACTACCTCGACGTCGTGCTCATCCACTCCGACGGCAGCGACCTCGACATTCTGGAGCGCCATGGCACGCTGGATGCACTACTGGAACTGAAACAGCACGGCGTCGTGCGCGCGGTCGGCGTTTCTCACAAAACCGTTGACGGAGCACGGCTCGCCCTTAAAAAGGGTGCGGATGTCATCATGGCGACGCTGAACGCGGCCGACACTTCCGAACTCGGGGTGATCCGCGAAGCCGGACTTGCCGGCTGCGGAGTGTTCATCAAAAAAGCCCTCGTGAGTGGCCATGGCACGGCTACCGATCTACCCCGCATCGCCGCCGAGCCCGCTGTCAGCAGCATCGTGGTCGGCACCATCAGTCCCGCTCACCTGACGGCCAATGCCGAAGTGCTCGCATCGTCACAACCAGCCGCCTGACATCATCGCACTTTGGAGGTTTGCCCGGCCACCCAGCCTTGATAGCATCCCGGCCGCACGCACAACAACATCCCAACCTGTGAAAGACGTGAACGAACAATCCACCCCCCCACTGCTCGTGGTGCAAAGCACCCTGTTTATATCGACGCTCCTCATCAGCGTCGTCGGCGTGCCATGGTATGCGATGAGCATCGGCTTCGAATGGAGCGCCTGGCTCGCCTGCGTCTTGTTCTGCGGCTTCACCGGCATCTCCATCACCGCCGGTTACCACCGTCTCTGGGCACATAACACCTACCAGGCACACTGGACCCTGCGTCTGTTCTTCGCGCTGTTCGGGGCTGCTGCTGTAGAAAACAGCGTGCTCGCGTGGGCCAGCGGACACCGGCGCCACCATCGCTACGTCGACGACGACGAGAAAGACCCCTACTGCGCGGGTAGAGGGCTGTGGTTCTCCCACATCGGCTGGATGCTGCGCGACTGGCCGTCGGGCGAGGAAGACTTCAGCAATGTGGCCAATCTCAAAAAAGATCGCATCGTGGTGTGGCAGCACCGCTACTACGTACCCATCACCCTTACGATGAACTTCGCGCCTGCGCTGTTGGTGGGCTATCTCACCGGTGACTGGCTGGCAAACCTGCTGCTGATGGGAGTGGCGCGCCTGGTGATAGTTCACCACGCGACGTTCTTCATCAATTCGCTAGCACACTACTGGGGACGGCGGCCGTTCGATCCCGAAGCTACGGCGCGAGACAACGGCTTCCTGGCTTTCTTTACGTTCGGCGAGGGTTATCACAATTTTCATCACCGCTTCCAAACGGACTACCGAAACGGCATCCGCTGGTACGACTACGACCCAACCAAGTGGCTGATCAGTCTGGCTTCTTGGCTGGGACTGGCATCAAACCTCAAAAAAAACGAGCACTTTCGCATCCACGAAGCGCGGGTCGCAACCCAGCTCAAACTCACCGAACAGCGCCTGGCCAACACTGACGCACCCGCGACCCAGACCGAGCGCTGGAGTGCGTTGCTCGATGCCGAATACCGCCAGTTTCTCGAGTGTCTGGATGAGTGGAAGGCCCTTCGGGCAAAGATAGCGTCCACCAGCAAGGACATGCGACGCGGTGCGCGCCGGCACTTACGCTCGATAGAGCGCGACCTCAAAGCCCAGTTGCGTCGCCTGTCTGCGCTGTATATGGAAATGGCGCCCACCTGACACAAACCCCACGCTCAAGACCCCGCACTCACCCCTTTGCGGTAGGTGGTGTAGACGTACACCTTGATGCTCAAATCGCCGAGGTGGTTTTCGATCAGCGGTCGGACGTCGTCCCAGTCGAGACCCCCGACACCGGTGGCGATACGCGGAAGCGCAACGCTCTTGAAGCCCTCTTTGTCGATGAGCTTGCGTAAGGCTCGCCGCGCGCAGTTGACGTTGTGTGTCGTCGCTTTACCCGGGTGCGATTGTTTGGACTTGGGTGCGGTTTGCATCAGCAGATTGACCACCCTCTTTGCGTCAGCACCTGCCTACGCCCAGAGCTCTCCCGCCTTGGGGTGTACAACCTGGCAGTAGTGCCGGAAATCCTTGGCCATGGCCGGGTACTGCTGACGCAGCGCCGGTGCGAGTCCCTGGTTGAAGTGATCTTCAGGTGCTACGCCATGCGCCAGAACCTGAGCCTTGCTGAGCAGTATGTCTGCGCTGACCTCTTTGATCATTTCGCGTCCTTCATACATGGCTTGCCAATGTGCGTCGGCCATGCCTCACCGGCGCCTTCCAACGACACCGGATACGCGGCCTCTACCATCATGATGGCCGCCGGAACCGGTACTACCTATACGTGGAAAACACGGTTCGCCTTATTCGGCACCCTGACCTTGCAACGGCCCGGCTTTCTCCAGGATCTTGGTGGTGCTGCAGTCTTCCACCAAAGAGAGCACGCGCACCTCGCCGCCGTAGGCCGTGACGATCTCGGCGCCGACCACCTCTGAGGGTGCGTAGTCTCCTCCCTTGACCAGCACATCGGGGTGCAATGCCTCCAGCAGAGGTTCCGGTGTGTCCTCGGTAAATGCCACCACCCAGTCCACGGATTCGAGACCCGACAACACACGCTGTCGTCGCTCGAGTTCGTTTATCGGTCGGCCCAGGCCCTTTAGTCTCGTCACCGATTGGTCGTCGTTCACCGCGACGATCAGGCGTTCTCCGAGCGCCCGCGCTTCTTCCAGATAGCTGACGTGTCCCGCATGCAGGATGTCGAAACAGCCATTGGTGAACACGACCCGCTCTCCCTGCGCGCGCGCGTATGCCACGGCATGCAGCAACTGATCCCGGTCCATCACACCCCGGTCTCCACGAGACTGCTGCGACACGACCATCGCCAGTTCCGGGCCACTAACCGTTGCCGTTCCTGATTTGGTGACGACGATGCTGCTGGCGATGTTGGCGAGCTGTGCCGCACGCAGCGGCGGCCAGCCGAGACTTCGAGCCACGGCAAGCACCGCGGCAGTCGTGTCCCCCGCGCCCGTTACGTCGAACACTTCCACCTGACGTGCCGGCACGAAATGGTCTTCGTCCGCCGTCACTACGCTCACACCCGCGCCGCCCTGCGTGACGACGTAGGCACCGACATCGTTTGCCACGCATAGCGCTCGCGTTTTCTCGACCAGCTCCTCGGAAGACGACCAGCTGCCCACGGCGGCCTGCATTTCAACGACATTGGGCTTGACCAGTGTGGAGCCCGCATACCGCGAGAGCGGTTTGAACTTGGGATCGACCACGACATCCACACCCGCCGCGCGGCAACGCGCGATGAGTACCTCCGGATCTGCAAGCACGCCCTTGTCGTAGTCCTGCAATACCACTGCCCCGGCGCTTGACAGGTGAGCTTCAAAGCGGTCGAGCAAGGCGTCTCCGATGTCGGCTGTGTGGGGCTGTTCGAAATCAGTGCGCAGCAGTTGCTGCCCTTGGCTCAACACTCGCAGCTTGACCACCGTCGGCCAGTCGTCTGCCACTACGAAGTCCGTGACCACGCCCGCCGCGTGCAGCGTATCGGCGAGATCCCGTCCCGCTTCATCGTCACCCACGCGGCCGATGAGTGTGCAACGCGCACCGAGACTCGCGATGTTGAGCGCCACGTTGGCGGCACCGCCAGGCCGGACTTCCTCGTGGGCCACGTTCACCACCGGCACCGGCGCTTCCTGAGAGATGCGGCGGGTGTCACCGTGCCAGTACCGATCGAGCATCACGTCACCCACGACCAGGACGTGAACGTCTTTCAGTGAGGGAAGCAGAAGATCCGGTGAGGAGCTGGTTGCGGAGGTCATGATGGGCCGCGATGGTATCACACACATTCCCCGTCACGGTCGGCATCCAAGCCCTGCTACAATCGCCGCGCCTCCCGGTCAGTTGAGGACCTGCGTGAGGTGCAGGCGAGGACCCCCGGGGTGGCATCGAAACGAATCAAGAAACACCGGCACATCCTCTCTCCGATGGTGTGGCCGACGTGGATCGGCATCGGATTGGGATGGCTGGTGGCACGCATGCCCCTCGCCATGCTGTTCCCGTTGGGCCACGCGCTCGGCGCACTGTTTTTTCGCTTTGGCGGATCCAGACGGCGCATCACACTCACCAATCTCCGGCTCTGCTTCCCCGAGCTCGACGAAGAGGCTCGTACAGAGCTCGCGCGCTGCGTCTTCATGGAAGTTATGCTCGGCGTGCTGGAGCTCGCCATGGTGTGGCTCAATCCTCGCCGGGATCTGAGCGGTCGTTTCGACCTCGTGGGAGTGGAGCATCTGAAGGCGGCCGTAGCCGAGGGGCGGGGCGTGGTCCTGCTCGGCGGGCACTTCGCCGTGATGGACGCCATCAACCAGGCGCTGCGCGATCTCGGCAATATCGACGTAATGTACCGGGCGAACAAGAATCCGGCCTGGGAATGGCTACAGGTGCGTGGACGTCGATTCTATTTCGATGGCGTGGTCGAGCGCGCCGACATGCGCGCGACCCTGCGACGCCTGCGCGCGGGCCGTGCCATCTGGTATGCGGCAGATCAGGACTATGGCCGCGAGCACTCGGTGTTCGCCCCGTTCTTCGGCATCCAGACCGCATCCATCACGGCTACCGCGCGCCTCGCCCGGTTCAACGACTCCCCCGTGCTCATGATGACTCAGCACCGCGACTACGAACAGCGCCGTTGGCGCATCGAGTTCACGCCGATCATGGCGGACTTCCCACGCGACGACGAACTGGCCGCGGCGACCTACGTCAACGCAACGCTCGAGGCGGTCCTGCGCGAGCGACCGGATCAGTACCTGTGGCTGCACAAACGCTTCAAGACGCGTCCCGAGGGAGAGCCTTCTTTTTACAAGAAGAACTAGGAAACCTCTGACTAATCATCGTTTGTTCACAGCTGCTCGTGTTTGTCACTGCTCTCTCTGCAAGGAGGCGCAGTCCGCCGGGAATATCCGGCATATTGCGTCCGAGGGTAAGAGGGCTGCAACACGGCAGCGGCGGACGCGAGAATCGCGTAAGGGCGGGTCGTACGGGCCACGCCTGGGCTAGAAGTAACGCAACGAATCCAGACGCCGCACCACAGCACTCAGCGAAAAGTCTCGCCGCACACGGTCAATGCCCTCTTCCGCGCGCTCCCCACCATCACGTGCGGCTGCACACAGCGCCCGCGCCACCGGTTCGCTACTCGCATCATCGAAATAGTAGCCACACTCGCCAAGCACGCTTTGCGGTCCCGGCACCCGGGGTGCCACCACGGGCAGACCGGCCGCCATGGCCTCGAGCGCGGCCATGCCGAATGCCTCTTCTGCACTGGAGGTCATCAGAAGCGCATCGAATGCAGCCAGATAGCGGCGCGCGTCTTCCACGAAGCCAGTGAAGATCACCGACTCACCTCTCACCTGACTTTCAAGGGCGCCCCGCAGCTCGCCATCGCCGACAAACACCAACCGCCAGCCTGGCAGGTCCGCCGCGATGAAGGCGGTGAGCGCGAGATCCGGGCGCTTCTTTCGATGCAGCCGACCAACTACGGCACACAGGCGGCCTTCGGCCGGCAGGCCCAGGGCACGTCGTGCCTCGTCACGCGACAGGGCTTTGAGCTGTTCGAGATCCAACGCGTTCGGCAATTCGTGCGCACGCGCCACCGTTTTTTCCAGTTCTACCACCACGGCCGGCGAAACGCCCGCGAACTCTACTTTTCGCGCCAGCACGCGCCTGATGACGCGACGTTGCAAGCGTTTGAAAAAACCGAATTCGTGCGCCAGCGCGATCACGCGCGCCGCGCTCTGCCCGGACCGAAGCCATATTAGGTAAGCCCTGTAGCGGTGGCAGAGAACCAGCGTGCCGGGCCCCGCATCGACCGCTGCGTTAAAAGCGCGAGTCACTTGCCGCGAGCGGCCGAGATCTTCGCAGCCGAGATAGGACACACCCGCGTGCTCGCCCTGTGCGCCCCGCGCGCCCATGGGCGGGGCGAGATAGACCGTACGAGCTCGCATGCCGAGCTCCCCGGCAGCGCGCGCGTACACGGCACAGAGATCGCGGAAAGGCGGGTGGTCATTCGGGCAAATTTGCAGCAGCGTGTTGACGGCCGTTTCAGACATCGCGCTTGGTAACCAGCGTATCCTCAAGTACCAGGTACTCGAGATCGGAACCCATGAACATCTCTATGGCGTCCCGCGGAGAGCAGACCATGGGTTCGCCCCGGCGATTGAGCGACGTGTTGAGCACCACACCATTGCCGGTGAGTTTCTCCAGCTGCTCTAGCAGCGCGTAGTAACGCGGATTGGTATCACGCGTGGCAATCTGCACCCTTGCGGTACCGTCCGCGTGCACCACCTCGGGGATGCGATCGCGCCACTGCTCGGCCACCTCGAATGTAATCGTCATGAAAGGAGCAGGGTGGTCAGTCTGGATGATTTCCGCGGCCACGCGATCGAGGGCGCTCGGGCAGAACGGCCGCCAGCGTTCACGATACTTGATCTGTTCATTGATGCGGTCAGCGATGCCGGGCACGCTCGGACAGCCGAGAATGCTGCGCGCGCCCAGCGCGCGGGGGCCGAATTCCATGCGCCCCTGAAACCAGGCGACCGGGTGCCCATCGGCCAGTAAAGCGGCCGTCTGCAACACCGGATCTTCCAGCTGTTTGTGTTCGAGCGCGTACCGACTCGATGTAACCGCCTCCACGCATTGCGCGTTGCTGTAACTTGGCCCGAGGTAGACGTGGTTCATGCGTGAGAGTGTTTCTCCACGCTGCGCAGCAACGTAGGTTGCGGCTCCCAGCGAGGTGCCCGAGTCGCCTCCGGCCGGCTGTACGAACAACTCGCTCACGTCATCGCGCGCAACGATGCGCTGGTTGAGTTTCACGTTGAGCGCACCTCCACCGGCAAAAGCGAGCCTACCGGTCTGAGCGAGAATGTCGCCGAGGTAGGTTTCCATCAGCTTCAGGCACCAGTCCTCGAACAGTTTTTGCATCGAGGCGGCGTAGTGGATGTACGGCTCGTCCGCCACATCCCCTTTGCGCCTCGGACCCAACCACTCGATCAGGGCGTCGCTGAAGTAGAAACCGACACCCTCGTCCTTGTGGCGCCGCAGACCGACGGTGTTGACATATCTGGCGTCCACTTCGAAGCCCTTACCCTTGGGCTGGAAAATGCGGGACAGGTCATAGCGTTGCGGGTCGCCGTACGGCGCCATGCCCATGACTTTGTATTCGCCGTCCAGCATCTCGAATCCGAGATACTGTGTCATCGCCCCATAGGCGCCGCTCAACGAGTCGGGGTCGTAGAATTCCTTGATACGATGGATGCGTCCGTTCTCACCATAGCCGAAGAACGTAGTTGCGTACTCGCCCTTGCCATCCACCCCCATGATCGCGGTTTTTTCCTGAAAGCCGCTCAGATGATAGGCGCTCGAGGCGTGCGACAAGTGATGCTCTACAGGTACGAATTGCGTGCGCTCCCAGTCAATACCGAGTTCATCGCCTGCTTTCATCACCCGGCCGCGATTACGCCGGAAGCGTCGATTGCCATTCAACAGAGCATCGAGAGAGCGATCCGGCGCATACCAGTATCGACGTGCGTAATGCCAGCGGTCAGGCCGCAACAGGCTGATGGGGGCGTACGGAAACGCTACCACGTCCACCTGGGCACCGGTTATTCCGGCATGCCCTAAACAATAGCGAGCAGCTTCGACGGGCATGTGTCCATGCGCATGTTTGTCACGAATGAAGCGCTCTTCCTCCGCGGCCGCCACGATCTCGCCGTCGATCAGGAGCGCAGCGGAAGGGTCGTGACCGAGCGCCCCTGACAATCCGAGAATGATCAATGTGTGGTCTCCAGCAGTCCGTGCATACGAAGGGTATCCATGAGCGGTTCGAGCAGCCGCGGCTGTCCCTCCCAGTTGGCAATGAGGCGTTCGATGTCGCGTTCGCAGCGTTCCGGCGCCTCTGCGAGGGCGTCCAGGTCGACGATGCTGACGAGGCCATCGAGAATCAGGAAGTTGCTGGCCTTCATGTCGCCGTGACTCAAACCGAGAACGCGGAAGGTTATAAGGATTCGGGCCACCTGGTCGAGCCAGTTTTTCTGCCAGCCACCCAGGTTGACGACACCCAACAAATCCTCGTCACCGCAGTCCTCCATCACGATCCAGCTCCGTCCGCGCAGGGGGCCGGTGCGCTCCTCGACCAGCGCGATCGGGGTGGAGGTCGGAATGCGCAGGAAGGCAAGCCGGTGTCCGTTGCGCCAGGCGATTCGCGCTCGCGGCTTGATCCAGCGCCGTACCCGATGAACAAATCCCTTGATGTTGTAGCGTTTAACGATGACCGAGCGCTCCGCCATGCGCGTGCGGTACACGGTTGCCGAGTTGCCATCCTTCAACAGGCTCTCATCCGCGAGCCATGCATCCGGATCTTCGAGAAAACTTATGAGATCGGCAGAGGCAGCGTCACGCCGGTGTATATGCCACGAACCCTTTACGCGCCTCTCAGCGAACTCCGTGCAATCACGCAGGGTCTTGTCCAGGTAGCGCTCCGTGCGTTCGCGGCGCGCGGCGCTCAGATGCCGGGTCAGCCGCTGCAACCGGTCTTCGTTTACCCCCCACCCTCGTTTCCTTTCGTAGGTGTGCAATACCCCGGTGAGATCCTGATCCGGCCGAGGCGGATACTGCGCGATCATCCGAGCCAGGTTGGCGAGTCCACCGGTCTCCGTCACACGGCCCGCACCTCGTCGTACACCATCGCCATCCACACAGACAACACCCCGGGGTGCGACTAGGAAATTACCGAGATGCGGGTCCTCGTGGGTCGCTCCGGCATCGTGGAGCACCGCCAACACGGCGGCCAGCACCGGTGCCTGCTCCCAGTCCTCATCACCCAGCGGCCGGCTATCCTCCACCCAGGCATTGATCATGCCCCAACCCCGTGCCGGCACCGAACCCTGCCAAAAGGCTTCGGGCACCGGAACACCTGCTGCCGACAGGATCCCCAGGCCTTGCCGCTCCCGCTCGTAATAGCGCCGCGCGTTCCGACCGACGAACACTTTCATCACGGCCGTGCGATCCTGGAAACGTCCTCCCAACACCAGCCGACGCCCGGGCAACATGCGCAACACCTCTCCCCCCTCGAAGCGGCCACCGTCCACCGGAATTTCTATCGATGCCGGTAGATTTCGACCGAGTGCTGCCACCGCTTCCGCGTCGAGCAGGGTCACTGCCGGAATGCCCCGCTCACGAGACCCTTGCTTTCGCCCTTTCTATACAGCTGCTGCGCGCGCGCATGAACCAACCGCCAGAATTTGCCTTCCTCATCAAATACATCGTGCAAATCCCGGCCGCGATATCGCCGCACGAAACGCAACCACGCGTACCGGCTCAAACCCAGATCCAGTGTTGAAAACAACAGCGCGGCCAGATCCCTGAGAAGCCATTCCCGGGGAATGCGATCGTGTATCTGCGCCCGGTGCAGGTCGAGCACCGCGAGCTTCACTTCACCCTCCCGCCACGCTGCCTGATCGATCAACAGATGGCAGATGTATAGATCCCTATGCACCACACCAGCCCCGTGCAGGTTCCTGACAAAGGACGCCACTCCCTCCACCAGCGCGTGCACCTGACAAGAGGTTGGCGCTCGTGCTTCCCAGTCGGCTACCAAATCCTCGAGGCTTAGATGTCCGGCCAGTTCATCGCAGATCACCCAGGAAGTGCGCTGCGCCGCACCCCCGTCACTGGATCCATACCCGGCGACGGTCGGTGCCCTCACACCGGCGGCCTCGAGATGGAGGCAGGCGAGATACTCGTTCTCGGCTCCGATCACCGCCGGCTTCAAAACCATCCAGTTCTTGAAAATCTCTCCCCAACCGACACCTTCGTGCACCTTGGCGAAGTAGGCACGGCCACCAATCTCCATGCGCACAGTGCGGCGTCGAGCCACCTGTCGGTAAACCTCGCCCTGCAAACGATCTGCTATCTCAAGCACATCGAGTCCGCCAAAATGAGTGGCGAGATCCTCTCGTAGGAACAGTTCAGACACTGCGCTGCTCCTTCAGACGCGCCTCGATCACGTCTACTGCTTTCGGCCCCATGGCATACAGATCAGCGCTTTGGCCGTAGCGAATGCCGTTGGCGGACCAGCGAGCCAGCCGCGCGCTGTCTTCTAGCGCGTCCTGCAACAAGGCATCGAGCCTTTTCTGCTCGAACGGATCCGGCACCAGACAGCCCGCGTCCGCGTGAAGGATACGCGGAGCGAATCCGCAGGTTTGCGTCGCAAGCACCGGCAGTCCAGCAATGATGGCCTCAAGCAGCACGATGCCCCCGCTCTCGAGATACGCCGGGTGGATCATTAGATCAGCGCCCTGCAGAAAACGCGGCACATCGTCGCGTCCCTGAAAGAAGCGCACACGCTCGCCGATGCCTAGATCACCCGCCAGCTTCTCGAAGGGGCGCGCAGAGTCCTCACCGATGACGAACAGCAGCGTACGCACCCCACGCTCGTTCGGTAGTGCTGCGAGTGCCCTGATAGCCCGATCCACACCCTTGGTCACAAAACCCGATCCGATCAGGAGCAGCAGGCGATCCTGGGGGTGGAGTTCGAATTCGGCACGAAATTCCTTACGAACGGTGTCCGCATCTCCAGGGCGCCGGCGATCCGTACCGATACCCGGCGGCATGAGATCGAAGCGTTCGTCCGGCGTGGCGTAGTGCGCCTGAAACTGTTTCTGCTGCTGCTCGGTAAGCACGAGAATGCGCGTGTCACCTCCTGGATCCAGCACCGCCCGCTCAAAGCGTGCAAACAGCCGATAACGAGCTGTGTATCGATACCACAGCGATCGCAGGCTTCTCGCTTTCTCCTCGAAACAGGAATCGGCCGCGTAGTAGATGTCAAGTCCCGGAATACGGTTGAAGCCGACCACGCAATCCGCCGGTCGCCGATCGAGGTCACCCGCCACCCACTGTGCGAAGCGAGCCGTGATGCGATGATTAGTCAATCCGCTCTGCGGCACGGGCACCCACTCGATACCGTCCGGCACGCCGCCTTGCCAACTCATCGCGTACACGCGCACACGGTAGCCTCGCTGCACGCACTCGAGTGCTACCTTCAAAAAATCACGCTGCAGCCCACCATAGGGGAAATAGGCGAACAGACAGAAGGCAACCAGCTCCGCCCTGGCGCCGACCGATGCGATGATGTCCACTGCCCGCGGCACCAGCGAATAGATATCCGCCTGCGCCAGTGCACGCCCGTTGGAAGACCAGCCTGCGCGTTCGTGAGAAGTCAGTAGTTCGACGAGTTCGGTATCGAACGCGCCCTGGTCGAACGGTTCCGCACTTACAATGCCTGCATCGGCCTCCCTCAGATAAGGCGAGTACCCACAGTTGCCACTCACCAGCGCCGGCAAACCGGCAATCATCGCTTCGAGTATCACCATACCGGCGTTTTCGTCGTAAGCCGGCAACAGCAACCCGTCCGCGGCAAACAGAAAACGCGGGATATCCGCACGACCGGCGAAGAAAGTGACTTGCGTATCGACGCCGAGGCGCCGCGCGAGTCTCATGAACGGATCTGCGTTGTCCTCTCCGATCACGAACAGACGGGTATTTCTATACAGTCGGCGCGGTAGCGCCTTCAACGCGAGCAGGGTGCGGTCGAGACCTTTCTTCACGAATCCAGATCCCACAAACAGCAGCAGCTGCTCCTGCTCACCTATCCCGAACTCAGCGCGAAACTCGGCGCGCACCGCCTCGGCATCTTCCCGTGCAACCCGGTCGCGCTCGATCCCGGGCGGCAATTCGTGGAAGCGCTCCGCAGGGGTAGCGTAGTAGCGCCTGAACGTGGATTTCTGCCGCGCCGATATAGTGAGAATTTCCGTATCCACTCCCGTATCGAACACAGCACGCTCCGCCCGTACGAACGAACGATACCTCGGCAGCGTTCGGTACCAGATGCCACGCTGTGTACTCGCCTTGTCGAGATAACAGGAATCTCCGGCGTAATAAACGTCGAGTCCCGGCATCTTGTTCATACCCACCACCACATCCACCGGCGATTCGGCGAGATCGTCTCGCACCCAATCGGCAAAACGCTCGTACAGGCGGTGATTGGTGAGGGCGCGCACGGGGGCCAGACGTAAATCCAGCCCTTGTGGGAATGGCGCATTCCACTTGGCCGCATACACCCGCACGGTCATTCCTCGACCGCGACACTCCTCCACCAGCTTCATCAGATCGCGCTGGATGCCGCCGTAGGGGAAATACTTAAAGATGCAGAATGCGAGGTGCATTCATAAGCTCCTGCAGGGTTTGCCACACTCGTTCGGGTGCCACGCTCGCGAAGCATGCCGGTGTCACCGGTGCTCCGTTTCTGATCAGTGCTGCTCCACCGTGGCTGCACGTCCGCCGTAAACACGGCGCGCATTCGAGTGTCGAGGACAAGTTGCGGACCCCGGCACCTCGTGCACCGGTCAATCGCGCATCGGTTGCACCATACACGACCACCGTGGGCGTACCCAGGGCGCCCGCCAGATGCGTGAGTCCTGAATCGACACCTATGACAGCCCCGGCGCCGGCCAGTAACTTCACAAGCCCACCCACGTTTGTCCGCGGCAGGATTTCCGCGCGCGACCTCAAGGCAATGCGCTCAGCACGCGCGTATTCTTCATCGTCGCCCCAGGGCAAAACCGGTCTCAGCCCTTCACTGCGCATGGACTGCGCCAATTCGATCCACATGGGCTCCGGCCACTCCTTGCTCTCCCAGGTAGTGCCATGTGCCAGCACTACCTGATCTTCCACACGTTCGCTAGGAACCTCCAGACCAAACTCGGGAATGCCATTGGCCAGGTAACCCAACGCGGTGGCAAACAACTCGCGCTGGCGAACCACCGCATGCGTGCCGGTGGGCACATTAAAACGGCGGTTGTAGAAACACGTGGCCATGCTTTCGCGGGCAGATTGTCCATCGTACCCGGCACGTATCGCACCTCGTGCGAAGCGCGCGACCACGCCGCTCTTGATCAATCCTTGAGTATCGAGAATGAGGTCATAGTGGCGCGCGCGCAGTAGTGACAGGAAGGTCCTCATCTCAGAGCGCGACCGCCAGGCGGATGTCCGCCACCGTCGCCAGGCGATGGGAATAACCTCCTCCACGGCAGGGTGTAATGCCGGGATGTCCGCGAAGTCTTCCTCCACGACCCAGTCAAAGCGCACACCGTGACGTGCCGCATCCGTTACCCCTGGCAGCGCATGCACCACGTCACCCAGGGAGGACATCTTGACCAGCAGCACTTTCAAGACAATGCCTCGATGACACGCTTCGGCGCGAGGCTGTTCAGGCAGTTCATATGGCCCAGCGGGCACTCGCGCTCGAAACATGGGCTGCAATCGAGGGACTCCCGCAATACGACCACGTCTTCTCCGAGCGGTGGTGTGAACCCAGGTGAAGTGGAACCGTAGACGGCTACGACCTTTCGCTCAAGCGCACAAGCGACATGCATGAGCCCCGAGTCGTTGCACACCACGGTGCGGGCAAGCGACATCAGATCGATAGCATCGAGCAACGACGTGCGTCCCGCCAGGTTCGTGACTCCTGGTGCAAGACACTCGATCTCCGCACAGACTGCGGCCTCTCCGGGAGAACCGAACAACCAGACATCGTCCCCGGCAGTGAGCGCGAATCCTGCCACTTCGGCGTAGTGCGCCGCGGACCACCTCTTTGCAGGGCCGAATTCAGCGCCGGGGCACAGGGCCACGACATCACTGGAGGCATCCTGGCGCACGTCCAGTCCCAGGCGATGGCACACCGCTGTACGATTGTCTTCGTCCACCACCAGGCGAGGTCGTGGATAGGGTTCGGGCAACGATTCCCCGGGTTCCAGGCCGAGAGCCATGAAGCGCTCGACCATGAGCGGCAGACGCCGAGTATCCAGCGTTCGTCGATCGTTGAGCAGCAAGTAGCGCGCCTCTCCGGACCACCCGATTCGTTTCGGTATGCGCGCAAACAACGGCACGAGCGCCGATTTCAGACTGTTGGGCAACACGTAGGCGGCATCGAATCCACGAAAGCGTCCCGCCGCCTCCCGGCGCCTGGTCCAACCCACCTCGCCATGGCCTACATCCAGCAGACTGGCTGCATCGATCCCGTGCATGCGCCCCGCCAGCGCAACGGTAGCAGCAGGGGCTAGCGCATGAATATGAGCGCCGGGATGGCGCTCGACCAACACCTGGACCAGGGTGTGCGCCATGACCATGTCGCCCACCCAGGACGGCGCGACCAGAAGGATCTTCATCTATCCTCGTCTATATCGTTCAACACCTCGCTCATACTCCGGTTGCGCTCCGCACGCCCGGTATCGATGTAGCGAAGATCGCTATACCTGAGACAACCAGTCCGGATACACGTTACGTCGACCACGAACCTGGTCGAAGTATAGAGTCTGCAGCCGCCCGGTGATGGGCCCCCGCCTGCCGTCACCGATGGTTCGCCCATCCAAATCGCGTATCGGCAGTACTTCAGCAGCCGTACCGGTAAAGAACGCCTCATCGCAGATATAGACTTCATCGCGTGTGATGCGACGCTCGATGATGTCTAGACCCTCGTCTTTCGCCAGCGCGAGGACGGTGCTGCGTGTGATGCCATCGAGACAGGAGGTGAGTTCGGGCGTATGCAGCACGCCGTCGCGCACGATGAATACGTTCTCGCCGCTGCCTTCCGCCACGTACCCCTCGTTGTCGAGTAGCAGCGCCTCGTCGCAGCCACTGTCCAGCGCTTCGTGCAGCGCGAGAATGGAATTAATGTAGTTACCGTTGGCCTTCGCCTTGCACATCGTGATGTTGACGTGGTGGCGGGTATAGGAAGAAGTGCGGACCTTGATGCCTTTCTCCCGGGAGTCGGCATCCATGTAGTCGGGCCAGGGCCAGGTTGCGATGGATAGATTGATCGACACTCCCTTGGCCCGCAATCCCATCGCCTCTGAGCCGAGAAACACCATCGGGCGTAAATAGCCCTCATCGAGTTCATTGGCGCGGAAGGTCTCGCGCTGGGCCTCGTTCACCTCATCCTTACTGTAGGGAATCTCGATACCCAGGATGTGGGCCGAATCAAATAACCGGTCGGTGTGATCGTGCAGACGAAAAATGCACGAGCCTTTCGGCGTTGCATACGCACGCACGCCCTCGAATACGCCGAGCCCATAGTGCAGCGTGTGTGTCAGCATGTGCACTTTCGCATCACGCCACGCAACGAGCTGGCCGTTCAGCCAGATCCAGCCGTCCCGATCCGCGAAGCTCTCTTCAGACATGTACGCTACCTCGTTACTTCAATGCTCTGTCCGTGTCCCAGCTAATTCCATCAGCTCACGCCAAATATCGCGTACACGCAGACGGTGTTCCTCTAGTGCCGTCTCGTCACCGCCTAGGGTTCCGAGCTCCAGCGCGTTGCGGTGCCACTGAACCCTCAGGGCCAGATAAGCATCGGTGAGTGCCTGTGCCTGCTCGCCATGGAGCACGCCGGTAGTGCCCGCCACTTCCAGGATGCGCACGTCGTCCGTGTACAAGGCAAGGGCTGGATAGCGGTGCGCCCAGGCTAAAACGAGATATTGCACCATAAATTCTATATCGACGATACCGCCCGCACCTCGCTTGAGCTCCGCGGCCGACTGCTGTCCGAGAGCGTCATGGCGTGTCATGCGCTCGCGCATCTCGACCACGGCTCGCCTGACAGAGGCCTCATCGCGCACCTGACACAGGATGTCACGGCGCACGTCGGCGAATCGCCGGCCCAATTCCGCATCACCCGCCACGACCCGTGCACGCACCAGCGCCTGATGCTCCCAGTTCCAGGCCTGTGCCGTCTGATAGCGCCTGAACGCATCCAGGCTGGACACCATGGTCCCGGAGTTGCCTGACGGTCGCAGTCGCATGTCCACCTCGTACAGCGGTCCGAAGTAGGTTGGCACCGTCAGCATATGCAGCAGCTTGCGCACCAGACGATGCAAGAACTGTGCAGATTCGCCGGCAAGGTCGTGGATGAACACGAGATCGAGATCCGACCCCGGTCCCAGCTCCAGACCGCCAAGCTTGCCGTACCCCACGATGATGAAAGCCCGCTCGTCTTCCGGCGCCGCCTCAGCCATCTGTCGCCACACGAATTCGAGTACTGCCTCGAGAATGATCTCGGCCAGATAAGTCAGATAGTCCGACACCTGCATCAGCGGCAGTTCGCCTTCGACCTCCGCGACCGCCGCCTTGAACACATGACTCTCCTTGAACAAGCGCAATCCCTCGAACACTGCTTCCTCGTCACTGCCCGGTGGTATCTGTTGGTTGAGTTCGCGTTCGAGTTCTGTGCGTTCGGGCGTGGCGACACGTTCCCGAATATCGAGCAGTGTGTCGAGAAACACCGGCTGACGTACCAGTTCTTCCGCCAGCCACCGGCTCTCGCCCACCAGCCGTACCAATCTCTGCACCACCGCGGGGTTCTCCCTCAGTAACACGAGATAAGACGAACGGCGAAGTACCACCTTGATCAGCGAGACGACGCGCTCGATCACTTCGGCCGACCCCTCGCGCTGTGCGAGAACGGCATCGAGCAGCGCCGGCATCAGAGCGTCTAGGCGTGTCCTGCCTTCCTTGCCGACGGACGGACGCGAAAGCGCAGTGCGCAGGCTTGCCATGGCGTCATGTGCTCGCCTGGGATCGTCAAAGCCGGCGTTCGACAGCGCGGCGGCATCGCCATCGGGCCAAACCTTTGTGACTGAACTCACCTGCGGTGGCCGCACGGCGTCTTCGAAAATAGCAGCCACGGCCCGCCGATGATCCTCGAGCGACTTTGAGAATGCTTCCAAGGACTCGAATCCCAGGCCGCGGGCCACGCGTTCCCGACCTACCTCGGTGTCCGGAAGCATCTGAGTCTGCCGGTCATCCTCGGCCTGAATACTGTGTTCTGTGTCCCGTAAAAACAGGTAAGCCTGCTCCAGCGTGCGCACCTCAGCGGGCGGGAAGTGACCACTGCTACCGAGCGTGGCGAGCACGGTGAGCAACTGCCGATGCTGGAGTGCCGGTTCGCGTCCGCCGAAGATCAACTGCTCAAGCTGCACCAGGAACTCGATGTCGCGGATACCGCCAGCGCCCAGCTTCACATCCCGGCGATTGCCGCGCTCTTGGGTGAGCCGCGAAGCCATGTCCCGGAGCGCGTCGATTGCCCCGTAGTCCAGGTAGCGCCGGTAGATGAACGGCCGCAGCACACCGAGGAAGCGTTCGCCCACCTCTATGTCACCGGCACAGGGTCGAGCCTTGATGAACGCATAGCGTTCCCAATCCCTACCTTGTGTCTCGAAGTACTGCTCCATCGCCGCGAAATGCATGGCGAGCGGGCCGCTGCCTCCATAAGGTCGCAGCCGCAAATCGACACGAAAAACAAAGCCATCCGCGGTTACCGGATCCAGCGCTTCTATCAGGGCCTGAGCGAGCGCGACGAAATACTGCTGGTTGGTACGCCCCGCTGTGGTCTTCCCGGCCACCGGGTAGGCCATCACCAGATCGATATCAGATGACAGGTTCAGCTCCCGCGCGCCCAGTTTGCCGAGGGCGAACACCACCGGCGGCACCGGAGTACTTCCTCCCCCTTCCGCCCGGGGTTCGCCCAAGCGCGCAATCACCCAGGGTGCTATCGCCTTGAGCGTGGCGTCGATCACGACGTCAGCCATTACCGAGCAGCTGGCCATGGTTTCCGCCACATCGGCCGCACGCATCAGGTGCCGCCAGACGATGCGCAGCTGCTCGCGAGCTCTGAACTGGCGCAGTGCCGATTGCAGCACCTGCATGTCCCCACTCACCCCGACAATCGCATCGAGCTCTGCTGAGAAACGCGACCGCAGCCTTTCCTGCGGCCAGAATTCCCCGAAATAGCCATCCCGACAGGCCCCTTCGAACCAATCCTGCTGCCGCTCGACCACGCGCCGAGCGAAGTCTGACAATGCAAACACGCGCCTTGATTCCGCTGTCAGCGCGAGCCCTCTCGTGCGCATGAAACGCTCGGCAGACTCGGCCAGCTCTTCTGTCAGATTATCTGCTGTATCCATCATCTAGGACTACCGTAGAGGCATTTGCCCATCGTCGAGCATACGGCCCTGACCGCGTCACGCCCAGCGTTCGCGGCTTGTGAATGCGCTCAGGGCGATGCCGCACACCGTGAAACTCTTCCACTAATCCGGTTGCAAATCCCTATTTACTGGACTTAACTGCCGCAACGGCGCGCACAAGGACGAACACCTAGTGGCCACGACCGCCCCGAAAGGGGATTCAGCAAACGAGCCGGCTTCCTCGAACGACGGCGAGCTCGGCAGTAGCACCGTGCCGACGCCAAGCCCATTCGGCGCCACAATAGCCGACGAGACGCTCCTGGACCTCCCCGCCGTTCTCGACGAACTGGTGAACGCAGGTTACATCGGCCAGCGCCAGGCGGAAGACATCCTGATCGCACCGCGCACCAAGCGCGAACTGAATCTGCATCCTCTGGAGATCGTTGCAGACCGTGAGTACGAGAATCGACTGCAACCCGGCGCGAAACTGGATCTCGAGACTCTCACCACGTGGCTGTGCAAGGCGAGCAACCAATCCTATCTACGCATCGATCCCCTGAACATCAATGTCAACGCCGTCACGGAGGTGATGAGCTACGCGTTTGCCCAGCGCCACAACATCCTCGCCGTGGAGGTAACCGACGACGAGGTGGTCATCGCCAGCGCCCAGCCGTTCATGTTTCAGTGGGAGGGTATGCTCACGCAGACGCTACGCGGCCGCCGCATCCGCCGCGTTGTGAGTAATCCTGCTGACATCAGCCGCTACGCGCTAGAGTTCTACACCATGTCGCGCTCTGTGGCGCGCGCCGAAAGCGAGGGGCTGGAATTCTCGGGTGTGGCCAATTTCGAGCAGATGCTTGAACTCGGCCAGCTCAAATCACCTGACGCCAACGACGCGCACGTTGTGAATATCGTCGACTGGCTGCTTGGCTATGCGTTCGAGCAACGTGCCAGCGACATCCACATCGAGCCCCGCCGCGAAAAGGGCCTGATCCGTTTTCGTATCGACGGCATTCTGCATCACGTGTACGAGCTTCCTGCTGCGGTGAACGCTGCCGTAACCAGCCGGTTGAAGATTCTCGGCCGTATGGACGTAGCGGAGAAACGACGACCCCAGGACGGCCGCATCAAGACCAAGAGCTCCGACGGGGACGAAGTAGAATTGCGGCTGTCCACTCTGCCAACGGCATTCGGCGAGAAGATGGTGATGCGCATCTTCGATCCCGAAGTGCTGCTGCGCAGCTTCAACGAGCTGGGGCTCACCGGACAGGATTACGAGCGCTGGGAGGGCATGACAACGGCATCCAACGGCATCGTCCTCGTCACAGGACCCACGGGCTCAGGCAAGACCACGACACTGTACTCCTCACTCAAGCAGCTCGCGACCAGCGAGGTGAACGTATGCACGATCGAGGATCCGATCGAGATGGTGGAGCCAGCCTTCAACCAGATGCAGGTACAGCACAACATTGATGTCAGTTTCGCCTCCGGTGTGCGTGCGCTACTGCGTCAGGATCCCGACATCATCATGATTGGTGAGATTCGCGATCTGGAAACCGCCGAGATGGCCATTCAGGCCGCGCTCACCGGACATCTGGTGATCTCGACCCTGCATACGAATGATGCGCCTACCGCGATCACCCGCCTCATCGACCTCGGTGTCCCGGCATACATGATCAAGGCCACCGTACTCGGCGTGATGGCTCAACGCCTAATTCGCACGCTCTGTCCGCATTGCAAGCAGGAAGAAGCCGTAGATCCGGATGCGTGGCGCCTGCTGACAAATCCGTACAAGGCCAAACCGCCGGAGCGCGTGTTCAGCCCGGCGGGATGTCTCGAGTGCCGTGATACCGGCTACCTCGGCCGCATGGGAATCTACGAACTACTACCACTGACCGAGAGAGTTCACAGTGCGATCAAGGGCGATACCGACATCGAGAGCCTGCGCAAGCTCGCCATGCAGGACGATATGCGCACCCTGCGTCTCGCGGGTGCGCAGAAAGTCGGCGCCGGACACACCACTATTTCAGAAGTGCTGCGCGTCGCTCCCACTTCCCAGGATTGACGTTTTCCAGCGAACTGGATCCGGTCCACTCGAAAAAGGACAATCGCCGGCCGCACCGCGAGGTCGCATATGACGCTCCCGTCTTTCAAAGAGATGCTCGGCACGCTGATCGGCACACCTTCGATCAGCTGCACCTGTCCGGACACGGACCAGAGCAATCTGGGCGTGATAGACGCGCTGGCCACCTGGCTTGTCGATCTGAACTTCTCGGTCGAGGTCACGCCCATCCCTTCCCTCGACGGTCACCGCCACGGCAAGGCCAATCTCGTGGCGACACTTGGTTCCGGTCCCGGAGGCGTCGTTCTCTCCGGGCACACCGACACCGTGCCTTTCGACGAAGATGCCTGGCAGTGTTCACCTTTTGATATCACCGACCGTGATGACCGATTTTATGGCCTTGGCAGCTGCGATATGAAAGGTTTCTTTCCGGTTGCACTGCGCGCCGCCAAAGATTACGCCGAAGCGCGACTGGCTGCACCGCTCACCATCATTGCAACCGCTGACGAAGAGTCGACGATGGCAGGCGGTCGGTTTCTGCTGGAAAAAGGCCGTCCCCGGGCAGCCTGCGCCATTATCGGGGAACCCACGGGGCTGATTCCCGTGTATGCGCACAAGGGCATGATGATGCTGTCGATCAGCTTGCAGGGCTCATCCGGACACTCCTCCAATCCTGATCTGGGTCGCAACGCGCTGGACGCCATGCACGTCGTCATGGGTGCTCTCATCTCGTTTCGACAGGAGCTCGCCGAACGCTATCGCAATCCCGGATTCGAGGTCGACATTCCCACCCTGAATCTTGGCTGCCTGCGAGCGGGCGACAGCCCGAATCGCATCTGCGATCACGCGGAGCTACAAATCGATCTGCGCCTGTTACCCGGCATGGACTGCGATGCAATACTTGCCGAGCTCAGACGGCGGATAGACGTCATCGCTGTGGCACACGATATGCCACTCGCCGCCGAACCCTTCTACCCGCCAATCTCCCCGTTCGAGACGGACGTCAACGGCGATCTGGTACAAACCCTCAGCAGGCTGTCCGGCAACGCTCCTGGCACGGTGGCCTTCGGTACCGAAGGGCCCTTTCTGCAAGGGCTCGGCATGGAAACCGTGGTGTTCGGCCCAGGTAGCATCGATCAGGCCCACCAGCCGAACGAATACCTCGAGCACAACCAGATAGAACCGGCAACACGGGTGCTCAAGCAGGTTATCGAGCGATATTGCAGGCCCGCCTGACTGGCTGTAAGCACCGACGGATGATGCTGTACAATGCGCGGCCCCTGCGATAGCGGCCGTGAGGGCGGATCCGTTGAACATGTCAGAAACGACCCACAGTACGTACGCGCGTTGGTTTCGCGACTCCACGCCGTACATTAGCGCTCACCGCGGCAAGATCTTCGTGGTCCTGCTCGGCGGCGAGGCATTGGCACACGAGAATCTCATCAACATCGTGCACGACCTGACTTTACTGCACGTCCTGGGTGTGCATCTGGTGCTGGTGCACGGTGCGAGACCGCAAATCGATACCGCCATACCCGGAGCCCGCTTTCACACTCACGCAGGTGTGCGCAGGCGTATCACGGAGCCGGGTGTGATGACCGACATCGTCGGCACCTGCGCGCAGCAACGTGCACGTCTCGAAGCGGCATTTTCCACTGGGCTGCCATCGAGCCCTTTACACAATACCGACGTGAAGCTGGTTTCCGGCAACCTCCTTCTGGCACGCCCCATCGGCGTACTCGACGGGGTAGACCACCAGCTCACCGGCCAGGTCCGGAGAGTTCACACCGAAGCAATCCGCACGTACCTGCAAAACGGCTCCATTGTGCTGCTCTCGCCCATCGGCTATTCGCCTTCGGGCGAGACCTTCAATCTGGCCGCAGAGGAAGTAGCGGAACGCGTGGCCGTTGCACTGCGGGCTGAGAAACTGATCATTTTCGATGAAGCACCGTTCCTCACCGATGAGGAGGGGCGCCGGTTATCGAGTCTCACACCCTCGCAACTCGACGTCGACACGCTGCCTCAGGCCACCACCCGAGGGCATGCCAGAGCCTTGCTGCGCGCGGTGCGCGAAGGGGTGAGTAGCGGACAGCTGGTCGGTTACACCGAGGACGGCGCGCTGCTTGCCGAGCTCTTCACGGCCGATGGGGTTGGTACCCAGGTGGTGGAACAGGACATGCGCACCATTCGACAGGCCACTACGGAGGACGTAGGCGACATCGTCGAACTCATCCGCCCGCTCGAGGAAGCCGGCACGCTGGTCAAGCGTTCCCGCAACGTTCTGGAACAGGAGATCCATCACTTTCTGGTGGCCGAACTGGATGGTTTCGTCATCGGCTGCTGCGCGATCTATCCGGCCGGTGAGCACGCGGAGCTCGCCTGCGTTGCGGTTCATCCCTCACACCGCGCGGGTGCCATCGGCCGCCGCCTGTTGGTCAGCGCCGAGCAACTGGCTATTGAGCGTGGCTTTACCCAGCTCTTCGTCCTGACCACTCAGGCGCGCGACTGGTTCGTGGAGCAGGGATTCAAGGCCGGCGATATCGCTGAGCTTCCAGCACCGCGCCAGGAGCTGTACAACTACCAGCGAAACTCGCAGATACTCATCAAGAAGATCACTCCCCACTCTTCGGACACGACATCATGACTGACAAACGACGCTACTCATCTCAGATCGTGGACGGCGTCGCCCAGGCACCGAGTCGGGCCATGCTCTACCCCGTGGGCTTCACGGAGGAAGACTTCGCGAAACCCCAGGTCGGCATCGCGTCCACCTGGAGCATGGTTACGCCCTGCAACATGCACGTCAACCAGCTAGCGGACGCTGCTGCGATGGGCGCCGACGAGGCAGGTGTGAAGAGTGTACTGTTCAACACCATCACGGTGTCGGACGGTATCTCCATGGGCACGGCCGGCATGCGCTACTCGCTGGTCTCCCGCGAGGTAATCGCCGATTCCATAGAAACCGTCGTCGTCGCTCAGGGCTTCGATGGCTTTGTCGCGATCGGTGGCTGTGACAAGAACATGCCTGCCTGTGCGATGGCCATGGCGCGGATCAACCGCCCGAGCGTGTTCGTCTACGGCGGCACCATCCAGCCCGGCAAGGAGCGCCGCGACGTCATCTCCGTATTCGAGGCCGTGGGTGGCTTCTCTGCCGGTACAGTATCCGAACTCGAGCTCAAGGAGGTGGAATCAACCGCCATACCTGGCGCCGGATCCTGCGGCGGCATGTACACGGCCAATACAATGGCTTCGGCCATCGAAGCCCTGGGCCTGTCCTTGCCGAATAGCTCAGCACAGGAGGCGATTTCGGATGCCAAGCGCAACGACAGCTACAACGCGGGTGCCGCGGTCGCCAACCTGATCGACCATGACATCAAACCGTCCGACATCCTCAGCATGGAAGCATTCGAGAACGCGATTACCGTCGTGATCGCCCTGGAAGGTTCAACCAACGCGGTGCTGCACCTGCTGGCCATCGCCTCCGCAGCCGGTGTCGATCTGCGGCTGGATGATTTCACCCGTATCGGTCAACGCGTCCCGGTGCTTGCCGATATGCGCCCGGCGGGCAACTATTCCATGAGTGAGCTGATCGCCATCGGCGGCATCCAGCCTCTGATGAAGACCTTGCTCGACGCGGGGCTCCTGCACGGGGAGTGCATGACGGTAACAGGCAAAATTCTTGCCGAGAATCTCGCCGACGTGAAACCCTATCCGGATGGGCAGCAGATCGTGCATCCATTATCAGATCCCATCAAACCCGACAGCCACCTTGTGGTGCTGTACGGCAACCTCGCACCAGAGGGAGCGGTGGCCAAGATCACCGGGCATGAGGGCCTTGCCTTCACCGGAACCGCGCGTTGCTACCACGGTGAGGAAGCCGCCATGCAGGCCATCCTGGACGGTGAGGTGGTGGCGGGCGATGTGGTGGTCGTGCGGTACGAAGGACCGCGGGGTGGCCCCGGAATGCGCGAAATGCTCTCTCCAACGAGCGCCATTAACGGTCGCGGCATGTCGGACAAAGTTGCGCTCATCACGGATGGGCGCTTCTCGGGAGGCTCACACGGATTCGTGATCGGCCACATCACACCCGAGGCGTTCGACGGCGGACCCCTTGGGTTGCTCGAAGACGGGGATACGATCCGTATCGATGCGCAAAGCCGCGAGATCAACGTGGATGTGAGCGATGAGGAACTCGAGAGACGCCGCGCTCTCTGGAAGCAACCGGAGCCGTACGCGGTGGCCGGTACGCTCGCCAAGTACGCCCACCTGGTGAGTTCTGCCAGCCTGGGCGCTGTGACCGACCGCTTTTCCGACTGACGATAGCGAGAGTAACATAGGCCTCCACATGGGCACAGGGGATGACCATGGAGCACGTGCGCGACATTTGTGTCGGTGAAGTGACATGAGCATATCCATAAAGGCGATCGACCACCTGGTGCTGCTGAGCTCGGAGATCCTGTCATGAACGCACACAAATCCCTGACCGGCTCCTGCCTGTGCGGCGCGGTGCGATTCGAGGCCCTGCGCGTCAAAGGCCCGCTGGAGCTTTGCCACTGTCCAAAGTGCCGCAAGGTGAGTGGCGGCCCGTTCATGCCCGGCATCAGGCTCGATACCCGGGATTTTCGCCTCATCGCGGGCGAGGCTTGCATCCGCTATTACCAGTGTCCCCTGGAACACGAGCCACCCGCCTATGGCGTTCACTTTTGTGCGCACTGCGGCGCCCCGGTACCCAACCCACACCCACCGGGCGAAGAAATAGAAATCGCAGCCGGGCTATTCGACGAACTGCCCGGGTACTCCCCCGACCGCCACATCTACATAGAGCATCAGGCTTCCTGGTATCTGCGCAAGGATGCTCTGCCTGGCCTCAACGCCGGGGATATCCGGGCGTTGCGAGCAGAAGACCAGGCGCAGTAGAGGACGGGAACGGCCGCCAGAGACCATCGTAGATCACTGCTATTCAGGGAATCGGCTTCATGAACTATACATACATACTGGCGTTGTTGTGCCTCCTGAGCGTCGCACTCATCGGTTTTGCTGCCGCGCTCGTATTGTTCGGACCGCGCGCGCATAGCCCCGGACAACGCATCAGGGTGACCAACCTGTTGACTCTCGGGCTTTTGAGTGGGTTCTTCAGTCTGCTGCCGCTGCTCGTCATTGCGACGCGAGTTCCTGAGCTGTTGGCCTTTCGTATCAGCCAGTTGGGACTGGCGGGTGCAGTCAGCTTCATGATTGCCGTGCGCTTCATACCATCCTATCGACTCAACAGATCTCAGATCACGGAATTCACGCTTTTCCTTTTGTCCATCGCGCTGCTGCTGGGCGCGGCCTGCGTACAGGTGTATTCCGCATTGGACGACCACAGCCCGATTCCTTACTACATGGTCGGCGTGACCACCCTGGTCATCGTCACGGGACTCACGTTCTATCGAGTCGTTTCCTACGCAATGCGCAATCCCGAATCCTAATGGAGCACCATGCATGGAGTACCTGATCAACTTCAACCACATGGAAGGTGTGTGGAAGGGTCTGACCGACGAAGAGCGCAACCGCCACACCGAAACCCCGGGCGCGGCGCGGCCGCTTCCTGACCGGCTCCAACGAGCTGCGGCCCATCATCGAGTTCAACCCTTGATCGTTTGCCGATTCATCGACTGCGCGGGAGGTGCCTTCCCGTGAACACGCCGCGCTTCGCGCACGACATCGTCCATCACATCCGGCACCACTTTGAGGACCCTGCACGCATCATCGAGGTGCTGTCTGACGCGGGCATTAGTGACAACCGGCCCGCAAGGGCAGTGCTGTACCTGGCCGGTGGCAGCATCAGTATGTTCGAGCACTACGTACGTGAGGCGAAGCGCGACATCTACGATGTGCTGCTGTGGGCGGAATATGAAGACAAGATCGACGGTCATCCCGTCAAACTGAGGGACATGAACAATCCTCTGGCCGGATCCGGCGCAGAGCATGGTATCGATTTTCAGCCCGTGAGCAATGCCCTTCGCTCTGATGTGGAGAGCCTTGGCGTGTACGAACATCAGCAGAGCTTCATCGCCAGCAACCGCCGCTTGCTCGATCAGGCGTCGGCAGAACCCGCCATGGTGCCACAGGCTATCTTCGGGGGTGGTGTACTGGTGGGATTCGTGATGCACGAGATCCACAATCCGCGTGTCGCATCGATACACCGGCTGATGATCGATGCCCCTCATCAGAGCAAGGGCTACGGCCGACGGGCCATGCTGGCTCTGATGCAGGAACTGACTGACCGCGGAATCGAGACCATCTACCTCAGCTTTCGGCCTGAAAACGACGTGGCCCGCAGCTTTTTTTCCTCGCTCAATTTCGTGCATGAGACAGACGAGGAGGATGGTGAGGTGGTGTACCGACACGGCCCTTCCCTGCCATTGTGACCACCCGGGAACAGATTCTCATCCACGACCTGGAACTGCCGCGCGAACACCCCGTCAGTGCGCCTGCCAGGCGCGCCTACAGGTTGCGGGAAAGCGAGGAGCCCTGCCCCGAACTCAGCCGGTTTTTGTACGTGAGCGTGGGCTATCGCTGGTACTGGTACGAACGCCTCCAATGGACCTATCAGCAGTGGCTCGAATACCTGTCTGATCCGGCAGTCAGCACTCGTGTCGCCTACAAGCGCGCCACGCCTGTCGGTTACTTCGAACTGCACCGGGAACCGGACGGCCGCGTGGAGATCGCCTATTTCGGGCTACTGCCCTCTTTCATCGGCCGCGGCCTGGGTGGGAGTTTGCTCGCCGATGCCATCGCGGCAGCACGCCAGTTCGGCGACGGGCGTGTCTGGCTGCACACCTGTTCCCTGGACCATCCTGCTGCGTTGCCGAACTACCTGGCACGCGGATTTATCGTCACTGCCCGCCACGAACGTCTGCAGACACTGCCCGATGAGCCTCTCGAAACCTGGCCAGGCGCGCAGATGCCGATCAGCGCGGGTCCAGGCGCAACGGAATAGCCTCCTCCCGGCCGAACATAAGGGCGATAAACGCATCTGCCCATCCATACTTCTCGCGCATCAGTCTATTGATCTCAACACGCTGCTCCGACAATGATATGGCAAGACCGTTAGTACTCACTCTGCCTCTTTCTACCGTTATTTCGGAATTCTCGGTGACTCGTTTATACCATCCTGACCCAGGCACCCCGATCTGAGCCAACTCGACCCTTGCAGATCCACCACCCACAAGTGCGTTTCACCCGCCTCACCGGCGACAGACGTCGTGGTGACCACCACTACCTCACCGGACTCGGAGGCGACCCACTGCAACACCATCAGCACCAGGAACAAGCCAACTATGGCAGCGAGGCCACGAAGGATGAATCTCATCCGTCTCTGTCCGTTTCGGTTCACCGCTTCATTGCGACCGGACGTGCGGCTGTCCGGCACAAACGTCCTCTCTGGTATTGCGCGGAATTCGACACGGGTCACGGTCCTGAACGCCCTCCGATGCGTAAATCGGTCGGTCGCACCAACAGAGCCCTGATGCTCGGAAGGAACTCCGTATTGAACGCCGCCGAACAGCACATCCGTTTGCTCAACGAAACCTGGCCCACGGGCAATCTGCACACGCTTGGTGATTTCTACGACGACAACGCCGTCCTGCTACCGCCGGATGCGGGTGCCCCGATAGCGGGCCAG